>NZ_JAATEK010000023.1:0-128685 GCF_012034195.1 Microbispora sp. CL1-1
GCCTGAACCGCCTGGTCCCATATGCGGTTCATGGCCGCATGGTCTTCGGGTGAGACCCATGGTGCAGCGGCCTCGACGAGGCGGAGTTGATGAACTTCCAGAAGCTCGACGCGGGAAGGCCTCACCAGTGGTTCGCCCACCAGCTCATGGTCGTAGATCGGGCCATACGACGGGTGTCCCCCGCGCCGGCGCCCGTACTACGACCCCACCCGCAGGCCCGGACAGCTCCTCCCGCGCACGGAGAACCGCGTACGGGCGGATGCTCGCGTGATTCGGTGCCCTGCCCATGTCTCCAGCGTGACATTTCTGCCGGAGCCGCACCCCTTCGATGGTGCAACCTCACAAGGCAGGAATCGCAAGTGCCGGGCAGTCTCATCGAAGTGCGAAGAGTCGCAGCAGCTCCGCTTGCCTTGGGGCCACAGCCAGGATCGGATTGCTCGCACGGGGGTAGATCTCGGCCGTCTTCCACTGCGCGGCGCGAACACTGGAGGCGACCCCAATCTTGACTCCGCGCGCGCGGAGCTCCACCAGCAATTGCTTGGCGTCGAACAAGTACACCGACTCGATACACCAGGGGCGAACGCCGCCCCTCGACGATGCCGCCGGCGACGCGGGCCCCGTGAAGACGAGGTAGTAGTCCAGCTCCGTCCGCTCGGTAACGTCCAGCAGGCCCTCACGCTTGAGGTACCACTTCACATTGACAGTCCGGCCGCGCAATGGACCAGACGTGAACCGACCGTCGATCGCAGCGGCTACGGCCGAGGTCTCCAGCTCGATTCCGAAGACCTGCGCCGCGATCCACTCGCCCAGGTGGCCCGAGGTCATAGGACGCTGGATGAGCGCTGCGATCTTCTCGTCGATATGGTTCCGCTCGTTCAACAGCTCGGCGATGCGCTCCACGTCGACATCGCTCATGGCACCCAGCCTTCCACTCCCCTACACAGAATTCACGAGTCACGACAATGGTCGCGAAACATACGAGGAATGCTCGCCGCACCGCGTCAGCGTCCATGGACGGGTCTTCTCCGGGGTCGGCAGGGCCCCCGGCGCAGACCACCGACGTACATGCAGGTGACATCGCGGCCGGCATCAGCCCGCGCGTCGGCCGCTCACCAGGGGGCTCGTCGAGTCAGCGCGACACGAGTAGCGCCACAATCGCGGCAATCGCACTGATGATTCCAGCAATTTCAGCAACGGTGGTCAATGTGCTGCGCCCACGACTATTTGCCTGGCGCTCGCCGGAGGGATGCCGAGTCTCACCTCCTACACCTCTGCGACGTCTGAGAATCAGGAAAAATATCAAGACCACCGCCAGTAGCAAGATCAGCAATTCAATCCATGACAGGTTGATAATGACCTCCATCTCCTCTGCCGATTTGCGCCCTGGTGAGATATCGCCAAAGTTCGCGCCGGTGCTACATACGGGATCACACGACCATGCCGATACCGGAGGTAGCGCGGTGGAACCCCGAGTATGGCGAAAGGCCGGAAACCGTGGGCGGATCCGGTCCGCTGAGCGGACCGGGCGCCGGGAGACAGGCGTGCGCCGTTGCCGATTTCGGGGCGCGCTCCCATGGGGGCGGAAGCACGCTCGTTCGCCGCCTCCACCCGACGTCGGCGACCGGATCTCGACCGAGTTGTACAGCCCGCTGCTCGGCGCGTCCTCGGCGCTCCCTGGCATCGCCGAGACGACGGCGGTCCCGCTGGGCGGCGGTTCCGGCTGGGTGACGGCGGGCCCCGATACCCCGCCCGTCGTCCTCGGCTCCCCAGGGCCGCGGGCCGAAGACAGGAACTATGGGAGCTTGTCCTTCTTCCAGGGGCTGACGCCGAGCTTCCCGGTGGTGCCGAGATCGAGCTCCGGCGTCAGCATCAGGGGAGGAGCACCGGCCTTGGCGTTCACCCTGACGTACGGCAGGTGCACTGAAGTGCCGTCGGTGACGGTGTTGCGCCACATGAGGCCGGCGGACGCGCTCTGGCCCGGCTTCAGGGTCACCGGCCGGGGCGGATCGTCGAAGCCGGTCACGGTGGAGATGCCGCCGCCACCGTGCAGGACCTCGATGCCGGTGACCGGCTTTCTGTCCTCGTCGAGGAGTTGGAGCTGCGGGTAGCCGTCGAGGTGGTAGGCGCGGGTCGAGCAGTTCTCCAGATGGAGACCCACGACGCGGAGCCCCATGGCGGCGTCACCATTGCCCAGTGTGACGCGGACGCCCGAGGGCGGGCAGAGACCTGCCGGATCGGGCGCCTCGTCCGCCGGGACGCTTCTGACCTTGGCGACGTGCACGCCCCCCACGGTGTATTCCTGCGGAGGAAGCCCGCCCATAGTGACCATGCCCTGCACGGTCTGACCGGGCTCGACCGCCGGCACCGTCTGCTCCGCGTTCGACAGCACCGCTCCGGAGCGGGACACGAATGCGAAGGTGACGGTGTACGTGAAGGGTTCGGCCTCGTGGTTGGTGACCTGGAACCCGGCGGAGAACCGGCAGTTGCGGGACCGTACGCTCAGGCCGGTTATCGCGACGCCGTCCCTCTCCAAATCCCCGGAGGTGATCGGCGTATCGGTGGACGGGGCCCCGCATGAGGGGTCATGGGGCGAGCCTTCGGAGCCGAGGCCGTCGCGCCACGCAGCGGCCCACTGCAATCCGCAGGCCGGGAGGAACAGGACTCCGGCGAGTACGGCGGCAAGGCCGAGGGGGATGGTACGCATCCGAGCGTGACGCATAGGGACCCCAGGCTATAGCGACGGCCTGCCGAGGCGCGGCACTCATTCGACGCCGGAATGCGCGCGGCGACCGGACGCCCCTCAATGAACGGGCGCAGCCGGGGCCGGCTCGCGCACCATGAACACGTCCACCTCGTCCTCGGCCTCGACCGTGAACCCGTGCCGCTCGTACAGCCGCCGGGCCGCACTCCCCCGCAGCACGTTCAGCCGGATCAGGGCGTCTTCCCGGTCACACCGCTCCAGCAGGCCGCCCAGCACGGCGGACCCGATCCCCCTGCCCTGCAGGGCCGGGGCCAGGTAGAAGTGCTCCAGCCAGTAGGCGCCGTCGGCCGGTCGCAGTGCCACACACCCGGCCACGGCACCGTTCGCCTCGATCGTCCAGGTGTGCGCCGGCGTGTATCCGTCGCGCAGCCGCTGCCGTACGCGCTGATCGTCGTAGCGGCCGAGCCGCTCAAGATCAGGACGAAGCACCACGGCCCGCAGCTCGGCGACCGCCTCCACGTCCGCCGCCGACGCCGGCCGGAGCCTCCAGTCCACCACGAACCAGGATGGTATCGAGCGAGGCTCTGCCGGCCTGAGGGTGCCGCCGACGAGGCATCGTCGGGCGGGATAGGCGCGGGCCGCCCCGGCCGTCCACGCCTGCCCGCGCCGCTGACGGGCGTCCGGACGGGAGCAGGGGGGTTATTCACCCTGCCGCGCGGACGCCGCCTGGCTCGTCGTGTCCGGCACGGCCTGGGCGAGCAGCCCGTCGACGAGGGCCCGTAGCCCCTGGGCGTAGGTGTCCTGCGCGGACAGCGTCCGCCACAGGTCGCCGATGGCGACCAGGTGCGGCATCCGCGACGCGTCGAGACCGCTGAAGAGGGGGCCGCGGCCGGCGTCCGCCGGCTGGCGGGCGGAGTGGGCGCGGACGAGGATCTCGCCGACCGTGTAGTACCAGATGTGGCGGAAGAGGTGCACGGCCTGTTCGGGCGTGCATCCGTGGTCGATGGCTCCGGCCACGACGGCCTCGACCATCCACACCGATTCGCCGAGCCGGCCGACGAACCCGTCGGCCGTGAGGACCTCCGCGGCCCATGGCCAGGCCGCGAGGGCGTCGTGGATCAGGGTGGCGGTCGCGATGATGCGGTCGCGCGGGTCGCCGGGCAGGTCGGGGCGCGGGACCTGGTCGGCGTATTCGGTGATCAGCAGGAGCAGCAGGTCTTCTTTGTCCCGCACGTGGTGATAGAGCGTCATCGTCCCGATGCCCAGCTCGGCGGCCAGCCGGCGGATGCTCAGCTTCTCCCAGCCGTCCCTATCGATGAGCCGCCGGGCCGCGTCCAGGATCTGCGCTCGTGAGGTCACCGGTGGACGGCCGGTTCGGCCATGCGGGGCATTGCGTCGGGACACCGTCCCATCATTCCGTCCGGCCGCTCCCTCACGCCAACCGAGGCTCCCGCCGTCGACACCCGAGCCGGTTCCGATGTACTTTCAGTACGTGTACGAAAACTATCCCCTCGAAACCTGCCGGAGGACTGAGGAACGGTGACAGACACGCGATCAGCAAGCGGACGACCGCTCGCTCGTACGGCCGCCCGGCAGGGGCTCACCCTCGCCGCGGTGGCCGTCGTGCAGTTCATGGTGTCGGTGGACCTGTCGGTCGTGAACCTCGGGCTTCCGCGGATCGCCGCTGGCCTCGGCTTCAGCCCGGTGGGGCTGACCTGGGTGATCCACGCCTACGCCCTCACCTTCGGCGGCCTGCTCCTGCTGGGCGGGAAGATCGCCGACCGCTACGGCCACAAGCGGGTCCTGATGGTCGGGCTCGCCGTCTTCGGCCTCGCCTCCCTCGCCGGCGGCTTCGCGCAGGAGCCCGGCCAACTGGTGGCCGGCCGCGCCCTGCAGGGCATCGGGGCCGCCGCGCTGTCTCCGGCCGCGCTGGCGGTGCTGACCGTCACCTTCCCCACCGGCAAGGCCCGCGTCCGCGCCTACGGCATATGGAGCGCGGTGAACGCCGCCGGCGGCGCCCTCGGCGTCCTGATCGGCGGTGTGCTCACCCAGTACGCGGGCTGGCGCTGGGTGATGTTCGTCAGCGTCCCGATGGCCGCCGTCGCGCTGGCCCTGGCCTGGCGGGGTGTCACCGGTGCTCCGCCCACGGCTCCCGATCGCCGTCCCGACGTGCTGGGCGCCGTCCTTGCGACGGCGGGCATGATCCTGCTCGTGTTCGGCGTCGTCCGCACCGACCAGTACGGATGGACCTCGCCCGTCACCCTGACGACCCTGGTGGCCGCGATCGCCCTGCTGGCCGCGTTCGTCCGCGTCGAGCGGACCACCACCCGCGACCCGCTGATCCGGCTCGGACTGCTGGCCGACCGCTCGGTCGCCGGCGCCAACTCCTACAACCTCCTGCTCGGCGCCGCCATGGCGTCGTCCTTCTACTTCGCGTCCCTCTATCTCCAGCAGGTGCTCGGAGCCGGCCCGACCGTGGCCGGGATCCAGTTGCTGCCCTTCGCGATCGGCGTCATCGCCGGCGCGACGACCGCCATCAAACTCGGCTACCGCCTGCCGCTCCGCACCATGCTGATCATCGGTGGGCTGGTGACCGCGGCCGGGTTCGCCTGGTTCGGCTTCATCAGCGCCGACGGCTCCTACCTCGCCGACGTCCTCGGCCCGTCGCTGGTCACCAGCATCGGATTCGGGCTCTGCCTCGGACCGGTCGTCTCCGCCGCCACCGTGGGCGTGGCGCCGAGCGAGACGGGCATGGCCTCCGGTCTCCTGTCCAGCTCACGCCAGATCGGCGCGTCGTTCGGGCTGGCCGCTCTCGGTACGGCCGCCCACGCGCGCACCGGTGCGAGCACCACGATCGAGGGCCTCACCGAGGGATACGCGCTCGGCATGACGCTCAGCGCCGCGCTCCTGGCCTGCGCCGTCCTCATCGCCGTCGCCGTCCTGCCGCGTACGCGTACGGCGGCGCCTGCCAGGGGCGGCGGGCGTGACGTGGTCCCAGAACCGGAATGACCGGCCGCGCCGCGCGGGCTCGCGGTGCCGCCTGCCCGGCCCGGACACGGTTCCGGCCGCCGGCCGGGCCGGGCGGCGCATGGAGCCGCCCGAGCTCCGCTTCCTCGGCAGTGGTCACGGCAACCTCGAGAACCCGCGCGGTTTCGGTCAGCGATCAACCGTAATAATCGGTAAGGGGGCAGAGACAGGGATCCGGTCGATCATGGGCGATCGCAACCAATGCGCCTCAATGAAACGGCAGGATTCCAGCCGGCCGGGCAAAGGAATCATCGGCGCGGGGAAACGGGCCGACAACATCTCCGATGCCGTTTGTTTTCTCCAGCGGAAAGCTGTTGTTTTGCGCACTTCTGGGTGACGGGGCCTTTTGTTACCTCTAGCGTGAGAATCAGGGTCTGGATCCAAGGTTCGATGGATCGATTCGCGCTCCGCGCATCCGGGTTTCCCGGGTGACGGTCACGGAGTCGACGGAGTGATACTCATGCTCAAGGAAGCACTCGCTGCTGGCGCGATCACAGCGTCGGCCCTCATCGTCCCGGTGACGATGCAGACGCAGCCGGTCTACGCGGCCGGCAGCACCGCACAGATCATGCAGAGCCCGACACAGCCCTGCCCCGGAGGCAGGTGCCGTGGCCGTGAGCGCTACCGGACGTACGGCGACCGCGGTCGCGTACGCATCCGCGAGCGCGGACGCATAGAGCAGCGCGGACGCATAGAGCGCGGACGCGAGCGCGGGCGGTTCGAAGAGCGCACGCGCGGACGCATGGAACCGCGCGGGCGGTTCGAGGAACGCGGACGGTTCGAAGACCGCGGACGTGAACGCGGGCGGTTCGAGGAGCGCGGGCGCATGGAACCGCGCGGGCGGTTCGAGGAACGCGGACGCTTCGAGGAACGCGGGCGCATGGAACCGCGCGGCCGATTCGAAGAGCGCGGGCGCATGGAACCGCGCGGCCGATTCGAGGAACGCGGCCGGTTCGAAGACCGCGGCCTCGATCGAGGACGCTTCGAAGAGCGCGGGCGCATGGAAGACCGCGGCCGGTTCGAAGAGCGCGGACGCGAGCGCAGCCGGTTCGAGGAACGCGGACGCATGGAAGACCGCGGCCTCGAGCGCAGCCGATTCGAGGAATTCGGACCGCGGTAGCGGCATCAGCTGCGGGGAGAGTGAGGCAGCAACAGCAGCAAGGACCGGATAACCGCACATCGAACCTGCCGGACCCTCGCCCCATGAGGCAGCCGCCTCGTGGGGCTCTCCCCTGCCGGGGGCGGCACGGCCCGCTCGTCCGCATTTCGTCCGCCGCCGAGGAGAAGTGAATTCCCAGGGGCCCCGCCGCAAATACGCGATTCCGTTATCGGGACGAGGTCCGACCGGGCGGCATGCGATAGACGGAAACGTGCGAACGCGATTCCGCGGTGAACTCGGTGCCGATCCAGTCCGCGTGCCTGCTTTCCAGCTCGAACCCGGCGAGCCGGCCCATGAGATCGAGCTCGGCCGGCCAGATGTAGCGGTGGGGGCTGCGAAACAGCCGGGCCTGTCCGCTCTCGTCGAACCTTAAATGGTGCGACACGACGTGCTGCCGCAAAAGGTCGTAGGTGTCCAGGCCGATGTAGCCGGGCTCCTGATGCCAGACCACGGCCTCCTGGCCCGGTGGCAGCTTTCGCAGCTCCGGCACCCAGAGCTCGATCACGAAGCGGCCTCCGGGGGTCAGGTGGCGCGCGGCGTTGCGGAAGCACGCGACCTGCTCGGCCTGGGTCAGCAGGTTCGAGATCGTGTTGTAGACGAGGTAGACGAGCGCGTACTCCCCCGGGGCGGTGGCGCTCGCCATGTCGCCGATGACGACCGGGATCGTTGCTTCGTCCACCTTCGTACGGAGCTGCTCGACCATCGGACGTGACAGCTCGATGCCGGTGACGGGTACGCCACGCTCGGCGAGCGGCACGGCCACACGGCCGGTTCCGATGGCGAATTCGAGCGCCCGCCCGTCACCCGCGAGTTCGGCGAGGCGATCGACGGTCGGTCCGAGGACCTCGGGCGCGAACATCCCGGCGCCCGGCGTGTCGTAGTTCTGGGCGGTTTCGGTGTTCCAGATCTCCTCCTGACGCATGCTCCCCACGATCGCCATGGGCGTACGCCGCCGTCCAACGATTTTCCGCGCGACGAAGGCCTGCTGCCGCACGTCTCCCGCGATGGCCGGAGGAGCGACGAGAGGTCAGACCTGCCGGTCGCGGCCCGCGAAGTATCCGGCCGCGGTCTGCGCCGCCATGAGGCAGACCACGAGGGCAAGCGGCCCGTGCCAGCCGCCGGTGTGCTGGTAGAGCGCTCCGACGAGGATGGGCCCGGGGACCGACAGCAGATAGCCGACGCTCTGCGCGAAGGCGGACAGCCGGATCACGGTCGCGCCGTCCCTGCCCCGCATGGCGATCATGGTGAGCACCAGCGGGAAGGCGCAGTTGGCCACGCCGAGGAGCACCGCCCACAGCCAGGGCGCGGCGGCGGGGGCCGCCCACACCCCGGCGTACCCGGCGAGCCCGAACGCACCGAGCAGGACCGCGATGCCGCTCTGGTTCCGCAACCGGCCGGCGACGGCGGCCAGCAGGAAGGACAGCGGCACCCCGAGCACCGAGGTGACGGCGAACAGCAGACCGGCGGTCTCGGCGGACAGCCCGGCGTCGCGGAAGATCTGAGGCAGCCAGCCGATGATCACGTACGCCGAGCTGGACTGCAGGCCGAAGAAGAGCGCGAGCGCCCAGGCCACGGGGCTGCGTGCCACCCGTACGGCCGTTCCGGCCTCCGCGGGGGCGTCCCCGCGCGCCGCCCGCTCGGCCCCCGGCGTGGCTTCTCGCCCGGTCCGCTGCCCTGCCTGGTGCCCGGCCTGGTGCCCGGCCTGCCTCCTGCCGTCCCGGGCGAGGGCGGCCCAGGGCGGCACGGCGACGGCGGCGAGGACGGCCCAGGCGCCGAGCCCGGCACGCCAGTCACCACCGAACGCACCGGCGAGCGGGACGGTGACGGCGGCGGCGGTCGAGGCGCCGAGATTGAGGGCCATGGAGTAGAGGCCGGTCATCATGCCGACCTTGTCGGGAAAGCGTTGCTTGACCACGACCGGCAGCAGCACGTTGGCGACCGCGATCCCGGCCAGCGCGAGACCGCTCAGCGTGAGGAAGACCGGGGTGGTGCCGACGAACGGCCGCACGGCGAGCCCGAGCGCGACCGCCGCCATCCCGGCGAAGACGACACCGTCCGGTCCGAAGCGGCGGGCCAGGCGCGGCGCGGCCGAGCCGACCAGCGCGAAGCACACCGCCGGCACCGACGTCAGCAGCCCGGCGATGGTGCCGCTCATCCCGAGGGCGGCACGGGCCTCTTCCAGCACGGGCCCGAGGCTGGTGACCACAGGGCGGAGGTTGAGCGCGGCCAGCACCAGCGCGGTGACCGCCAGGCGACGTGTCCACGTGGCGGACCGGGCGTGGTCCCGTCGCTGCTTCACCGGGCTCCGCAGTGCCGCGTCGTCCTTCGGCCGCGCCCCGTCCCCGGCCACCGGGCCGTCGCGACCCGCCGGCTCATCGCAGACCACGGACTCACCCCGGACCACCCCGTCATGCGGAGCGGGCGGCCCCCCGGCCCCCCTGTCATCCACGCGCCGTCATCCCGAAAACCACCTCGTCATCCTCAAACAACCAGATCATCCTAAAATCAGCGATTTATCCCGAATTCACCGGGTCATCTTTAGCGGGAGCCCTGCCGGCTCGCGACCCCCTCCGTCACATCGTTCCGGATAGGGACTTGACACCCCTTTTGTGGCGGAAAAAACTCGGATCACTCCCGCTCCACAGCACTTCCCCCGACAGCGGCCGGTGAGCGCGCAGCCGCGAAGGAGACAGGCATGAGGCGACTGCTCGCCGTTTTCGCGCTGGTCGCAGGCTTCCTGCTGGCGCCCGCGCACGCCGACGCCGCCGTCGTGGACGTCGCCCCGTCTGCCACCGCCTCGGCCTCCTACACCTCGCCCTGGGAGAGCGTGGCCGCCGTCAACGACGGCATCGAGCCGGCCCGCTCCGACGACAGGCAGAACCGCCGCTGGGGCACCTGGCCCGAGGCCGGTGAACAGTGGGCCCTGCTGACCTGGCCGTCCGCCCAGACGATCTCCTCAGTGCAGGTCTACTTCTTCGACGACGGAGGCGGCGTCCGGCTGCCGGCCTCCTGGAAGCTCGAGAGCTGGAACGGATCGGCGTACGTCGACATTCCCGCCACCTACCCCATCGCGGCCGACACCTACAACACCGTCACGTTCCCCGCCGTCACCACCACCCGGCTGCGCGTCGTCCTGCAGAGCGGTCAGGCGTCGGTCGGACTGCTGGAGATCAAGGCGCTCGCCGACATCACCGGGCAGCAGAGCACCTGGAGCCCGCCCGCCGACCTGGTCGCGCCGCTCGACGAGGTCCGGCGGCACGCCGAGTCCGCCAACCCCGACCTGTACGGCTATCGCAACTACGCCTGGGACCAGATCATCGCCAACGGCGGCAGCGTCAACTACTGCGTCCGCTGGGACTCCGGGGCCCCGGTCACCGCCGAACTGCGCGACAAGATCGAGGCCGCGCTTGCCAGGTCGTTCAAGAAGTGGACGGACGTGATGGCGGGGCACAACGGCTGGCCGTACGCGGACGTGCCGGTGAAGGTGGTCGGCTGGGCCGTACGCGACCGCTCACTGCTGCAGTGGAGCGACGACTCGGTGGACGTGTACGTCGGCGACCTGAGCGAGAACGCGCCGCAGTGCGCCGAGCCGTGCGGACGCCTGTTCGACCAGTCGGGCGCCTACCCGAACTGCCCGGGCGGCCCCTCCCACCACTACGACATGTCGCTGTGGCTCACCGAGGGCATGAGCGGCGGCATGGGAGGCGCCTGGGGACAGCGCGTCGGCAGCGAGTATCTGGTGGACAACCTCGGCAGCGACGACATCCACATCCTCCTCCACGAGATCGGGCACAGCTTCGGCCTGGACGACTTCTACGACTGGACCCCGGCCGGGCAGTGCTGCTTCCTCATGAAGGCGGGCTCGGCCACGTCGATCACCGAGTTCGACGCGTGGATGCTGCGCGACGTCTGGCGGCACCTGAAGAGCCGCTACGGCTACTGACGCCACTCCGGCGCAGGCAGGTCGCGCTCACCGTTCGCCGTCCGGATTTGTGAGCTTCTCATCGGCGGACACCGATTTCGACATGTGTCGAAAATTGTCGCGATCAAGACAGAGCGGTCGTACGAAGACATTCCACATTTACGTCCCTAGCATCGCCCACTGCGGGCCGAATCTCCCGGCCCGAGTCTCCCTGATCGTTCATGGAAGGTTTGCCGATGTCCTCATCGCCCCGGGTGACGCCTGGTCCCCTCCCGCCGGCCGCGTCACGCCGTACGGGTGCCGCACGCCGCAGCGCCGCGGCGCTGGGCCTGGCCGTCGCCACCACCGTCACGGGGCTCGCCGTGAACGCGGCCCCGGCGGGCGCGGCCGCCCCCGTCGGACCGGTGATCCAGGACGGCATGGCCCAGCCGGTGTTCTCGTCCAACAGGAACGACTGGATCCGCGAGGAGGTGTGGGTCGAGACCCCGGTCGACAGCGACGGCGACGGGCGCAACGACCGGGTGCACGCCGAGGTCACCCGCCTGCGGGAGACCGAGACGGCCGGTCTGAAGTCGCCCATCGTGTACGAGGTCAGCCCCTACTACGCTGGCGGCAACGACATCACCAACCACGACGTCGACCACGAGCTCCACCAGGCGGTCCGCCCGGGCAAGGGCTGGCAGGACCGCGGCGGCAAGCGGCTCGACCCGGCCAACGACGAGCGCCTGGCCGCGGCGGCGGCGGACGACTCCGGCGCCGGCGGCGCGGACGCGTCCCTCACGGCGACCGGCCCGCAGCCGGTCATCAGCACCAGCCACGAGTCAAACTGGCTGCCCCGCGGTTTCGCGGTGGTCCACGCCGAGTCGCTGGGCAGCGGCCAGTCCGACGGCTGCCCGACGACCGGCGGGCGCAACGAGACCATCGGCGCCAAGTCCGTCGTCGACTGGCTGAACGGCCGCGCGAAGGCGTACGACGCCTCCGGCCAGGAGGTCAGGGCGACGTGGACGACCGGCAAGGTCGGCATGATCGGCACCTCGTACAACGGCACCCTGCCCAACGCGGTCGCGAGCACCGGCGTCAAGGGGCTGGAGGCCATCGTGCCGATCTCGGCGATCTCCAGCTGGTACGACTACTACCGGGCGAACGGCGCCGTCGTGGCCGCCGGCGGCTACCAGGGCGAGGACACCGACGTGCTCGCGGAGTACGTCTACACGCGCGCGGACCAGCAGATCTGCCGGAGCGTCATCGAGCAGCTCGCGAAGGCGCAGGACCGCGAGACCGGCGACTACAACGCCTTCTGGGACGAGCGCAACTACATGAACGACGTGAACAAGGTTCACGCCGCGGTGCTGGTCGCCCACGGCCTCAACGACTGGAACGTCAAGACCAAGCAGGCCGCGCAGTGGTATGAGGCGCTCAAGGCGCGCGGGGTGCCGCACAAGATCTACCTGCACCAGGGCGGGCACGGCGGCTCCCCCAGCGTCGACGTGCTCAACCGCTGGTTCACCCGCTATCTGTGGGATCAGCAGAACGGCGTGGAGAACGACCCCCGCGCCCTGGTCCAGCGCGAGGACAAGACCCTGGTCCAGTACGCCGAGTGGCCCGACCCCGCCGCCAAGGACACCGAGCTCAACCTGGCCCCCGGCGACGGCGGCGCGGCCGGCCTCCTCACCCCGGACAAGACCCGGAAGGGCAAGCCGGTCACCGAGACGATCGTCGACGACGCCACGAAGCCGGCGCAGACCCTCGCCGACGCGGTCACCTCGCCGAACCGCCTGGCGTACAAGTCGGCGGCGCTGGCGGCACCGGCCAGGCTCAGCGGCACCCCGCGGGTCTCGCTGCGGATGTCCTTCGACCAGCCGGCGGCGAACGTCACGGCGCTGGTCGTGGACTACGACGAGAACGGCAAGGCGAAGATCATCACCCGGGGCTGGATCGACCCGCAGAACCGCAAGTCGATCTCGCGGACCGAACCGGTCAAGCCGGGCTCGCCCTACAGCCTCGACTTCGACCTGCAGCCGCACGACTACGTCTTCCCCGCGGGGCACCGCGTCGGGGTCGTGCTGCTGTCGAGCGACTACGAGTACACCATCCGGCCCGCTCCCGGCGCCCGGCTGCACCTCGACACCACGAAGAGCACGGTGACGCTGCCCATCGTGGGCGGCACCGGCGCGCTCACCTCGGCGAGCTGACCGTCCTCTCCCGACACGCCGTCCCCCTCGGCCCGACCGGCCGGTGGGGACGGCGTTCGCGTTACCGCAGCAGCGCCTCGCGGTGCCGCCAGGCGAGGTCCAGCACGGCCGCGCCCGCCGCCTGCATCGGCTCGTCGGGGACGTGCCGGCGCACGGTCTCCGCGTCGAACGGAACCCGGCCGACGATCCGGCCCTCGCTGTTGGCGGCGGCGACCTCACCGAAGGCCGCGTCGAACGTCTCCGCCTCCAGCACGGTCACCATGAGGAAGTCGGTCGCGAACGTCAGCGGATCGACGCCCACGCCCAGCACGTGGGAACGCACCCGCCCGTCCTCGCGTGCGTCCGTCAGCAGCCGGTAGAGCGGCCAGCTCGCGTAGTCGAAGCCGTCACCGTACTCCTCTCCCCGGCCCAGGAACTCCTCCGCGTACTCGCGGACCATGCACTTCCACAGGTCGAGGTCGGCCTTCTCCGCTCCCACGGACTCGTGCGCGGGCTGGAACACCCCGACCGGCATGACCTGGAAGAGCCCGCCGCCGTGCGCCACCCTGGCCGGGTCACGCCAGTGCAGCACGAACGACGCCTCCCCCGTACGGCGGTCGTGGCGCAGCGTGAGGGTGGAGATCGCGCAGAGCGCGGGCCGCCGGCGCAGGTCGGTGGGGTCGCCCACGAGCCCACGGAACGGCAGCCGGCCCCCGGCGTCCCCGTGCCCGGTGAGCGCATGCCCACCGGACACCTGTCCGCCGAACCTCTCCCCGCCGGACTCCTGCCCGTCGGACTCCTGCCCGGCAACCCTTTGACCGGCAGGCTCATGCCCGGCGAACTCGCGCCCGCCGGACCCTTCCCCACCGGACTCCTGCCCGGCGACCCCCTGACCGGCGGGCTCATACCCGCCCAACCCCGTGCCTCCGAAGCCCTGCCCGGCGAGCTCGTACGCGGCGAGCTCGTGGGCTGCGGCCTCCCCCACGCTCACGCCGTCGAAATAGCGTGCGCGGGTGAAGGTCAGGCCGGGCCAGGCGACGTCCAGCAGCCGGTAGCAGACGCGGTCCTCGAAGAGCCGGGGGCGGGCGAGCGCCCCCAGCGCGTCCGGGTAGGCGTCGGCGCCCTCCGGCAGCAGGGCCGCCGCCTCCGGTTCGCGGCCCGTGACGGTGGGCGCGGGAGCGTCCTCCACCCAGCCGAGCCGCACCTCGCGCAGGTCGAGCGGCGTGGCCAGGGTCCATGGGGTCGCAGTCAAGCCGTCCCGGGTGAGCAGGCGGGTCGATCCGGCCCTGGCCGTCCCGGGATAGAGCCGATCCGCCGCGACGGCCAGCTCGTGCCGGTGCCCGTCCAGCCGTCGCCGCACCGCGACCCATTCCGGTCCCGACGGACGTACGCGCGGATCCGAATGCGATGTCACGGGCTCAGGACCCTACCCACCGGCGCGGTGCCACGTCCTCCGCCGCGTACTCCGTGGAAGACCGAGCGTGGGTGTCCGGTCACCTCTGGTGAACACGGAGCGTCATAGATGGTGACGGACAGTATCCAGAGAGGAGCTCACGATGCACTCGCGGCGACAGGGGGTGGGCGCGTGACGTCCCTGCTGCACATGGACGCCAGCGCCAGCGGCTGCGGCGATTCGATCACCAGGGAGCTGACGGCGTTCTACGCGGACACGTGGCGGTGTCTTCACGGGAGCGACGGGTACCGATACCGCGACCTCGCCGCCGACCCGGTCCCGCTGGTCTCCCCGGCCTTCGTCTCCCTCGGCATCCGGGTGGAGCGGCACGGAGCGGTTCCGCTGCAGAAGGTGGCGGAGATGACCGCCGGCCCCGCCGAGGAGCGCGAGTGGACGCTGACCCTCCCGCTGATCGAAGAGATGCGCGCGGCGGAGACGGTGCTGATCGGCGTCCCTATGTACAACTTCTCCGTGCCCGCGTCCCTCAAGGCGTGGATCGACCGGGTGACCTTCCCCGGGGCGTTCGTCGACCCCGGCACGGGCGACCGGCTGCTCCGGGAGACGACCGTGGTGGTGGTCACCGCCCGCGGCGGCTGCTACGCGCCGGGCACGCCACGGGAGGACTTCGACTTCCAGACGCCCTATCTGAGGGCCTACTTCACCGAGCTGGGCGTGGCGCCGGAGAACCTGCACTTCGTCCATGCCGAGATGACCCGGGCCTCGGACGTGCCCGCCCTCGCGCACTTCAAGCCCCTGGCGGCGGACTCGCTGGCCGCGGCGCGGACCGCCGTGTCCGAGCTGGCCCGCCGGCCGGCGGGCAGCGGGACGGCGACGCGCATGCGGTGAGGTCCCGGCGCGGGCGAGCCGGGGCGGCGCGCCGACTCCGCTCAGCAGCTCGTTCTCGATGTCCCGGGTGAACAGCGAGCATTCCTGGCCCTGGACGTCAAGTTCGAGCCGGAGCACCTCGACGCGCTCGCGCCCTCACCACCCAGCACAGGACGCAGGGCACAGGACACAGAGGCGCAGTGCACAGAGGCGCAGGACACAAGAGGTGTAGGCACCGGGCGGCCCGGCCACCCGTAGCGGCCCCGGACGAGTGGTGGTGTCCGCCCCTCGGCGGACACCACCCGCCGGCCCGCCGCGTGTCACCTTTCCGCGGCGCGATTCGTCTTAAGGACGAGAAGCAGAGACACGAACGGACGGGGAGACTGTTCCGCACCGCCGAGGTCCGCCGCTGAAGCCGCGCCGGGCCGCACCGGCATGGTCAAAACCGAATATCGACGCCCCAGATCGGCATTCTATAAATGCGTTGTCAGAATGCCGTGCCGTCGTGCGCTATATCGAAATCGATCCGGCGACGTCCGCGAATTCGCAATGCCGCAAGACCGGGCGATCCGGGGATTTCAACAATTCACCGGGCACGTTTCCCGGCGATATCCGCTTCCAGCGCGGGGTACGCCGGTCGCACCCGGCAGAGCACCCACCCGGGGAACGAGGGCGGCCCCGGCCTGCTGTGGCCACCTGTGGCCGGCGCGGTCCCGTGCGCTCAGGCGTGGGACTGCCGCTGCTCCACGGTCATCCGGTAACGGTGAGTGATGGTCGCGAGTTCGGCGGCCTTGTCGTGGTTCGTACGCCCGGCGATGCCGCGCTCGGCGCCGTCCATGTTCCGGTTGGCGAGAATGATGGCCGTCGTGGCGGGGCGCCTGGCGGCTTCGTACCGCTGCAGGGCGGCGGCCACGTCCTCACCTCGCGCGAGTTCGGCGGCGAGCGTGATGCCGTCGAGGATGGCCTGGGAGGCGCCGTTGGCGCCGATCGGATACATGAGGTGGGCGGCGTCACCGAGCAGCGTGACCCTGCCCTCACCCCAATGCGGGAGCGGGTCGCGGTCGGCCATCGGATAACGCAGGATGCGGGGACTGCGCGCGACCATGACGCCGGGGTTCAGCCAGCCGAAGTCCCACTCGACGAGGTGCGGCAGCACCTCTTCGAGCAGGCCGGGACGGTTCCATCCCGCGCCGTCGGACAGGCTCTTCGACGGAGCGGCGACCATGCACACCCAGTTCACCAGCGCCTTGCCGCGCTCCGCGTGCCGCCTGGAGATCGGATAGGCGATCAGCCGGGTGGCCCGCTCGTCGTTGACCAGGATCATCGTGCGCCCGTCGAGGAACTCGTCCATCTCGGACAGGCCCCGCCACATGTCGACTCCCGCCGGAGACAGCGCACCACGGCCGGGGTGGAGCTGAGACCTGACCGCCGAGTGCATCCCGTCGGCGCCGACCAGCGCGGCGGCCTCGAACTCGACCATCCCGCCCGCCTCGTCGTACGCGAGGACGCGGACGCCGGAGGCGGTCTGCCGGAAGCCGTCGACGCGAAGCCCGGTGCGCACCGCGTGGGGGCCGAGCCGGTCCTGAACGGCCGCGAGCAGGAGCATCTGCAGCTCACCGCGGTGAATGGAGTATTGGGGGTGTTGGTGACCTGCGGCGACGCCCCGGGGCTCGGTCCACAGGATGGCGCCCCTGTGGTCGAGGTATCGGTGCTCGCGGGTGCGGATGCCGGCGGCCGCCAGCGCCTCGCCGAGCCCGAGCTCGGTCAGCGCGCCGATCGCGGCCGGCTGGATGTTGATCCCCACTCCGAGGGGCCGGAGCTCGGCCGCGGCCTCCAGCACGACCACGTCGATTCCTTCGGCGTGCAGGGCGAGCGCGGTGGCCAGCCCTCCGATCCCCGCACCCGCGATCACGATGTCGGCGGTGTTGGCAGTCGTCATGGCGTCGCGCTCCCTGAGCCGGAGATGGCTACTCTGCGTTACTTCAGAGGTGGCACTTCAGAGGGGTCACTTCAGAGGGGTCACTTCAGTGGTGCGCCGCAGTAGTGGGGAGATAGGGGCCGGGCCCCGGACAGAAGCCCGCTTACGGAGTGCGGGCGGGGCCTCGTCCCGCCGATGCCGAGAGGCGGGACGGGGCTCGCTGTGCCGGGGCCCTGGCCGGCTTCTGGTTTCCGACCGGGAAGTTCCTGGTCAGGCGTGATGCACGGAGACGACCTTGTACGCCTGGGGGACCGCCTTGGCGATCTCCGCCGCCCTCTTCGCGAAGACCTGCGCCTCGGGGTCGGCCGCGGTGGCCTTGATGTCGTCCGGGCTGCGCCACTGGGCGAGGTTCACGACCCGGCTGCCGTCGAGGCTGGCGAGAATGTTCACCGAGATGAAGCCGGGCCGGTGCCGCATGACCTTCTCGACACCCTCGTCGAGAATGGCGATGAGTTCCTGCTGCTGCGAGGGGTCGACGTCGAAGACGTTGATGAATGTCGCGAGCTGATCGCCGACCCGAATCACTGTCTCACTCATGACTTCATCGTATCCGACAAAGAACCAATTCAGTCAAGCCCGATTGTTGATTAAACAGGATTCCGAACATGAGCATCTCTCCGAATATCGCGCACGCAGAGCAGGAAATACCGCTTATCGCAACCGGGCACGCCGGACGGCTTCACGGCCGTCCTCGCGCACCCTCTCGCCGCCCCACAGAAGCCGGGTCACAGGAGCAGCATCCGGAGCGGGACCCCGGCACAGGACCGCGGGACCGGCCTGGGCCCGGTGGGTTGGTTGGGTGCCGTGTGTGGATGCGCCCGGTGCGTCGGTCCGGTCGGCTGGGTGCCCCCAGTGCGTGGCTGCGGTGGGTGGGTGGGTGGGTGGGTTAGTCCAGTGCGCGGGTGCCCCCGGTGCGTCAGTCCGGCGCGAGTGCGCACGCTGAATGCGCCCGGTGCATCGGTCCGCCGCACGGGTGCGGTGGGTGGGTCATCCCTGCGCGCGGATGCCCCCGGTGAACGCGCCCAGTGGGTCGGTCCGGTGGGCGCGGTGCACGGGTGCGCCCGGTGTGTGGTTGCGCCCGGGTGAATGGGTCCGGCGCGCGACGCCGCGCCGACGTCGGCGCCGGACCCACCCGGAGCCCGCCGCGGGGTCCGTCACGGGACCCCGGCGGGCGTGCCCTTCCCCGGCCTGAGGCCGAGGTCGGCCCTGCCTCAGGCCGGCGTCAGCGAGGGGCTGGCGTGCAGGTCGAATCCCTCATAGCCCGCCTCGGCCACTTCGCCGAGCTTGAGCCGGTAGGAGGCGAGCCCCGCGAAGTAGAACATGACCCTGTTCTTCTTGCCGGGGATGTTGGCGCCGAAGATCCACGACTTGACCTTGGGGAAGAGCGTGTAGTCCGCGAGCTTCCTGCAGGTCTCGGTCCACTCGTCCTCTGCGTCCCTGGTGGCCTCGATAACGGTCGTGCCGTTCTCCTCCGCCGTACGGATCAGGTCGCCGATCCACTCGACCTGCGTCTCGATGCCGGGCGGGAGGTTGCTGAAGGCGCTGTTCGGGCCGAGGACCATGAACAGGTTGGGGAAGCCGTGGGTGGCGACGCCGAGGTAGCTGGTGGGCCCGTCGTCCCAGTGGTCCCGGATCGGCACGCCGTCCCGGCCGCGGATGTCCATTCGCTTGTAGCTGCCGTCCACGGCGTCGAAGCCCGTCGCGAAGACCAGGATGTCGAGCTCGTGCTCCACGCCGTCCTCGGTGAGCACTCCCGTGGGAGTGATCTCCTTGATCGGCGTCTCCTTGATGCTGACCAGTGAGACGTTGTCGCGGTTGAAGATCTCGTAGTAGTCGGGGTTGCAGATGGGGCGCTTGGCGTAGAAGTCACTCGGCGTCAGCTTGCGCGCCGTCTCCGGGTCCTTCACGATCTCGCGGATCTTCGACCGGATGAACTCCGCCGCGGCCTCGTTGGCCTCCGGGTCGGTCGCGATGTCGGAGAACGTGCCGAACATGAAGCGGAAGCCGTTGCCCTTGTCCCAGTACTCCTGGAACACCCGCCGGCGCTCCTCCTCGGAGACGCTCATGGCGGGGACGTCGCTCTCCTCGAATCCGCAGGCGACGCGGGAGTTGCGCACCTGCTCCCAGATGCGGTCGTACGACGCGCGCACCTCCGCGACGTGCTCCTCGGTGACGGGGCCGTGGCCGGACGGGACGCAATACTGCGCCGAGCGCTGGAACACCGTCAGATGCCCGGCCACCTTGGCGGCGGCGCAGGCGAACTGGGTGCCGGTGGATCCCGTGCCGACGACGCCGACGCGCCTGCCCTCGATCGTCAGGTCGTCGGGCCAGGAGCCGGTGTGGACGATCCTGCCCCGGAAGCGGTCGCGGCCCTTGATGTCGGGGATGTTCGCCGTCGACAGCGGCCCGAGCGCGGTGACGACGTACCGTGCGGTGAAGCTCTCACCGGTGTCGGTGCCGACGGTCCAGACGCCGCGCGACTCGTCGAACACCGCGCTCTCGATGCCGGTGTTCAGCTGGATGTCCCTGCCCAGGTCGTGCTTGGCGACGACCGCCTCGAGATAGGCGAGGAGCTCCCGCTGCGGGGTGTACTTGGTGGTCCAGTTCCATTCCTGGAGCATCTGCTTGTCGAAGGAGTAGCGATAGACGAAGCCCTCGACGTCCGACATGGCGCCGGGGTAGCGGTTCCAGTACCAGGTGCCGCCCACGCCGCCGGCCCGGTCGAAGGCCCGCACCCGTAAGCCGAGCTCGTTGCGGAGCTTGTGGAGCATGTAGATTCCGGCGAAGCCGGTGCCGACGACGATCGCGTCGAAGTCGGTGTCTGTCGTGCCGGTCGTCGTGTCGGTCGTCGTGTCGGTCAAGGTTGCACTCCTTCGTGTTTCCTGTCCCTGCGGGAGGGGGTCACGGCTGCAGCCGTGAGATGTGCCAACCGGAGGGGGTCCGGTCGTAACGCAGCCGCCGGTGCAGCCGGTCGGCGTCGGCCGACCAGAACTCGACGGCGGCAGGCTCCAGGCGATATCCGGCGAAGCGCGCCGGGCGCGGCAGGGAGGTTCCGTAGGACGCCAGGCGCTCCGCCTCCGACCTGAGCCGGGCGACGTCCTCAAGGGGTTCGCTCTGCCGGGAGGCCACCGACATCGCGTGCAGCGGCACCGGCCGGGCGTTCCACAGTCGTTCCGCCTCGGGCTCGGGCAGCATGGCCACCGGGCCGGAGAGGCTGAGCTGCCGGGCGGTCTCGCGCCAGTAGAGCAGGCCCGAGGCCCAGCCGGTCTGCGCGATCTCCCGGCCCTTCCTGCTGGTGCTGTGGCTGGTGAAGACCAGGCCGCGGTCGCCGACGTCGATGACGGCGACCATGCGGGTGGAGGCCCGGCCGCCGCGGTCGGCGGTCGCGAGCGCGAGGGCCAGCGGTTCGCGCACCCCGGCCTCCACCGCCCCGGCGATCCACTGCCGCGCGAGGTCCATCGGTTCGGCGGGCGGCATGTCGTACTCGGGGAACGCCGGGTCGATGGTCCCGGTCAGACTCTCGAACCTGCTGCTCACTGTCGCCTCCGCGAGCTGTGGGGAGCGGGGGGACGGCCGCAGGGCACGGCCGTCCCCGATGGCAAGGGTGGGGAGGGGGTGGAAAAGGGCGGAAGGGGGTGGCAAGGGGAGGGGGCGGGAAGGGGGGACCCGGCCGGACGGGCCGGTCGCGCCGTTCAGGCGTAGATCACTCCGCGGGCGACGGTCACGCCCGAGCCGCCGACCCGTACGGAGGTGACGTGGTCCGCGGTTCCGTCGGCGCGGGCCCGCATGAGCGAGGGCCGGCCCATCTCGACGCCCTGGTGGATGTCGATCCACTGCCCGAACCCGATGCGCCCGTGCCGGGCGAGATGGATCGCCAGCGGGCCGGCCGCCGACCCGGTGGCCGCGTCCTCGGCCACGCCGTACGCGGGCGAGAACATCCGGCTGCGCCAGGTCGAGCCGGAACCGGCGAAGCAGTTGGTCGCCATGTCGGGAAAGGCGGCGAGCGCGCGCTGGTCCGGGTTGACCCGGGACAGCGCCGCCGTGCTCTCCAGCCCGACGAAGACGTGCCGGGGACCGTTGTGATAGATCACGACGGGCAGCGCGGAGGAGGTCAGGCCGAGCGCGGCGAGCAGTTCCCCGGCCCGGTCGAACTCCGTCCAGGTCGGGACGGGCTGCTCCATCTCGGCGGCGACGACCCTGCCGTTCACGCGCTTCAGGTCGAAGGCGATGACGCCCATCGCCGTCTCCAGCCGGAGCCGGTCGCCCCCGCGTCCCTCGCCCAGCGCGATGGCGGTGCCCAGGAGCGGATGCCCGGCGAACGGAAGCTCGTTCACGGGGGTGAAGATGCGGATGCGGGCGTCGCCACCCAGCCGGGGCGGGAGGACGAAGGTGACCTCCGACAGGTTCATCTCCCTGGCGATGCGCTGCATCCGCTCGTCCGGCAGGTCCTCGGCCTCGAAGAAGACGGCGACCGGATTGCCCTGCAGCGGCGTGTCGGTGAACGCGTCGACGACCACGTAGGGACGCGCGCCCTCCAGCACGGACTGGCCAGCGATGGTCACGACAGCAGTCCTTTCATCAAGGAGCCCAGGATGCGCGGGCCGTTCTCGGTGAGCACCGACTCGGCGTGGAACTGGATGGAGGAGAAGCACGGGCCGCGCAGCGCGTGCACCTCACCGGTCGCCGGATCGCGGCAGATCTCCACGGTGCCGACGCCGTCGATCTCGGCCAGGTCCGCCTCCGCCCGGGCGGCGAAGGTGTTGTAGAACCCCACGCGCTCCCGCGCGCCGAACAGGCCGATCTCCTTCTGCACCCCCTGGTTGGGGATGTCGCGGCGCTGCAGGGCGAACCCGAGACGGGCGGACAGCACCTGGTGACTGAGGCAGACGGCCAGGAAGGGGCGGCGCGCGGACAGGAGGGCATCCGCCACCGCCCGCAGGAAAGCGATCTTCGGGTGGGCCGGGTCGCGGGGGTCGCCGGGTCCGGGCCCCAGCACGACCAGGTCGTAGCCGTCCAGCGAGGGGGCCTCGTCGTGGCGCCGTACGGTCACCGACATGCCCAGGCTGCGCAGCTGGTGGTCCAGCATCGAGGTGAAGGTGTCCTCGGCGTCGACGATGAGCGTGCGCACCCCGGTCAGCACCGGCTCGGCCGGCATGTCCCCGGGGTGGCCGCCCAGCCAGAAGCCGGCGATGTTCGCGTTGCGCCGCTCCAGCGCCTCGCGGACCTCCGGGCGGGCCCTGAGCCGGCCGCTGTCGCCGGTGTCGAGCGCCGCGAGCAGGCCCGCGGCCTTCGCCCGGGTCTCCGCGACCTCCGACATCGGATCGGAGTGGCGTACGAGCGTGGCGCCGACGCCCATCCGCGCCCGGCCGGCGCGGTCGATGTCGGCGGTCCGGATGAGGATGGAGGAGTCGAGGGTCTGCCTGCCGTCCTCGTCACGCCCGATGAGGGCGACGACCCCGCTGTAGTAGCCCCGGCCGTACGGCTCGTGCCGGTCGATGACCCGGCAGGCGTTCTCCACCGGGCTGCCCGTGACGGTCGGGGCGAACATGGTCTCGCGGAGGATGTCGCGCACGTCCCAGCCGGTCTCGCCCTCGATGAAATACTCCGTGTGCGCGAGACGCGCCATCTCCTTGAGCCGGGGGCCCGTCACGCGGACGCCGGGCTCGCAGATCCGCGCCATCATCTTGAGCTCCTCGTCCAGGACCATGTAGAGCTCGTCGGACTCCTTGCGGTCGGCGAGGAAGTCCATGACCCCGTGCAGCGAGGGGCCGGACGGCGGATAGCGGTAGGTGCCGCTGATCGGGTTCATGGTCGCGACGCCGTTCCGCAGCGTCACGTGCCGCTCGGGGGTGGCGCCCACGAACGTCCGCTCGCCGGTGTGCACCACGAAGGTCCAGTACGCGCCCGACTCGACCTCCAGCAGCCGCCGGAAGAAGGCCAGGGCGGAGCGCGGCGTGTAGTTCCCGATGTCGGCGACGAAGGACCTCTTGATGACGAAGTTGGCCCCCTCCCCCTCGCCTATCGCCTCCTTGACGACCCTGCGGACGATCTCGGCGTAGTCGTCGTCGCTCACGTCGAAGTGCCCGCCCGAGACCGCGAAGGGCAGATCGGGTATCCGGTCGAGCGCCTCGGCGACCGGAACCACGCCCTGCCGCGTCACGGTCATCGCGATGAGCGGGGCGCCGTCGTCGGCGCAGGCGAAGCCCCGTTCGCGGACCTGCCGATAGGGGACGACGACGAGCGCGTGGTGGGAGCCGCCCGCCGCCGGCTCCCGTGGGCCGGGCAGCGGGACGTCCGCGAGCTCGCGAAGGTGCGCGATCTCGCCCGTCAGCACGTCGAGCAGGCCCGGCCCGTTCGCCTCGGGCCGGTGCAGCAGCGCGAAGGCCGGGGCACGGAGCTCCAGCACGGCGCCGAGCAGGTCGCCCCCGCCGGGGTCCGGCCCGTTCACGCGAACACCTCCTTGGCCGTCAGGACGACCGCGCAGCGTTCTGCCGCGTACTCGACGGTCATGCGGTGGTAGCCGGCGGTGAAGTCGGCGACGGCGTCGGCGACCAGGAACGTCTCCAGGTCGTTGGTGAACGCGTCGACGGCCGTCATGAGCACGCCCACGTGGGCGTACACGCCGCAGACGACGAGCTGGTCGCGGCCGCTGCGCCGGATGCGCTCCAGCAGGTCGGAGCGGAAGAAGGCGCTGTAGCGCAGCTTGGTGAACATCCAGTCGCCGGGTGCGGGGGCGAGTTCGTCGACGACGAGCCGGTCCTCCGGGGCGCGGCGCATGCCCGGCCCCCAGAAGTCCTTGAGGAGCCCGCGTTGCTCCTCGGTCATGTCACCGGGCTGAGCCGTGTAGCCCACGGGCACGCCGAGCGCGGCGCTCCGCTCGCGCAGCAGCGCGATGTTGCCGACGAGTTCCTTCCTGATCGGCTCGGGGAACGGCCTGACGAAGTAACGCTGCATGTCGTGGATCAGGAGCACGGCACGAGCGGGGTCGGGCGTCCATCCGGCGTGGTTGGCGGGCAGGTCGCCCGCGGCCGGGAGGAGGTACGGCTTGATTGTGGGTATGCCGGACATATAACGACCTTCCTGGTGTCCGTCGCGTCAGCCGCCCCAGGCTGAGATGACCGAGACCGCCTGCCAGAGGGTCAGCCGGGGGTCGCAGAAGCTGGTGTAACGGTCGCCGACGTGGTCGAAGCCGCTCTCGTCGGCGACGCACTCGGTGACGTCGTCGGGTGTCGTCTCCAGATGGAGGCCGCCGGGCACGCCGTCCGCGCTCTCGACCGCGGCCACGAACTCGCGGACCTCACGTTGCATGGTCGGCACGACGCGCGTCTTGTGCCCCGACGGGGTGACCAGCGTGTTCCCGTGCATGGGGTCGCAGAGCCAGATGACCGGGTGCCCGGCGGACCTGACGGTCTCGACGAGCGGCGGCAGGGTGTAGGCGACCTGGTCCGCGCCCATCCGGGAGATCAGCGTGAGCCTGCCCGGCTCTCGTTCGGGGTCGAGCCGCTCGCACAGGGCGAGCAGCTCGTCCTTGGTCGTCTTCGGGCCGACCTTGCAGGCGACCGGGTTGGTGACCTCGGACAGCAGCGCGACGTGCGCGCCGTCCACCTGCCGCGTCCGCTCGCCGACCCAGGGCCAGTGCGTCGAGCCGAGGATCAGCCGTCCCGACCCGTCCCTGCGGAGCATGGGGACCTCGTAGTCGAGGAGCAGCGCCTCGTGGCTTGTCCACACGGGCGGGTCGATCGGCGACCGGGCGGACGAGCCGCGCCAGGCGAGGTGGTCCATGATGTCGCTGGCCGCCATGTAGCCGGTGAGTATCCGCAGCGGATCGGGCTGCCTGCTCTCGGCCGTCGGCTCCGGGCCGTTGACCAGGTGCCCGCGGAACGCCGGGAGGGTGAGGTCGCCGACCTTCTCCATCGGGCTGGAACGCGGCTTGGAGAACTGGCCGCCGATGCGGCCGACTCTCAGCACGGGCTTGTGTGTGATCATCTTGAGCGCGCCGGCCAGCACGTCCAGCGCCGCGGACTTGCGGCTCACGTGCTCCGGCGTGCATTCCTCCGGGTTCTCCGCGCAGTCCCCGGCCTGTACGACCAGGGAGTTTCCCGCGGCGACCTCCGCGAGGAGGGCGCGCAGCGTGCGCACATCCGCGGGCCTGACGAGCGGGGGCCGGGAGGCGAGCACTTCCTTGACGCGCTGGACCTGCGAGACATCGCTCCACTCCGGCTGCTGCAGCGCGGCGTCCAACCGGATGGCGGGCATCACGTCGTCCACGGTTCTCCATGGGGGTTCGAGGCGCTCTCGGCGCCGTCGTCGTCGCCCGGCCGGGGGACGGCAGGGGTCGTCCAGTGGCCGCCGCCGCTCCGCGGCAGGCGGCGGGCGTCAGGTGGGGATTCCCTCACGCCTGATCTCGGGTACGGGGATGCCCAGCGCGCGCAGCTGCTCGAACGGGTTCATGAATTCGCGCTGCAGCTTGATCTTCCCGTTCTCCAGTTGGAAGGAGTGCAGGAAGTGGTTCCTGTAGTGGCCTTCGGGGTAGCCGGGGAAGCGGATGGCGCCTTCGCCGTCGCACTCGACCCAGAAGAAGTTCGGGTCGTGCGTCTCGAAGATCTGGATGTTGGTCCAGACCCAGTCGGGGAAGCACTTCAGCGACCAGACGGCGTGCTCGCCGAGGCGGTCGCGGCCGCGGATCGCGATCGGCTGCCCGGTGTCGTTGGTCCACAGGCCGCCGACGCCGTCCTCGGTGAACAGCAGGTGCCGCCGCAGCCGGTCCTCGCCTCTGGTGTTCATGTACTTCTCGACCGTCGCTCGGTTGATCTTCCGGAGTTCGATCTCTTCGTCGCTTCCCGGAAAGCGAGTCGTCTCTGACACGATGAACCCTCCAACAGATACCGATTAATGGCGATATTTCACCCTGCTACTTTCGGCTCAGGGCACCTCCGTCGATTTCATGGCGGACCGGTGAAGCCATTCGCCGTCACGCCGAGAAAGCGGCCGGCACCATGCTCGCGAGCTGTTTCCATTCCTCCGATCTCTGCAGCACGACCGCACGGACGAGCGGCATGCAATGGGAGGGAATCGCCTCGGCGATCTCCTTCCATTGGGCCGGTCCCACCTCGGTGGCGAGGAGCATCCGCAGCAGCAGCCGCCCCGACTCGGTCGCCCGCAGCGACGGGTCACGCGCGAGCTTGCGCAGCATGACCACCGTCTCCACGGCCTCCCCCGCCCCGCGGCCCGGCCTCGTCTCGCCCCTTCGGCTGCTCCCCCCGGGCCTGCGGCGCGCCTCCCCCACCCGCCGGGCCTCCGCGTCCTGGTCCCGTGCCGGCGTCGTCGTGCCGCGCGGCCCGGCGCCGGACCTCTCCCTGGCGCGAAGCCGTTCCGGGATCGGATCCTGCCCGCGGCCGAGCCGCTCGCGTACGTCGCGGACCGTGCCCACCGAGAGCCCGGTCTTCCTGGACAGCTCGCGAAGGGAGATCTCCGAGTTGGCCGCCAGCAGGGCGGCCGCGCTGCGTCGCCCCTCGATGCTGCTGAGCGGCCTCGACCTGCCGTCGCGGCCCACGCGGGAGTGCTGGAGCCCCTCCTGCCCGTCGAGCCGGCGGCGAACCGTGGCGACGGTCTTCGCGCTCAGCCCCGTGCTCTCGGCCACCGCCCGGTCAGACCAGTGCGGATGCGAGGCGAGGATGCGCCGGGCCGCCTCCTTCCGTTCGTCGAGCGTCAGAGGCAGTCCGTGGCCCACGTTGAGCCGGACCGACAACACGAACGCGTCGGCCTCGCTTCCGTCGAAGAACCGGACCGCGATCTCGCTCCTCCCCTTCAGCACGGCGGCGCGCAACCGGTGCATGCCGTCGATCACACGCATCGTCGGCCGGTGCACGAGAAGCGGATCGAGGGCGCGATCCGTCTCCGCGAGCAGCCGGACATGTTCCGGGTCCTCACGTCGTTTGCGCGGCGAGAGCGAGGACGTGAGGTGGCGGACGGGGACGATCTCCCAGGGCAGGTGGCGCAGATCCGCCACGTCGGCAAGGCGGGTGGCGAGTACGCGATCGGCGTCGGCTGCGGTGTGAAGTGACACTGCGGGACCTTCCTTGAAGGAACAAGGGCGAGGCGATTTCTTCACAGGAGCTCAACTCGGGTTCAGCCTATGTTCCGGCCAATTGCGATGCCAGAGCAGCAGGGGGCCCATTCCTGGCAAGTTATTCATTGAATTCGATATCAACCGCGACGCCCCGTGCGGGACCGCGACGCGCCGTTCACGTGTCTCGATGCCGACATAAGGCGGAAATGCGCCGGATCGCATTGACCGCAAACTTCGCGGAGCCATCACCCGCGCTCAGGGGGCGACCCGTTCGGACGGATCCGCACGAGCCGAATCCGCGGGCCCGGACCACACGGCCGGGCCCCGCGCACGCATTTCAGCCTCAGCGGACGCCGATTTCGGTCGCGATCATCTATTTTCGGAACGGCGAGAAAGTATGGGCGGCCGCCATGAGGATAAGATGCACCTCGGACGGCGACCGGCCGGTGTGCCTCATGCCGGAGAGGCACCCCTCGGTGAGCCTTCCCGTCATGTAGGTTCAAACGAACCGGCAACAATAATCAGTACGGGCACTCAAGGCTCCTTGTCAAACCTGCGTTCGTCCTCTCACTCATACGACGAACCGCGACGGTGAAAGGTGACCGATGAACGACCAGGCCCAATTGGCCGAGCACTTCGACCGATCGCGAGGGCATCTGCGCGGCGTCGCGTTCCGCATGCTGGGCAGCGCCGACGAGGCCGACGACGCGGTGCAGGAGACCTGGCTGCGCGCCTCCCGCGCCGACTCCGGCTCGGTCGACAACATGACCGCCTGGCTGACGACGATCACCGGGCGGGTCTGCCTCGACATGCTGCGCTCGCGCACCCGCCGGCGTGAGGACCTCGCCGACCTCACCGAGCTCGACATGCTGGCTCCCCACGACGAGGCGGCCGACCCGGCGGACGAGGCGGTGCTCTCCGACTCCGTCGGTCTGGCCCTGCTGGTGGTCCTCGACACGCTCGGCCCCGCCGAGCGCGCCGCCTTCGTGTTGCACGACCTGTTCGCCGTGCCGTTCGACGAGATCGCCATGATCGTGGAACGCACTCCGGCGGCCGCCAAGAAGCTGGCGAGCCGGGCCCGCCGCCGGGTGCACGGCTCGGCCGACATCCCCTACGCCGACCTCGCCAGGCAGCGCGCGGTCGTGGACGCCTTCCTGGCCGCCTCCAGGGCGGGCGACCTCGACGCCCTGCTCGCGGTGCTGGCCCCCGACGTCGTCCGCCGGGCGGACTACGCGGCCCTGCGCGGGCAGGCCAAGGCGCCGGCGGAGGTGCGGGGCGCACGCGCCGTGGCCGAGGAGACGCGCACCAACATCCGCAGGGCCCGCTTCGCCTGGCCGGCTCTCGTCAACGGCGCCGTGGGTGCGGTGATCGCCCCGCGCGGACGCCTGCTGCTCGTCCTGGAGATCGGCGTCGTCGGCGATCGCATCGCGTCCATCGACGTCATCGGCGATCCCGAACGCCTGAAGGGGGTGCGGCTCGGCCTCGCCGACGTCCCGTCGCCGGTGGCGGCCCCGCCGTCCGAGCCCCGCCCGCTGTCGCATGCGGGGCGGGTGAGCGGCGGCGGTCACCGGGAGGCGTCGTGATCGTCAATCCGCGGCTCGCCGTGCTCTACGTCGGCGACCAGGGCAGGACCCTGGAGTTCCTCACGGGGACGCTCGGCTTCGAGCTCGCGGCCGACGTCCCCCTGGGCGACGGCCGGCGCTGGGTCGAGGTGCGCCCGCCGGGCGCGCAGACCTGCGTGGCGCTCGCCGCCGTCGAGCCGGAGATCCTGGAGGCGCTCCACGCCCGCGCGGGGCGGATGACCCACGGCTGGTTCGACTGCGACGATCTCGACGCCACGTGCCGGGACCTGCGGGCGCGGGGAGTGGAGATCGTCGTGGCGCCGCAGGCCACCCCCTGGCGGGAAAACGGCCGGTGGGCGCAGATCCGCGGCCACGACGGCAACCTGTACGGGCTGACGGAGCGGGGAGGCTGAACCGCGGGCGCGGGCGGCACAGCGCTCGGACGACACAGCGCTCGGACGACACAGCGCTCGCGTGGCACAGAGCGCGGGCGCAGGTGGCACAGCGCTCAGGTGGCACAGGGCGCGGGTGGCCCGGCGGGTGGTCAACTGTGTGTTTTCCTCAGATGCACGGCCCGCCCTCGGACGCACACGCCGCCCTGGCTGACACGGCCGCCCGGCTCCTCGGTGCCGCCGGCCCGTCAGAGGTGGGGAACCTCGCAGCGCACCTGCGCCTTCGCCCTGGCGTCGATTCCGCGCACTCCCTCCTCGGTGAGCCCGGTCACCGAGGCGATGTCGGCGTACGCGAGCCCGAACCCGTGGCGCAGCATGAAGACCGTCCGCTCCTCCTGGTCGAGCATGCCGAGGACGGTCGCGAGGGCCGCGGAGACCGACTCGGCCATCTTCAGATCGGGCTCGCCGCGCAGGGGCTCGGGCAGCCACGGGCCGATGTGCTCCTCGCCGTTGGCCTGGGCGGCCCGCAGGCGGGTGAGCGCCAGCACGGAGACCAGCCCGATGAGCGCGTCCGGGGAGCCCTCCGAAGGGTCACCCTGACCGGCCAGCCAGCGGGTGCGGGCCTCCTCGACCACGCGCGCGGCCTCCCCGGCGTCGCCGAGCATGCTGCGGGCCACCTCGTGGAGCAGCGCGGCGTGCTCCTCGAACGCCTGGGACGCGCGGCGCCGTTCTTCGGCCGGCCGTTCCGGATTACGCTCCATACACCCTCCTCGTAATCGTGGTCCGGCGTCCGGACCATAACGAACCGGTCCGGTGACTGGCCCCCGCCATTCGCCGGGAACACCTACAGGAACGGCGCCGACGAGCCCTGCGCCCCACGCTTCAGCGGTTTCTTCCCGACCCGCAACTTACACCCCGGAAACCGTTGCGCCCAGATTTGTTTTCCTCTCTCTCACCCTGCGGTCACGGCGAGACCCCGCTCGCCTTTCCCATCAAGACGAAGGCGGCCCGCGAAATGTGACACAGGAACGGCCGGTGAATTCTCGATGCAATCCCGATGTCACGTTCCGGCCCCCTGGAAACGTCTTTCTTTTGGCGGCCCGATTCGCGGACCCCCTCCGCGCCGCACCATCGCCGCCTCTCCCAGTCCGCACTTCGAGGGAGCATCTGATGGTCTTCACACCGGACGCCTCCTACACCGATCCCAGCGCGTGGCGGATCGCCATGGACGCCAGCGAGGGAACGCTGTCGATGACGACGTCGAAGGGGCCGCGGCTCCTGCACGAACTCCCCTGTTTCCACGGGTCCTTCTATCTGCGCCCCGCCGGGCTCCTGGCGGGGTTCACGCTGCAGTTGCCGCTGCCGGTCTACCCGTCGTGGCTGCAGGAGGACGAGGCGCCCGTGCTCTTCTGGGAGTCCGTCGACCTGGAGGCCCAGGACCCCCCGAACCAGGTCCTGGGGAACGCGCGGCTGCGGCTGGGCAGGCGGCAGGTCTCCGCGGGCGTGTCCGGCCTGTGCACGGAGGTCCCGGTCGGCCACTCCGGCCGCCCCTATCTGAAGATCGTGCTGGAGACCGTGTTCCCCTCGGTGAGCCTGCGCTGGCCGGTCGAGGCGTGGCAGCGGCTGCGGCCGGTGACGCTCAAGCTGCTCACCGAGATCCGTCCCGCCGACCCAGAGGAACCGCAGTGGCGGGTGCCGGAGCAGTGGGATCCCTGACCCGGCCCGGATCACGACGGCGCGGGCCCGGAGGAACCCTCCGGACCCGCCCGCACGAGAGCGGTCAGCGCGTCAGCGCGCGGCTCTGTCCCTCCGGCAGTGCTCCCTGTCCCTCCGGCAGTGCTCCCTGTCCCCGCGGGAGTGCGGCCTGCCCGTCCTCGTCGTGCGGATGACCGTTGACCGGTGGGATCTTCTCCCCGCCGTACGCTCTGGACATGCGCAGGCGCAGCCTGCCGAGCGGCCCGCGCAGCCCCTTGGGGGGCACGGTCTCGTCGTACGACAGCACCGGCACCGGTTCCCTGCCGCGCAGATGCGCCTCGATGTCCTCGGCCGGCCGCGAGTGGACTTCGACATACCCGCCGTTGGGCAGCCGCTTGATCACCCCCGATTCCACGCCGTGCGCGAGCACCGCGGCGTCGGAGCGCTGCAGCCCCAGGCAGACGCGGTAGGTGATCGCGTAGGCCAGGGCGGGCGCGACGAACACGAGGATCCGCCCGGCCCAGGTGGTCGTGTAGAGATCGACGCGGAAGTTGGCCGAGATGATGTCGTTGCCGCCGAACAGCCAGAGCACGCCGTAGAAGGCGATGACCGCCATGCCGATCGAGGTGCGGTGCGGATTGTTGCGCGGCCGGTCCGCGAGGTGGTGCTCGCGATGGTCACCGGTGATCCACCGTTCGACGAACGGGTAGAGCGCCATGCCGACGATGACGAAGCCCAGGGGCACCAGCGCCGGGATGACCACGCTGAGCGGGATCGTGCCCGCCTCGGCCGTGCCGAAGAGGTTGATCTCCCAGGCGGGCATGATGCGCAGCGCCCCTTCGAGGAAGGCCAGGTAGAAGTCGGGCTGCGAGCCGGCCGAGACGTCGGCCGGCGAGTACGGCCCGTACAGCCAGACGGGGTTGATCTGCGCGAACGTGCCGAGACCAGCGATCACGGCGAACGTGAACAGGAAGAACGCCCCCGACTTCGCCATGAAGGCCGGGTAGAAGGGCGCGCCGACCACGTTGCGGTTGGTGCGGCCCTTGCCCGGAAACTGGGTGTGCTTCTGCACCCACATGAGGATCAGGTGCGCGGTGACCAGCGCCAGGATCAGGCCGGGCAGAAGCAGGATGTGGATCGAATAGAAGCGGGAGATGACGTCCTCGCCCGGATACTCGCCTCCGAACAGGAAGAAGTTGAGGTAGGTGCCGACCACGGGCAGCCCGATGACCACGCCCTGGGTGACCCGCAGGCCCGCGCCGGACAGCAGGTCGTCGGGCAGCGAGTAGCCGGTCAGGCCCTCGAACAGCGCGATGGAGAGGATCACCACGCCGATGAGCCAGTTGAGCTCGCGCGGCTTGCGGTAGGCGCCGGTGAAGAAGACCCGCAGCGCGTGGGCCATCATGCCGCCGATGAAGACGAGGGCGGCCCAGTGGTGGATCTGCCGGATGAGCAGGCCGCCGCGGACCTCGAAGCTGAGCTTCAGCGTGGACGCGTACGCCTCGGACATCGTCACGCCCTTGAGCGGGGCGTACGTGCCGTCGTAGAGGATCTCCCCCATGCTCGGCTTGAACCAGAACGTCAGGAAGGTGCCCGTCAGCAGCAGGATGACGAACGAATACAGCGCGATCTCGCCGAGGAGGAACGACCAGTGGTCGGGGAAGATCTTGCGGATGTTGCGCCTGACGAAGCCGCCCGCGCCCAGGCGCTCGTCGAGGAAGGTTGCCGGCCCGGCGATGCGTCCGGGCACGGTTTTCATTGCACTCAAAAGTGGCCTCCGTTCTCCCTGGCCCGCGCCTCCGCGTCGCCGCGCTCCCAGTAGCCGGGACCGACGGGGGCGGGGAAGTCCCCCAGCGCGATGAGGTAGCCCTGTTCGTCGACGCCGATCGGCAGCTGCGGCAGCGGCCGGGCGGCGGGGCCGAAGACGACCCTGGCCCCGTCGGCGGCGTCGAAGGTGGACTGGTGGCACGGGCACAGGATGTGGTGGGTGGTCTGCTCGTACAGCGCCGCGGGGCAGCCCACGTGGGTGCAGATCTTGGAGTAGGCGACGATCCCGTCGTGGGTCCAGTTCGGGTTCGTGCGGGGCCCGAGCTCCTCGGGACGGAACTTGATGAGGATCACCGTCGCCTTGGCCAGGACGTTCAGGTCGTGTTCGTAGCCCTCCGGGACGACCGACAGGATGCCTCCGGGCGAGTTGAAGTCGGCGGCGCGGATCGGCTGGCCGCTGCCCTCGACGACGAGCCGCAGCGGCTTGCCGTCCTTGGTCTTCTCGCCCCAGACCGTGTGCGCCAGCCGCCGGTGGAGCCGCGCGCCGGGCGCGCCGCTGGTGTCGAGGTCGCGCAGCAGCACCAGCGGGGCCAGGCCCAGTGGCGCCGCCGCGAGCAGCAGCGTGCGGCGCAGCAGCCGGCGTTTGACGATGCCGCTCTCCCCCGCGCCTCGCACGAACGTGGCCGCGACCTCGGCCCGCACCTCCTCGGGCGAGGTCATGGGGTGACGCTGCTGGACCAGCTCGTACTTCGGCATGATCTGGCGCACCCAGATCACGATCCCCGCGGCCAGCGCGAGCAGCGCCAGGGTCAGCGCGCCGCCGAGCGCGACGTGCGAGGCGCCGGTCGCGCTCAGGCCGCCGACCTGGAACCGTACGTAGGCCACGAGGAAGGCCACGAGGGCGGCGAAGGCGAGCGTGAAGCACAGCGCCGCGATGCGCTCCGCCCTGCGCGCCTTCCGTTCGTCCTGCGGAACGACGCCGGGGACGGCGTGCTCCTCGCCGTGGGAGTCGGAAAAGGATGCGTCCGATAAGGGCGTGCCGATGACGCGCGCGGGTGCCCGCCGCTCCGGCCGCCCGTTCTCGTGCTCGTTGTCTGTCATGGGGAAAGTCGCTTCTCTCGCGGCCTGTCAGCCTGCGGCGGCACGGATATGCCTGTTCCTTCCGGGTCGCCGGCCCGCGCCGACGCCGCCGAGCTTGTCCTGATTGGCGATGATCCAGATCCGCGTGACGAGGCCGGCGCTGTCGACGTCGACCACGATGACGGCGATCGGCTCGCCCCCGGCGGTGATGAGCGCCGCGGGCCCGCCGTTGACGTCCACGATGGATCCGCTCCCGACGTCGCCGGTCGCCCCGGCCGCGGCGTCCGCGGGACGCAGCACCCGGCGCAGGCCGCACACGAGCAGCCGGGCGACCTTCGCCGCGCCCTCGACCGGGTTCCTGGCCACGCCGCGGCCGCCGTTCCCGTCGATGGACAGGGTGACCTCCGGGGCGAGCAGGTCGAGCAGCGCCCGCAGATCGCCGCCCAGGCAGGCGGCCAGGAAGCGCTCGGTCACCCGCCTGCGGACCTCACGATCCTGCTGGAAGCGGGGCCGCCGGGCCCGGACGTTCGAGCGGGCGCGGCGGGCGAGCTGCCGGACCGCGGTCTCCGACCGGCCGACCACCGCCGCGATCTCGGCGAAGGAGAACTCGAACGCCTCCCGCAGCACGAACACGACCCGCTCCAGCGGGGAGAGGGTCTCCATCACGACGAGCATGGCCATGGAGACCGAGTCCGCCCGCTCGGCGCCCTCCTCGGTCGCGGGCCCGGTCGGCAGCGGCTCGGGGAGCCACTGCCCCACGTACGCCTCCCTGCGGGCCTTCGCCCAGCGCAGACGGTCGAGGGCGAGCCTGGTCGTGACCTGGACGAGGAAGGACCGGGGGTCGGCGACGCGGGAGTGATCGACGCGGTCCCAGCGCAGCCACGCCTCCTGGACGATGTCCTCGGCGTCGGTCGCGCTGCCCAGCACCCGGTATGCCACCCCGAACAGCAGATCCCGGCTGCTTTCGAAACTGGCGACCGCGGTGGGCTCCCCCTGGGTCACGGCGGGCATCTGGCCTCCTTGTCTCCGCTCCCCTATAGAGACGTGCCGGATGCGCGAGACGTGACATGGAGGGCACCGGGCGCGCGGCCGCCCGAGATACACGCGGGGAATCTCCACACATCGTCCGTTTCGTGATGCTCACGGCTATTGACCGTCCAACACAGGCGGGTATAAACACATACGAAACAACATCGAAACGGCGGTGAACCAACACGATGTACGCGGAGGAGCGGCAGCAGGAGATCCTGCGGGCGGCCCGCGACGCCGGCCGGGTCGACGTGGTGACGCTGGCCGAGCGGTTCGGCGTCACGACGGAGACGATCCGCCGCGACCTGACCACGCTGGAGCGCGCGGGCGTCCTGCGGCGCGTGCACGGCGGCGCGATCCCGGTCGAGCGCCTGGGGTTCGAGCCCGCGCTGGCCGCCAGGGACGAGGTGATGACGGCCGAGAAGGAGCGCATCGCCAAAGCCGCCCTGGCCGAGCTCCCCGAGGACGGCTCCGTGGTCATCGACGCGGGCTCCACGACGAGCCGGCTCGTGCAGGCGCTGCCCCCGGACCGCGAGCTCACCGTCGTCGTGAACTCGCCTCCGCTGGCCACGCTGCTCGCGGCCCGCCCCAACCTGACCGTGCTCATGCTGGGCGGCCGGGTGCGCGGCCGGACGCTGGCGACCGTGGAAGACTGGGCCATCCAGCAGTTGTCGCAGCTCAACGTCGACGTGGCCTTCATGGCCACCAACGGCTGCTCGGTCGCCAAGGGCCTGACCACCCCCGACCCGGCCGAGGCGGCGATCAAGCGGGCGATGATCGCCTGCGCCGACCGCGCCGTCCTGCTGGCCGACCACACCAAGTTCTCCGGCACCTACCTGGCGCGCTTCGCCACGCTCGCCGAGATCGACGTCGTCATCACCGACACCGGGCTCGACCCCGACCAGGCCGCGGCGCTGGCCGCCGCCGGGCCGGAGGTGGTGCGGGCGTGATCCTCACCCTGACCCTCAACCCCAGCCTCGACCGCACGATCGAGGTCGGCGCGCTGACACGCGGGGCCGTCATCCGGGCGGCCGACACCCACCTCGATCCCGGCGGCAAGGGCGTCAACGTCTCACGTGCCCTGCTGGCCAACGACGTCCGGTCGTGCGCGGTCATCCCGTACGGCGGCAGCGAGGGGCGGCGGCTCCTCGACCTGCTGTCGGCCGAGGGCATCGACATGATCCCCGTGCCGGTCGAGGGTCCCACCAGATCCAACGTCGCGATCGCCGAGCCCGACGGCACCGTCACCAAGGTGAACGAGCCGGGCACCGCGCTGACCCCCGCCGAGCTCGACACGCTGGCGGGCGCCGTGCTCGACGCCGCCCGGTCGGCCGACTGGGTGGTCGCATCGGGCAGCCTCCCGCCCGGCGTGCCGGTGGACGTCTACGCCCGGCTGTGCCGCCGGTTCGCCGACGCCGGCATCAACCTGGCGGTCGACACGAGCGGTCCCGCCCTCGTGTGCGCGGTGAACGCCGGCCCCGCGCTCGTCAAGCCGAACCGCGACGAGCTCGCCGAGGCCACCGGCACGGCGATCACCTGCGTCGGCGACGTGCTCGACGCGGTCGGCAAGCTGCGCGCCATGGGCGCGCGGTCGGTCCTGACCAGCCTCGGGGCCGACGGCGCGCTGCTGGTCGAGGACGACGACCAGGTCTGGTACGGCGAGTGCGCGGTCGGGGAGCCGCGCAGCAGCGTGGGCGCGGGCGACGCCCTGCTGGCGGGCTTCCTCGCCGCGGGGGCCCGCGGCGGGACGGCCCTCGCCGAGGGCCTCGCCTGGGCCGGCGCGGCAGTCGGGCTGCCCGGCAGCCGGATGCCCGGCCCGGCCGACATCGATCGCACACACGTCCGGATCGGTCCCCCCGACCCGGCCCGGCAGCTCATACCCGGGGGATGAGCGCCACCCCCACCAACCGGCCAGCCAGGCCGGTCGCCCCCTGAAGGAGCACGTCAATGGCCACGCCCTATACCCCCACTGTCACCGGCACCGGTGTGCGGGCCACGATCCAGCGTTTCGGCGGCCATCTCGCCGGGATGATCATGCCCAATATCGGCGCCTTCATCGCCTGGGGTCTCATCACGGCCCTGTTCATCCCGACCGGGTGGCTGCCGAACAAGACACTCGCCGAGCTCGTCGGCCCGATCATCAGCACCCTCCTCCCCGTTCTCATCGGCTACACCGGCGGCCGGATGGTCCACGCCCAGCGCGGCGCGGTCGTCGGCGCCGTCGCCACGATGGGCGTGGTCGTCGGGGCGGACGTCCCGATGTTCCTCGGCGCGATGATCGTCGGCCCGCTGGCCGCGCTCATCCTCAAGTACGTCGACCGGTTCACCGCCGAGCGCACCAGGGCCGGCTTCGAGATGCTGGTCGACAACTTCACCGCCGGCATCGTCGGCGCCGTCATGGCGATCGCCGGCGTGCTCGCCATCGGCCCGATCGTGGAGAAGATCACCGAGGTGGCGGGCAGCGGCGTCGAGTGGCTCGTCACCCACTCGCTCCTGCCGATCGCCTCGGTCATCATCGAGCCGGCCAAGGTGCTGTTCCTCAACAACGCGATCAACCACGGCGTGCTCGGGCCGCTGGGCGTCGCCGAGTCGGTCAAGCACGGCAAGTCGATCCTGTTCATGCTGGAGTCCAACCCCGGCCCCGGCCTCGGCCTGCTGATCGCCTACCTGCTGTTCGGCCCGAGGTCGCTGCGTCCCAGCACCCCGGCCGCGATGATCATCCACTTCTTCGGCGGCATTCACGAGATCTACTTCCCGTACGTGCTGATGAAGCCGCGGCTGATCCTCGCGGTGATCGCCGGTGGCGCCTCGGGCGTGCTCACCTTCCTGGTCACCGGGGCGGGCCTGGTCGCGACGCCGTCGCCGGGCAGCATCTTCGCCTACATGGCCGTTACCCCGAAGGGCGGCTGGTTCGGCGTGATCGCGGGCATCGTGATCGCGACGGCCGTCTCCTTCGCCGTCGCCGCAGTGCTGCTGGGCTTCGGCCGCGCCAACGGCGACCGGGCGGACGACGCGGCGCGGGCCGCGACCCTCAATGACACCGACGACACCGGCGACACCGCCATCACGAGCGACGAAAACCGCGACACAACCGGCGAGACGGCGGCCGAGAACGTGCCCGCCACCAAGGAGGCGTAGAACCGTGCCGAGCATCGAGGGCAAGGACGTCCGCAAGCTCATCGTGGCCTGCGACGCGGGCATGGGCAGCAGCGTCATGCTGGCGAGCACGCTGCGCAAGCAGCTCAAGGGCACCCAGGTCAGCGTGGAGCACACCCCGGTCAACTCGATCCCCGGGGACGCCGACGTGATCGTGTGCCACACCGGGCTGGCCGACCGGGCCAGGGCGAGCGCGCCCGGCGTCGTGCTGGTGCCGTTCGAGGTCTTCATCGGCGACCCGGCCGTGACGCGGGTCGTCACCGCCATCAAGAACGGGGGCAGGATCGATGGCTGACCGGGCCGGCACGGCCCCGCTCCCCCTCGATCCCCGCGCCGTACGCACTGCCGCGACCGCGGCGGACGTCGAGGACGCCATCCGGCAGTGCGGCGCGGTCCTCCAGGAGGTCGGCGCCGTCGACGGGAGCTACATCGAGGCCATGCTCGAACGCGAGCGGTCGATCTCCACGTACGTCGGCGAGGGCGTCGCGATCCCGCACGGCACGCTGACCTCGAAGGAGGCGGTCCGCCACGACGCCATCTGCGTGCTGCGCTTCCCGGACGGCGTCGACTGGCACGGCGAGCACGTGACGGTGTGCGTCGGCATCGCGGCCCGCGGGGACGGCCACCTGCGGCTGCTGGCGGAGCTCGCCCAGATCCTGCTCGACCCGGACCGCGCCGCGGCCCTGCGCGCGGCCACCGAGGCCGACCAGGTCATCCAACTTCTGCAACCGGACGGAGAGGAAGACTCCGAGTGAAAGTCGCCCGTTTCCATGCTCCTGGGGACATCCGCCTGGAGGAGGTGCCCGAGCCCGTCGCCCGCCCCGGCGAAGTCAAGATCCGCGTACGCAACTGCTCGACGTGCGGCACGGACGTGAAGATCTACCGGTTCGGGCACCACCACATCAGGCCGCCCCGGGTGATGGGCCACGAGATCGCCGGAGAGATCGTGGAGATCGGCGAGGGCGTCACCGGCTGGAGCCCGGGCGACCGGGTGCAGGTGATCGCCGCGATCCCGTGCGGCCAGTGCGAGGAGTGCCGCCGGGGTCACCTCACGGTCTGCCCCGACCAGGAGTCGATGGGCTACCACTACGACGGCGGCTTCGCGCAGTACATGGTCGTGCCGGCCAAGGTGCTCGCCGTGGACGGGCTCAACCGCATCCCCGACGGCGTCGGGTTCGCCGAGGCGTCCCTCGCCGAGCCGCTCGCCTGCGTGCTCAACGGGCAGGAGCTGGCCCGCGTCGGCGAGGGCGACGACGTGGTCGTCGTCGGCTCGGGCCCGATCGGCTGCCTGCACGTGCGGTTGGCCCGCTCGCGCGGCGCGGCCCGGGTGTTCCTCGCCGATCTGAACGCCGAGCGCCTCGCCATGGCCGCCGATCTCGTACGGCCGGACGCGGCGATCTGCTCGGGCGAGACCGACCTCGTGGACGAGGTGCTCAAGCTGACCGGGGGCCGGGGCGCCGACGTGGTGATCACGGCGGCGGCCTCGGGTGCGGCCCAGCAGCAGGCGCTGCAGATGGCGGCGCGGCAGGGCCGGATCAGCTTCTTCGGCGGGCTGCCGAAGGACGACCCGATCATCGCCTGTGACTCCAACCTCGTGCACTATCGCGAGCTGACCATCGTCGGTGCCAACGGGTCGAGCCCGGCGCACAACGCCCGCGCCCTGCGGCTCATCGCCGAAGGCGCGGTGCCGGTCTCCGACCTGATCACCCATCGCCTCGGCCTGGACGAGGTCATGGACGCCATCGACGTCGTCGCCCGCGGCGCCGCCATCAAGGTCACCATCGAGCCCTGAGATCGAGCCCTGAGATCGAGCCCGGAAAACGAGCCCGGAAAACGAGCCCGGAAATCGATCTCTGAACCGAGTCCTGAGAGGAACGCGATGCCGGAAAGGACAGTGGCGGTCGCCTCGCGCTCCGGCCTGCACGCCCGACCCGCCAAGATCTTCGTCGAGGCGGCGGCGCGGCAGACGGTGCCCGTACGCATCCGTGTGGGCGGCGGAAAGGCCGTCCCCGCCAACAGCATGCTGGGCGTGCTGACCCTCGGCGCCGAGCACGGCACCGAGGTAACCCTGGAGGCCGAGGGCCCGGGAGCGGAGGAGGCCCTCGCCGCCCTCGCGGACCTGCTGTCCCGCGACCTCGACGCCGAAGGAGCCGCGGGAGCCGCCTGACCGATCGCCGGACCACCCGGCCGGTCGCCGTAGATGCCACGGACGCCGGGCCACCTGACCGATCGCCACAGACCCCGGCGTCGGCGGCGGGCTCGGCGCGCATCGAGCCGGGATCGCCGTTGCCGCGCGAGCCGCCCCGTGCCGTCCGACCCGTGCCGTCCGACCGGTGCCGCCTGACGAGTGCCGCCTGACGAGTGCCGGCGGTCAGGGAGCGACGGCGCGGGCGACGCACTCGCGCAGGAGTGCCCGGCGGCGCTCGTGGTCGGCGGCGGGCTCATCCGCGGTGGCGACGTAGACGCTGCTCGTCGGGGACCAGGCACAGGCCATGGCGATGACCAGGGTCAGCAGGTCGGAGGGGTCGCCCTGGCGGAGCCGTCCAGCGGCCTGGGCGGCGGCGATGGCGGCGAGCTTCGGCTCGTCGCCGGAAGGATCGGCGAGGCGTCCCGTCGGACGTCGTTCCAGCCGCAGCCAGGCCACGAGGCGGACCAGTTCGGGATGGCGCAGGTTCTCGTCGTACATCCGCACGGCCCAGCCGGGCAGGTCGTCGGCGTCGAATTCGACGGCGTCCATGAGCCGGTCGGCGCGGTCGGCGATCACCCGCGGCGACGCCCGCTACCGCTTCGTGCTCGACCTGTCCGACCTCGACCGGCCCGCCCACTCATAACGGCGACGGCCGTCGCCGCCGCGCTCCCCTTTCGTGGACACTGGAGGGCGGAAGGGAGGCGCGGGCGATGACGGCGGCGGAAACCGGCGGGCACGACGGGCCCTGCTACCTGCGCCGGCGGCCCGCGCCCGCGCTGCGTCCGCTGGTCGCGTGGTACAGCGGCTACCGCGAGGCCGGAGTCCCGCCGGCCACGCACCGCGGCCTGCCGTCGCCCTACCTGACGATGATCGTCACGCTCGACGACCCGCTCGTCGTCGCGGCGCACCCCGATCCGCGCACCCCGCCCGGGTCGTACGACACGCTGGTCGGCGGCCTGCACACCACCCCCGCGCTGATCACGCACGACGGGCGGCAGTCGGGCGTTCAGCTCGCGCTGACGCCGCTCGGCGCACGGGCCCTGCTCGGGCTGCCGGCCGGGGAGCTGTCCGGGCTCGACCTCGACGGCGGCGAGGTGCTCGGCAGGCTCGCGGGCGAGCTGCGCGAACGTCTGCTGGAGGCGCCCGGCTGGGACGAGCGCTTCGCGGTCCTCGACGCGGTCCTGTCCCGGCAGGCCCGCCCCACCCGGGCGCACCCGGCCGAGGTGGCGCGGGCCTGGCGGCGGATGCTCACCACCGGCGGGCAGGTCACCGTGTCCGGTCTCGCCCGCGAGACCGGCTGGAGCGCCAGGCACCTCAACGGCCGGTTCCGGGAGGAGATCGGCCTGTCCCCCAAGGAGGCGGCGCGGGTCGTACGGTTCGACCGGGCCCGCCGTCTGATCCAGCGGGCGGCGGCGTCCGGGCGGCGGCTCACCCTGGCCGACGCCGCGGCCGCGTGCGGGTTCTACGACCAGGCGCATCTCGCCCGCGAGTTCGGCGCCCTCGCCGGGTGCTCCCCCAGCCGGTGGCTGGCCGAAGACGGCGTGCAGTTCCGAAACGTACAAGCCGGGCAGGGGGACGGCTCGCCAGACTCGGTGGCATGAACGACACCACACCGGCACCACAGGTCTGGCCCACGCTGCGGGCCAGGGACGCACGCGCCCTGATCGCCTTCCTCGCCGAGGCGTTCGGTTTCGAGGAGACCGCCGTCTACGGCGAGGGCGACCGGGTCGACCACGCCCAGCTCTCCTGGCCGCACGGCGGCGGGATCATGCTGGGCTCGGTCCGGGACACGCCCGACGACAAGTGGAACCTCACGCCCGGCTCGTTCGGCGCGTACGCCGTGACCGACGATCCGGACGCGTTGTTCGCGCGGGCGACGGCGGCGGGGGCGCGGGTCGTCCAGGAACTGCACGACACCGATTACGGCTCCCGCGAGTTCGCCGTACGCGACATCGAGGACAACCTCTGGTCGTTCGGCACCTACCGCGGCGAGCCGCGGAAGGGAACCGCCACGGGGTGAGGCACTGCACCGCCTCCGAGGGCCGCCTCCCAGGGCGGCCCTCCAGGGCGGCCCTCCAGGGCGGCCCTCCAGGGCGGCCCTCCAGGGCGGCCTTCCAGGGCTCCGGCGGTGCGCGGGACGGACCGTGCCCACCGCCGGAAGCCCACGGCCACCGGCACGAATACCCCGACAAAAAGCGGAAAGGGGAGTCTTGAAGAGGAAAAACACCTCATTTGAGATCAAATAGCGAGAGGAGCCGTCCCATGACGGACGTGTCGAGCAAGGGACCGGAGCCCGGAGACGAGCGCCCGGTGCTGACCAACCGTCAAGGGCACCCGGTCTACGACAACCAGAACCAGCGGACGGTCGGCGCGCGCGGCCCGGCCACTCTCGAGAACTACCAGTTCCTGGAGAAGATCAGTCACTTCGACCGGGAGCGCATCCCGGAACGGGTGGTGCACGCGCGCGGCACGACGTCGTACGGCTCCTTCGAGGCGTACGGCAGGTGGGGCGACGAGCCGATCTCCCGGTTCACCAGGGCGAAGCTGTTCCAGGAGGCCGGCAAGCGCACCGACGTCGCGGTGCGGTTCTCGACCGTGATCGGTGGGCGCGACTCCTCCGAGTGCGCCCGCGACCCGCGCGGCTTCGCCGTGAAGTTCTACACCGAGGACGGCAACTGGGACCTCGTCGGGAACAACCTCGCGGTGTTCTTCATCCGCGACGCCATCAAGTTTCCCGACGTGATCCACGCGCTGAAGCCCGACCCGGTCACGTTCCGGCAGGAGGCGAACCGGATCTTCGACTTCATGTCGCAGACGCCCGAGAGCATGCACATGCTCGTCAACCTGTTCAGCCCGCGGGGCATCCCGGCGGACTACCGGCACATGCAGGGCTTCGGGGTGAACACCTACAGGTGGGTCAACGAGCAGGGCGACACCATGCTCGTGAAGTATCACTGGATGCCCAAGCAGGGGGTCAGGAGCATGACGGCCGAGGACGCCGCGCGCATCCAGGCCCACGAGCTGGGTCACGCCACGAAGGACCTGCACGACGCCATCGAGCGCGGCGACTATCCGGAGTGGGAGCTGCTCGTCCAGATGATGAGCGACGACGAGCACCCCGAGCTGGACTTCGACCCGCTCGACGACACCAAGGTCTGGCCGGAGGAGATCTTCCCGGCCAAGCCGGTCGGCCGGATGGTCCTCGACCGCAACGTGGACAACGTCTTCGCCGAGAACGAGCAGATCTCGTTCGGCACCGGCGTCCTCGTCGACGGACTGGACTTCTCCGACGACAAGATGCTGGTGGGCCGCACGTTCTCCTACAGCGACACCCAGCGCTACCGCGTCGGGCCGAACTACCTGCAGTTGCCGGTCAACCAGGCCAGGAACGCCGACGTGCGGACCAACCAGCGCGACGGCTTCATGACCTACCACCAGGACCGGGCGGGCGAGAACCCGCACGTCAACTACGAGCCGTCCATCACCGGCGGGCTGCGCGAGGGGCAGGGCCCGGCACACGACGAGCAGGGCCCGCAGATCATCGGCAGGCTCACCCGCAAGCGCATCCCGCGGACCAACGACTACAAGCAGGCGGGCCAGCGCTACCTGCTCATGGAGCAGTGGGAGCGCGACGACCTGGTGGAGAACCTGACCGCCAAGCTGTCGGAGTGCGACCGGCCCATCCAGGAGCGCATGGTCTGGCACTTCCTGCTGGTCGAGGACGACCTCGGGCTGCGCGTCGGCGAGGGGCTCGGCATCACGCCGGACGACGTCAAGCACCTGGAGCCGCTCGCGAGCCAGGACCTGACCGACGAGGACAGGGAGCGCCTGGCCAACCTCGGCAAGAACGGCCCACGCGACGTCTCGGGCCTGAAGATGACGCACTGCGTCCCCGACGAGCGGGCCACCGTACCCGCCGCCTGAGACCGGCTGTGCAGGACCAGGGCCCGGCCCGGAGGTTCCGAGCCGGGCCCTGGCACGTCCGCACCCGCGTGGCCGCTACCCTACGGGAAGGCTGCGATGTTGAGGAGTGTGCGACTATGCGCGTTATTGACGCTTTCCGTGCGGCGTACGGCGGCGAGCCCGCCGGGGTCTGGCACGCGCCCGGCAGGGTCAACCTGATCGGGGAGCACACCGACTACAACGACGGCTTCGTGCTGCCGTTCGCGGTGCCGTGGGGCGTCACCGCGGCCGTCGGCCCCCGCGATGACCTCACCGTCCGGATCTCCTCGCTCCAGGCCCCCGGCCAGGCGCAGGTGCTGGAGGACATCGAGCGGGCCGAGGGCTGGGCCCGCTACCCCGCCGGGGTCGTCGCGACCCTGCGCGGCGCCGGGCTGCCGGTGCGCGGCGCCGACATCGTGATCGACGGCGACGTGCCCAAGGGCGCCGGGCTGTCCTCCAGCGCGGCGCTGGAGGTCTCCGTCGCGCTCGCCCTGAACGACCTGTACGGCCTGGGCCTTGAGCCGATGGAGCTGGCCAGGCTGTGCCAGAAGGCCGAGAACGAGTTCGTCGGCATGCCGTGCGGGATCATGGACCAGGCGGCCTCGGTGCTGAGCAAGGAGGGGCACGCGCTGTTCCTCGACTGCCGCTCGCTGGCCGGCCGCGCCGTGCCGTTCGACCTGTCGGCGTACGGCATGCAGATCCTCATCATCAACACCGGCGTGCACCACGAGCTGGCCGACGGGCAGTACGCCAAGCGGCGCCAGGACTGCGAGAACGCGGCCAAGCACCTCGGCGTCCCGTCGCTGCGGGACATCACCGACCTCGCCGCGGCCCTGGCGAAGCTCAGCGGCGACGAGCGGGCCCGCACCCAGCACGTCGTCACCGAGAACCACCGCGTCGAGGCCGTCATCGGGCTGCTGCGCGCGGGAGCCGTACAGGAGATCGGCGCCCTGCTGAACGCCTCGCACCTGTCCCTCCGGGACCAGTACGAGGTCTCCTGCCCGGAGCTCGACGTGGCGGTGGAGGGCGCGATCAAGGGCGGCGCGCGCGGGGCGCGGATGACCGGCGGCGGCTTCGGCGGCTCGGCCATCGCGCTCGTCGCCGACGACCGGGTGGACCGGGTGCGCTCCACCGTGGAACAGGCCTACGCCGGGCGCGGCTGGGCCGCGCCGACGTTCCTGCCGGCCACCCCGGCGGCCGGCGCCCACCGCGTCCGCTGACGCCCGATCAGACCGGGAACGATCAGACCGGGAACGATCAGACCGGGGACGATCAGGCAGGGGACGATCAGGCAGGGGACGATCAGACCAGGGCGGTCAGGCAGGGGACGATCAGGCAGGGGACGATCAGACCAGGGCGGTCAGGCAGGGGACGATCAGGCAGGGGACGATCAGGCAGGGGACGATCAGACCAGGGCGGTCAGGCAGGGGACGATCAGGCCAGGGGCGGGAAGTCCGGCGGCCGGCGTTCGAGGAAGCTCGCCACTCCCTCGGCGAAGTCCGGCCGCCGGAACGACTCCGTCATCAGCCGCACGGCCTCGTCCCTGGCCTCGTCGAGTCCCGCCTGCCAGCCGCCCCAGATCTGCCGCTTGATGATCGCCATCGAGGCGGGCGAACACTGGGTGGCCAGCTCCTTCGCGTACGCGACCGCCTCGGCGAGCAGCCGCTCCCCCGGCACCGCGCGTACGGCGAGGCCCATGGCGCACGCCTCCGCGCCGGTGAAGACCCGGCCGGACAGCAGCAGGTCCATCGCCCGCGCCTGCCCGGCCAGCCGGGGCAGGATCCAGCCGAGGCCATACTCGGCGACGAGGCCGCGCCGGGAGAACGCCGTCGTCCACTTGGCGTCGTCGGCGGTCACGACCACGTCGCAGACGAGCGCGTGGACCATCCCCAGGCCGGCGCACGCGCCGTTGACCGCCGCGACCACCGGCGTGCGCAGGGTGGTGGGGAACGTGTTGGGCCGGGGATCCTGCTCGTCTGCGTACTCGCCGGACTGGATGGCCGTCAGGTCGGCGAAGTCGGCCCCGGCGCAGAAGCCCTTCCCCGCGCCGGTCACCACGATCGCCCGTACGGACGGGTCGCGGTCGGCCTCCTCCAGCAGGTCGAAGTAGCGCCGTCCCATCTCGGCGGTCCAGGCGTTCAGCCGTTCGGGCCGGTTGAACGTCAGGATCCGCACGCCCCCGTCGTCCTCGGACAGCACCACCATCGCACGCACTCCCCTTCACCCGAACTATGTTCTACACAGTTCTACACGGTTCTACGCCAGGGGAGGGCGGTGGACGTACGCCGGCGTCAGCGCTACGTCGTCGTAGTAGCGGTGGAAGACCGGCGTCGCGGCGCCGGACATGGGCGGCACGATCCACGACCAGTCCGCCGGGCAGACGCGCCCGCTGCGCTCCTCCCGCTCCAGATGGGTCAGGAAGCGCCGCGCCTCGGTGTGGTGGTCGGTGATGGTGACGCCGTCCTCGGCGAAGGAGTGCAGCACGGCGACATTGAGCTCCACCAGCGCCTGGTCGCGCCAGAGCGTGCGGTCGTGGGAGGTGTCGAGGCCGAGCCCCTCGGCGACCACCGGAAGCTGGTCGTAGCGATCCCGGTCGGCGAGGTTGCGCGCGCCGATCTCGGTGCCCATGTACCAGCCGTTGAACGGCGCGCACGGATAGGTGACCCCGCCGATCTCCAGCGACATGTTGGAGATCGCCGGCACCGCGTGCCATTTCAGCCCGAGACCGGCGAACCACGGGAAGGCCGGATGCCGGAGCGGCACCTCGAGGACCACCTCATCCGGCACCTCGCGCATGATCAGGGCGCCCTTGGCCTCCACGACCAGCGGCAGGACGTCGAACCTCGTGCCCTCCCCCCGCCAGCCCATCCGCAGGGCCCGCCTGGTGATCTCCGCGTTGGCCGGGTCGCCGAGCACCGAGCCGTCCTCGCGGGTGTAGCCGGCGTACCGGATGAGCTGGTCGTTGAGGATCCGCGGCGCCCGTTCGCCCGGCCGGTCGGGGGCGAACACCGTGATCGTGGGGCGGATCCTGCCCTTCCCGGTGGCCGCCCTTAGATGCTCGACGCACTCTTCCGCCACGCCGTCGGCGGTGTCGATGTGCCGCCGGTCGCGCACCTGCAGCGACTTCCAGTACAGGCGCCCGATGCATCTGCTGCTGTTGCGCCACGCCACCCGCGCGCCGAAGGTCAGCTCGCTCGTGGTGTGCGTGTACGTCCCGGTCTGGTCGATCTCCGAGAGGACCTCCCGGAGCCGGAGATCCACCGGGCCCGCACCGGGATTTTCCGCATGGTGGAGCCGGATGAAGTCCTCCGCCTCCCGCCTGTCGATCTCCTCCCCACGCTCCCGTACGGGTGCGGGGGTCTTCCCTTCGGCCTTCTCCCCGCATGCGCGCACGGGCGCCGGGGTCTTCTTCGTCTTTCGCCAAGTCAGCACGACCGCCACACACTTCGCGCTCACGAGCGTCCCGCGCCGGTTCCGGGCCGGCGGTGACACCCTTCCGCAGTGGCCCTCACCCCACTGCGCCGTCGTGGTCCGCGGCAACCGCGGCCGGTACGGCCACGGTGATCACATTTTCCGCGAAGTCTTTGGATTTGTCCGCCAAATCCACACACCGACGGCTTCAGATCTCCAGCGCCGCAAGGCTCTCCCCCACTCGTGCGGTCATCGGCCGGCCCTTGCCCGACCGCTGCCGCGGGGCAAGCACGCAGAGGGCGGCAGGCAGGCCCCGGATCCTCCGCCTTAACGAACAGCGCTTTTATCGTCACCATGCGTGAGACATGCTGGGACGTGCCGTGCTCCCTGGAGTACGGAAGTGAGGCCGGGACTACCGAGGGATATCGGGTGCCCGGCCTTCGCGTTGTCGCCTCATTCCAAGCAGATCAGGTGGATCCAGGCCGGCTCCCCTGTCGTGGCACCACTCACTCGGCAATGGCTTCCTGCTCCGCGATGGCCCGGCTCAGCTCGCGCAGATCGTCGCCGTCGGCCGTACGGCACGCCCCCGCTTCCTCTGCCGCGATCGGGAACGGCCGCTCCCGGCTGGCCCACAACCGCCCGGCGTCACTGTGCATGATCCTCCATCCGGCGAACCCAGAACCGAAGGAAAGCGCTCTACGGTGTGGCATAGGTCAGGAGTCACCTTCCCGATCCAGGACCTGCCGGTGCGCTACCACCGCGGCTGGTCCGTCTCGACCCCATGAAGCCAGATGCCTCACCGCGACGACTCTGTCATGGCTCGGAGATTCGGCGGCCGAGTCGTACGCCCGAGGCGTGTCGCCCGGTTGCAGTCCACGACCGACGCCCCGCCACGACCGACGCCCCGCCACGACCACGCAGAGCCGTGTCGGCACGGCTCGACCTGGCGCTGGCACTCCTCGCCGCCGACCAACCCGAAGAGGCCGGGCATGCGGCCCTCACCGCGATCACGAGCGGGTGCCTGGTGCCCTCGAACTACTGGCGCGCGGCCGAGGTGATCAGGGCGTTGGAAGCGCGACGCCTACCCCGAGGCCGCCGAACTGCACGAGGCGTATCAAGAACTCTGCAGCCCCCGAACGGCCATAGCCGCGCTTCTTGGGCCCAGCGCCTGGCCCTTGGCCGCTCCGCCTTCCTGCTCGCCGAGAGGCTTCCGGGACCCCTTCAGGCTCCGGCATCGTCCTCTCACAGAGTCTCCGCCACACTCCCGTATAAACCATGTCATCTGACCTCCTCAGCAGAAATGATCTATCTGCAGGAATGCCAAAGCGCTTGACGGAGCCGACGGCATGGCATGTACTTGCAGTGGTCGGTGACAAGGGGTCCAGGGGACCTCTTCCCGGGAGACCGGGATAGCCGACCTCATTCATGCGGTGCCCCAGGGGGTCATCAACGAGTGGAGCTGCGGTTCAACGTGGCTCTCGAACCATTTACACGGCCGTTCTTCGAGAACGCGTTGAATCGCCCACAGGCTGTAGTCCGCAACTTGGATTCCCCAGGTGCTCTGCGCATCCCAGACACACAGGACGATTTCCCGATCAGCGGCGAATCGGTGACATACATCCTTCAGCGCCTCGCTGGCGTTTATGAGCTTACGACTCGTCGTCAGGCTGGCGGCGATCACGTAGAGGGTGTCGCCCGGCGCGCTGATCTGACACACGACATGCCTGAAGTGAGAGTGCCAGGCGAGCTTGTAGAGCCACTGCTGGTGGTCCCGCACTGCTGGATGCGCCTTGGCCTTGCACAGGAATGTCGCATCAAGGCGCGGTCTCTGCTGCCCGATCAAGTCGAAGACTTCGTCTCGGGTGAATTGCGAGTCATTCTTCGCATGAAGCCCTCTAGGCAGGTTGACCCCGCGTCGCTCCAAGTCGCAGCGAAGCCTCAACCCTTGCCAGATCTGCTCGCCGTGATCACCCCGGAACACAGCCGTACCGAATCCGAAATAGCGACTCACGCCAGGTATTCCCGGGACTCCCAGGTCGCCCGTTTCGTCGACATACATATAGATTTCCGCCATATCGAGCCTCACACAAGCAATAGAACAGCGGAAATCTTCCTAGCACATAGGCAGGACCGCTATCTCACTATCAGCAATCACCCAGCCTGCACCTCATTGCGAGATCCGCACGGAACGTGTGGCCGGTCTGGCGCTGCACGCCTCCCGCCGCGGGGCAAGGTGCGGCAAGTGGCGGCTCGGACGGCAGGCTTCCCTTGAGACGCCCTCAGATCGAGGAGGCCGCCCACGGCCTGTATGTGGGCGATGCGGCGGGTTTCCGGCATCACCGCCAAGCCGTACGCAGTCTGGCCGCCCAGGCGGCAGGCGGCGGCCTCGGACAGGGTGATCCGGGATCGATGGCCAGAACTCGTCCGGGCGCGCAGACGGGTCCGTTCGGGGTCGTGCCGACAGGGCGCGGCGGCCTGCGGCAGGTGCGAGGTGAATGGCCGTGAGGGGTGCGCCGTCACGGGCGAGGCACCGACCAAGCGCCTACACAAACAACCCGGGGCGGTGGTCTGTGACCACCGCCCCGGGTGAATGGCTCCCGCGATAGGACTCGAACCTATAACCTGCCGGTTAACAGCCGGCTGCTCTGCCGATTGAGCTACACGGGATCGTGCTGTGTACTGCTGGTACTGCCTGCTCCGCTCGTTCCTGCCTTTCGGCTTTCCTTGCGGCGCGGAACTAGATTAGCGCACTCCTGGGGGTGCCTGTCACATCGAATCCGTCCGCGAGTCGTCGGGTCTTGATCGGCGTACGGCAAAGAGCGCCGGGACGGCCCCGGAGCCCACCCGGGCGGGGCCGGGACGGCTGCGGTTGGATAGAGACAGGCCCTCGGGGTAGGGGGCCGGGGAACACGAGCGCGGAGGTGGAAGATGCGATACAAGGCGATGTTCGCCACCGGGCTGGCCATCGGCTACGTCCTCGGCACGCGGGCCGGGCGTGAGCGCTACGAGCAGATCAAGCGTTTCGCGCAGCGGTTCGCGGACAGCCCCACAGTCCAGGAAGCCGCCGGGCTGGTCGGCGCCCAGGCGTCGAAGGTGGCGGGCAAGGCCAAGGACCTCGCGAGCGACAAGGTGCCGTTCCTGAGGCGAACGGAGACCTGGGAGCAGGCCGACAGGAACGACCGGGTCGGGACGGCCACCGGCTGGCCCGCCGGCTCCGACCAGATCCCCTGAACCGTCCCCCGGCAGACCATGCCCTGACCACGGCCTGCGGGCCTCAGGAACGGACGACGGGCCCCGTTGCGGGCCCCGGAGGCCCGTCGCCTGTCCCCCGCCTCTCCAGGGCGCGAGCGCGCGCCGTGAGGCCCTCCCGCGACCCGCATGCCGCGCTGTAGGCCCCTTCCGCACGTGCCGCACCGTGAGAACCCTTCCGCACGCGTGCAAGGCCCTTTCCGCGCGCACGGCCCGCTCCGTAGACCCCATACCGCACGGCCCACGCCGTAGGCTCCTTCCGCACGCCGGCGCAACGCCGTGGGCCCCTTCCGCACGCACGGCCCGCGCCGTAGAGCACGCCGCCGACGCCGCGCACCCGATGCGTCGCCGAGCCGAGCATGGCAAGGTCTCCCGGCTCCGGCGGCGTCAGACGCCGAGGCTGCGCCGCACCTCTTCGAGCGCCTGTTCGGCATGGGCGCGCAGGCCCGGGTCGTCGGAATCGAGCCCGGGGTCGAAGATGAACTCCCAGCGCGGGGTGTCGTAGCCGGGGATCCGCCGGGCGACCAGGCGCACTCCCCCGCGGCCGTCGATGGTGACGTGGCGGCTCGCGACGATCGTCGAGGTCACCCGCTCGCGGATCGTCTCCGGCAGCCTGCCCGGCTCGGTCAGGAGGGCCCGGTGGACGGCCCCGTCCGTCATCGTGACCGTCACGCCCTCCTCGTCCCACACGGCCCTGTCCATCAGGTGCCACGGCAGGCGCGGCCCGTCCGGCATGTGCAGGGCAAGAGTGGTGGCGACGATGTGGCCGCCCCCCGGCGTCACCGCGTGGCTGACGGGACGCTCGCCACGCTCCAAAGCGAGGGCCGCACGGGCCTCACGGGGCAGCCGGGAGCCGAACAGGCGGGACAACGAGGGCTTCTGATAGGTCAAGGGAGCACCGCCAGCGTACGACGACCGTTAACACCCCCGAGGCTATCCGGCGCCCCGTCCCTCCTGTCGTACGGCTCCGCACCCGGGAGCCCCGGGGGACCGTACGCGAGCCGCTTCGCGCTCAGGAGAGCCACCCAGCGCCGAATCGGGGGCATAAAACGGCGACGAGCGCCTCCCCGGGGGCGGGAGGCGCTCGTTCGCGGTCGTGCCGTCAGTCCAGGTAGTCCCGGAGCATCTGGGCGCGGGTGGGGTGGCGCAGCTTGGCCAGCGTCTTGGACTCGATCTGGCGGATGCGCTCACGCGTGACGCCGAACTCCCGGCCGACCTCCTCCAGCGTGCGGGGGTGACCGTCGGAGAGCCCGAAGCGGAGCTGGATGATCCGCTGCTCGCGCTCCGACAACGTGGCCAGGATGTCGTCGAGCTGGTCCTGCAGCATGATGAAGGCCGCGGCCTCCATCGGCACCACCGCGTCGGCGTCCTCGATGAAGTCGCCGAGGTCGGAGTCCTCCTCGCCGATGGGCGCCTGGAGCGAGACCGGCTCCTGCGCGATGCGCTGGATCTCCACCACGCGGTCGATCGGGAGGTCCATCTCGGCGGCGATCTCCTCGGGGGCGGGCTCCCGGCCGAGATCCTGGTGGAGCTGCCGCTGCACGCGGACCAATTTATTGATCGTTTCGACCATGTGCACGGGAATCCGGATCGTTCTCGCCTGGTCGGCGATCGCCCGGGTGATCGCTTGGCGAATCCACCAGGTCGCGTACGTCGAGAACTTGTATCCCTTGGTGTAGTCGAATTTCTCGACCGCCCGGATGAGACCGAGATTGCCTTCCTGAATGAGATCCAGGAACAGCATTCCGCGGCCGACATAGCGCTTGGCGATGGAGACCACGAGCCTGAGGTTGGCCTCGATGAGGCGCTGCTTGGCGCGGACGCCCTCCCAGACCAGGTCTTCCAGCTCCGGCCGGGCGAACCTGGCGGCCGGGCTCTCGCAGAGCTTGTCCTCCGCGAACAGACCGGCCTCGATGGCCTTGGCGAGCTCCACCTCCTCCTCGGCGGTGAGCAGCGGAACCCTGCCGATCTCTCTGAGATAGATCCTGACCAGGTCGCTGGTCGGAGCGCGTTTGCCGAGATCCTCCTCGTCCGGCTTGCTGGGCTCCTCGTCGCCTTGCGGCTCGAGGACCTCAACCCCGTTCTCGGCGAGCATCCGCACGACGCGCTCCAGCGCGTCGGCGGGAAGCTCGGATCGGTCGAGCGCGGCGGCCACGTCGTCAACCGTGACGCTCCCGCGTTCCCTTCCCTTCGCGACGAGGTCCGCCACCTGGTCTACCGATGGCGGCCTGCTTGGCAGCACCGATGCACCCACGCAACACAGTGTGCAGGAAAGGCACCACTAAATGGCAGGCCTATTTTTGTCACCCAAGGTAAGGCGGAAGTCAATACCGAATCGAGATCAAAACATATGTTTGGCGACTGTGAGATCTGGAAAGGGACGTTTATTCAGGCCCCGCTGGCGCGTTCTCGCAACACGCGTCGCTGCTGTTCCAGCGCCACGAGTTCGCCGAACAGCCGGTTGTACTCCTGCTGCTCCTCGACCGGGTTGAGCCGCTGCAGCCGGGACTTCACCTGGGCGATGGCCCGGCCGACCGCGACCTCCTGGATCTTGGCCAGGACGGCCGCGCCGTACCGCTCCTCGATGTTGACGTCGGCGCGGACGGCCTCGACGGCGAACCGGGTGACGAGCGACCTCAGATCGACGCCGGTTTCGCCGGGCGCCGCGGCGTCGGCCTGCTCCAGCAGCCGGTCGACCCACTCGCGTCCGCCGGGCCCCCCGGCGACGGTCCCGCCCGCCGCCACGATGAGCTCGTAGAGCGCGACATGCTCGGGCAGGGTGAACGTCGCCGCGCCGAGCGCGTCGAACTCCGGTCCGAGCAGCGCGGGCCGCTGGACGGCGAGCTTGAGCGCCTCCGCCTCCAGGCGGACCGCGGGGTCCAGGGGCTCCTGGCGTGCCGGGGCGGGCCGCGCGGGCGCGGCCCCACGCGCCGCCTGCCGGCGTCCGGGAGCGTGGCCGCCCTCCTGCGCCCGCCCAACGACCTGCTGTACGCGCTGGATGACGAAGCCCTCGTCGATGAAGCCGAGCCAGCGGTCGAGGTCGACCACGTAGGTCTTGCGCAGCCCGGGGTCCTTGATCGAGGCCACGATGGGCGCGGCGGCGTCGAGCGCGGCCAGGCGTCCCTCGTTGGTGTCGAGGTCGTAGCGCGACAGGGTGCTGCGGATCGCGAAGGCGAACAGCGGCTCGTGGCTGGCGATCAGGTCGCGCACGGCGGCGTCGCCCTGCTTGACCCGCAGGTCGCAGGGGTCGAGGCCGTCGGGCTGCACGGCGACGAAGGTCTGCGTGACGAACTTCTGCTCGTCCTGGAACGCGCGCAGGGCGGCCTTCTGTCCCGCCGAGTCGCCGTCGAAGGTGAAGATCACCTCACCCCGGAACTCGGCCTGGTCGAGCAGCAGCCGGCGCAGCACCTTGATGTGGTCCTCCCCGAAGGAGGTGCCGCAGGTGGCCACCGCGGTCGGCACACCCGCCAGATGGCAGGCCATGACGTCGGTGTAGCCCTCCACGATGACGGCCTGCGACCTCTTGGCGATCTCCCGCTTGGCGAGGTCGACGCCGTAGAGCACCGAGCTCTTGTGGTAGATCGGGCTCTCGGGGGTGTTCAGGTATTTGGGACCGTCGTCGGAGTCGAGCAGCTTGCGCGCGCCGAACCCGATGACGTCGCCGGTGATGTCGCGGATCGGCCAGATCAGCCGGCCGCGGAACCGGTCGACGGGGCCGCGCCTGCCCTCGCGGGCCAGCCCGCCCTTGATCAGCTCCTGGGAGGTGAACCCGCGGCCCATGAGGTGCCGCGACAGCGCCTCCCACTCGTTGGGGGCGTAGCCGACGCCGAAGTGCTCCGCGTCGGCCCGCTCGAAGCCGCGCTCGGACAGGAAGCGCCGGCCGGGCGCCGCCTCGGGGGCGGACAGCCGTTCGGCGTAGAACTCGGCGGCGGCGCGGTGCGCCTCGATGAGCCGCAGCCGCTCGCCCTGCTCGCGGCCGGGCACGTAGCCGCCCTGCTCGTAGCGGAGCTGGATGCCGGCGCGCTGGGCGAGCCGCTCGACCGCCTCGGTGAACGTCAGGTTCTCGATCTTGCGGACGAACGTGATGACGTCGCCGCCCTCGGCGCAGCCGAAGCAGTAGTAGTAGCCCCGGGCCGGGGTGACGTTGAAGGATGGAGACTTCTCGTCGTGGAAGGGGCACAGCCCCTTGAGGTTGCCTCCGCCCGCGTTGCGGAGCTGGATGTGCTCGCCGACGACGTCGGCGATCGGCGAGCGCTCCCGCACGAGCGCGATGTCCTCGTCACTGATCCGACCGCTTCGCCCTGCCACGCTCGCGAGTCTAGAGCCTGCCCCCGACAGCCCGGGCGCCCCACCACGGATGGCCGAGGACATGTCACGACTTTTCGGAACCGGTCGTGATGTGCGGCTTGGTCCGTTAGAAAGGAAAGGTTCGGTAACGTCGACCAGGTGGAGATCATGCGATCGGGGAGACTGGCCGCCCTCGCCGGCGCCGCGTTCGTCGCGGCGTCCTGCGGAGCGCCCGCCGGGGTCGCGGGAGTGAGCACGCTGCCGCCCACGCCGCCGCAGGGAAACGGCATCACGGCCGCCATGGACGACGCCCAGCCCGGCCACATCGTGCCTCCGCCCGGCGACGAGCCGGTGCGGGTCCCGCCGCCGAAGGTGTCTCCCTACACGTACGCCTTCCCCATCAAGGGCTGCAGGGTGTCGTACTCCCGCAAGCTGCTCGTGCTGCCCAAGACGATCATCTGGGCGGCCAAGGGCTGCGCGTTCGTGTCGCCGGTCGACGGGGTGGTCCAGGAGGTCAACCTCAGGAACCTCTGGTCGCCCTCCACCGACCGCGGCCCCGACCGCGAGGGCCGGTTCGTCACGATCAAGGGCGAGGACGGCGTGCTGTACCTCGGCGGCCACCTCGACTCCGTGGAGGAGAGCGTCACGCCGGGCACCAAGGTCAAGGCCGGGCAGTTGCTCGGCCGGGTGGGCAACACGGGCAACGCGCGCGACACCGCGAGCAACCTCTACTTCGCCATGTCGTGGCCGGTCGCGCCCCAGTATTGGTGGATACGGCGGGGCGTGGTGCCGCCGTGGCCCTTCCTGGACGCCTGGGACGACGGCAACCGCACCGTCTCGCCGCGCAAGGCCATGCTCACGCTGCGCAAGAAGATGGGCGAGACCCCGCCCTGCACGCAACTGTGCACCTCCAAGCAGGTCACGCCCGTCCCCGAGGAGACCAAGCCGCCCACGAAGAAAAAGAAGAAGAACCGCGGCGGTGGCGGTGACGACGACGTCGTGGTCATCCCGCTCTAGACGAGCGGGCCCCGCGCCGCGGAGAACCGCTTCCGGGCCTCGTGACGGACGGCCGGACCGGCCGTGCCGCCGAGGGAGCGGGGCGGCGGGCTTCGCACGCGGATGACCGTCGCGGCGGGCGGGGTCGTCGCACACGGCCCCGCCCGCGGGACGAGGACGGTCACCAGGGCACCGGGCCGTCCTCGGCGAAGAACCCGCCCGACGGTCCGTCGGCGCCGAGCGTCGCGAGCGTGACCGCGACCGCCGCGCCCTGCGCCGCCGTACGCGGCAGGGACATGCCGAGGTCCCTGGCGAAGTCGGTGTCGCACGCCCCGGGGGCGATGGCGTTGACCAGGATGCCGAGCGGCCGCAGCTCCTTGGCGTACTGGATGGTGAGCATGTTCAGCGCGGCCTTCGACGGCGGGTAGCCCGCGACGGTCTGCCTCCGGGCGAAGTAGTGATCGGGGTCGGTCATGTGCGTCATCGACGCCGTGCCGCTGCTCACGTTGACGATCCGCCCGGCCGGCGACCGCCGCAGCAGCGGCAGCATCGCGTCGGTCACCCGGATGACGCCGAACACGTTGGTCTCGAACACCTCGCGCACCGCACCGAGGTCGACCGAGCCGGGCGTCTGCCGGGCGCCGCCGGAAATGCCGGCGTTGTTGACGAGCACGTCGAGACGGCCGAACCGCTCCCCCACCTGTTGCGCCGCCGCCCGCACGCCCTCCTCGTCGGTGACGTCGATCGTCAGGGGGTGGACCTCCAGGCCCTCCGCCCGCAGCTTCGCGGTCGCCTCGTCCCGGCGCCCCGGATCGCGCGCCCCGAGCAGCACGGTCATGCCGAGCTCGCCGAGCTGCCTGGCGATCTCGTGTCCGATTCCCTTGTTCGCGCCCGTGACCAGGGCGATGGTGTCAGTGCCGTTCATGGAGGCAAGCCCACCATCCCGTCCCTCCCGGTGCCCAACACCGTCTCGGTCACGGGCGATACCCTCGCGGTATGACCGCCGGTGACGACACCGTGGAGACGCGGGAGCTGACCTATTTCGTGGCGGTGGCAGAGGAGCTGCACTTCGGGCGGGCGGCCCAGCGGCTCGGCATCGCGCAACCGCCGCTGTCGCGGGCGATCCAGCGGCTCGAACGCCGCCTCGGGGTGCGGCTGCTGGAGCGCGACCACCGCACGGTGGAGCTGACCGAAGCGGGCGAGACGCTGCTGCGGGAGGGCCACGCCGCGCTCGCCGCGGTGTCGGCGGCCGTACGCAGGACCCGGCGGGCCGGCCGCGACACGCCCTCGCTCGTGCTCGCCGCCAAACCGGGCGGGGACGCCGACCTGCTGCCGGAGATCCTCGCGGCGTACGCGGCCACGCCGGGCGCGCTGCCCGTCGACATCGTCTTCAGCGCCCGGGAGCGAGGGGCGATGGTGCGGGACGGCCGGGCCGACGCCGCCCTGCTGCACGCGCCGCGCGAGGATCTGACCGGCCTGGCGGTCGAGGAGCTCCTGGTGGAAAGCCAGGTGGCGGTGCTCCCCCGGGGGCACCGGCTCGCCGGCCGCGCGGAGCTGTCGATGGCGGATCTCGACGGCGAGCCGCTGCCGCGGTGGCCCGAGGACATCGCCGGGGGCTCCTTCGGCATCGTCGAGAGCGGCCAGCTCATGCATCTTGTGGCGCTCGGCCGGGCCGTGGCGGTCGTCCCCCGGTCGATCCGGGGGAACCTGCGTCACGACCTCGTCGGCGTGCCCGTGCCCGACGCGCCGCCGACGACGCTGGTCCTGGCCTGGCCGCAGGACGCGCGGTCGCGCGCGCTGGCCGCCTTCGTGCGTACGGCGGCGGAGGTGGCGCGGCGGGCCGGACGGCCCTGAGCCGGACACGGTGATCCCCACGCGTCGGCCCGGGGACGGCTCGGGCAGGGGTCAGCCTGCCCTGAGGCTGTGGGCGCCCGCCGACAGGCGGCGGTGCCAGCCCATGGCGGAGGCGTCGGTCAGCGAGGCGATCTGGTCGACCACCGCGCGCAGCCGTCCCGCGTCGTCGGCGGCCTGCTCGAACTGCTGGCGCAGCGCGGGCTCCAGGGTCGCCGGGGCGCCACGCAGGACGAGGTCGCCCAGCTCGGCGATGATCTCGCGCTGGCGGGCCTGGACGGCGTGGTGGTCCTCCCTGGACATCACGTAGCGGGCCGTCACTCCCTTGAGCAGCGCGCACTCCAGGCGGGTCGTCCGCGGCACCACCAGGTCCGCGTCGTACCGGCTCCGGCCGCTCCTGCCGCCCGGCGCGGGGCGGCAGCCGTACGCCTCCCGGGTGGCGTCCTGGGCGGAGCGGCACAGCCGGCCGATGAGGGCGCTGGTGAGCCGCTTGAGCGCGGCGAGGTCGGCGAGCCCGGCGTCGAACGCGGACGGCCACAGCGGCTCGGCGAGCAGCCGGGCGAAGGTCTCCGACAGCTCCTCCAGGGCGGCGTCGGGCGCGTACCACTCCCTCGTCAGGCGGCACACCTCCAGCCGCTCCTCCGGGTCGCGCAGGGCCGCCATCGTGACGTGACCGCACGTCAGCGCGTCCTCCAGATCGTGCACCGAGTAGGCGACGTCGTCGGCCCAGTCCATGACCTGCGCCTCGAAGCCGACCGCGTAGTCGGGCGCCCCCTCCCGCGCCCACAGGAAGACCGCCAGGTCGTCGGGGTAGACGCAGTAGGGCCTGCCCTCGTCGGCGAGCGGGACCCCGGGGATCCGGCAGGAGGACCCGGCCCAGGGATACTTGCAGACCGAGTCGAGCGCGGCCCGGGTGAGGTTGAGCCCGGCGCTGCGGCCGTCCTCGGTGAGGACCTTGGCCTCCAGCCGGGTCAGCAGGCGCAGGTTCTGCGCGTTGCCCTGGAACCCGCCGCACGGCGCGGCCAGCTCGTCGAGTGCTGCCTCGCCGTTGTGGCCGAACGGGGGATGGCCGAGGTCGTGGGCGAGACAGGCGGTCTCCACGAGGTCGGGGTCGCAGCCGAGCACCTTGCCCATCTCGCGGCCGATCTGCGCGCATTCGAGGGAGTGGGTCAGCCGGGTGCGGGGACTGTGCAGGCCGGTGCAGTCGGCGGGGGTCACCACCTGCGTCTTGGCGGCGAGCCTGCGGAGCGAGGCGCTGTGGAGCACGCGTGCCCGGTCCCGCTCGAACGCGCCGCGCTCGGGGTTGCCGGGCGGTTCCGGCACCCACCGTGCCTGGTCGTGCTCGTCGTAGCGGGCCATGCGTCCTCCTTCCTTGTGGCAAACCCCGTGGCTGCGGGGAATGGAGCGTACCCGCGAAGGTCCGGTTTCACGACAGATCCAGTAGTCCGATGGGAGATTGCCCCCTTGCCCGGTAAGCGGCCACGGGTGATGCGCGTCGGCGCCGCCCGGGGACGCCGGTGAGCTGCCCGTCGACGGTGCCGCAGTAGGCGGACTCCTTGCCGATGACCCGGTAGACGCAGTCGGCGTTCTGGACGAGCAGCAGCGCGGCCGCCCGGTTGCGGGAGGTCTCCCGGTCGATCACCTCGTCGGGCGGGTAGAAGCCGGGGTTGCTCCCCCGGGGATACATCTCGAACGTGTACGTGAAGATCTTGTACGTGCCCCACATCCAGTCGTCGATGGAGCCGTCGGTGATGTAGAGGTCGCTCGACTGCTCGGCGGTGTAGCCGTTGGTGGCCGCCATGCGCCGGCCGAGTGCGGCGTGCGCGTCCCGGTCGTCCTGCGTCATGCCCGGGGCGGTGTCGGCCGTCGTGTACCCGTACGGCCAGAGCACCAGCTCGCTGTAGGTGTGCCAGTCGATGGCCGCCTTGATCTGCTGGACGCCGCCGACCACGCGGCTGCGCACGAAGTCGGCCGCCGCCCTGACCTCCGGGGCCGACTCGGCGGCCGAGCCGCGGTAGGTCTCGCTCGACGGGGTGCCGGAGGAGCCGCCGCAGCAGCCCCACCGGTAGGCCCAGTTGCGGTTGAGGTCGGTGCCCACGCCGGAGGACCCGGAGGTGGGCTGGCGGTTCTTGCGCCACGACCGGTAGGAGCCGGTGGCGATGTCGTACTCGCCGCCGTCGGGGTTGAGGTCGGGCAGGATCCAGATCTCCCGCGTGTTCACCAGGTCGGTGATCTGCGCGTCGCCGCCGTAGTTGTCGGTGAACAACCGCAGCAGATAGATCGCCATCTCGACGGTGAGGTGCTCGCGCGCGTGCTGGTGGGCGGTGAACAGCACCTCCGGCTCGTTCTCGTCGATGGCCACGTTGTCGCTGATCTTGACGCCCATCAGGTCGCGGCCCTCGTACGAGCGGCCGTAGCTGAACCTGCGGGCGATCGTGGGATGGGCGGCGACGACCTGGTCGACCAGCGCGCTGAGCTCGGCGTAGTTGTGATAGGCGGAGTCACGCGAGGGGAAGTCGAACGTCTGCGGCCCACGGTCCTCGGCGGGCGACACCAGCTCGGTGACCGTGAACCCGAGCCTGCGGATGGCGTCGGCCTCCTGGGGCGTCGCGGTGACGACCATGCTCCGACCGTGCACCTCGTCGACGGCGGCACCCGTGCGGGCCACCGCGCTGCGCTGCGCGACGTTCGCCGGGCCGTCCACCTGATACTGCCGCGACGGCGACGGCTCCCGGCCCACCTGCCGAGCCTGCCCCACCTGCCGAGCCTGGCCCGCCTGCTCGGCCGACGCCGCGGGCGCCGCGCCGAGCGGTGTGGCTCCGAGCGGTGTCGCGAGGGTGCACAGCAGCGCCGCGGCGACCCCCAGCGCCGGCAGACGGCGACGTCTTCTCACTCCACGCCCTCCCTCTCGGTAGGTACGTAGAGTGATCAGTCAATCGCCCGGCTTCAACATCCACCGGGCCGTGTCGCACGACCCGGTGAACCGCCCGCACTCCGATCTGGTCATTCCACAACCAGTCCGGATGCTCTATGGAATTTCACCTCATCTCGTGTCGGACTGCGCGCAGGTCAGCGCGGCACGGCCCGCCTCCAGCCGGGCCACCGGAATGCGGAACGGGGAGCAGGAGACGTAGTCGAGGCCGATCTCGTGGCAGAAGTGCACCGAGTCGGGGTCGCCGCCGTGCTCGCCGCAGATGCCGAGCTTGATATCCGGCCGGGTGCGCCTGCCCTCCTCGACCGCGACTCGCATCAGCCGTCCGACGCCCTCGCGGTCGATCGACTCGAACGGCGAGACCCCGAAGACGCCCAGGTCGAGATATCTGCTGAAGAAGGCGCTCTCCACGTCGTCGCGGGAGAAGCCCCACGTCATCTGGGTGAGGTCGTTGGTGCCGAACGAGAAGAACTCCGCGGCCTCGGCGATCTGACCGGCCGTCAGCGCCGCCCTCGGCACCTCGATCATCGTGCCGATCGCCGCCGCCACGCCCGCCTCGGCGAGGATCCGCTCCGCCTCCTCCTTGACGATCTCCAGCTCCTGCACCGCGCCGACCAGCGGAATCATGATCTCCGCACGCGCGTCCTCCACCTGCCGGGCCGCCGCGGCGATGGCCCGCACCTGCATGGCGAACAGGCCGGGGATCGTCAGGCCGAGCCGTACGCCGCGCAGGCCGAGCATCGGGTTCTGCTCGTGCAGCCGCTTGACGGCCTCAAGCAGCCTGCGGTCGCGGTCGTCGGCCGCGTCTCCCGCGACGGCCACCTTCACGGCCAGGTCCGTGAGGTCGGGCAGGAACTCGTGCAGCGGCGGGTCGATCAGCCGGATCGTCACCGGCAGCCCGCGCATGGCCGCGAAGATGCCGGTGAAGTCGCCGGTCTGCAGCGGTTCGAGCGCGTCGAGCGCCGCCTGCCGCTCCTCGGGCGTCGCGGCCAGGATCAGGTCTTCGACGAGCCGCCGCCGCTCCCCCAGGAACATGTGCTCCGTACGGCACAGCCCGATGCCCTGGGCGCCGTAGCGCCGGGCTCGGGCGGCGTCCTCGGGGGTGTCGGCGTTGGCCCGTACGGCGAGCCGGCGCACGGAGTCGGCATGGGTCATGATCCGGTCGACGGCCTCCACCAGCTCGTCCTCGGCCGGCTCGCCCTCGAAATACCTGGCGACCGGTGAGGGGGTGACCGGCACCTCGCCCAGGTAGACGGCACCGGTGCCGCCGTCGATGGAGATCACGTCGCCCTCGTTGACGACGATCCCGCCGGGCGCGGTGAACCGGCGGGCGCGCGGGTCGACCTCCAGCTCCTCGGCCCCGCACACGCAGGTCTTGCCCATGCCGCGCGCCACCACGGCGGCGTGGGAGGTCTTGCCGCCTCTGGAGGTGAGCACGCCGCGGGCCGCGATCATCCCGGCGAGGTCGTCGGGGTTGGTCTCCCGCCGCACGAGGATGACCGCCTCGCCCTGCCCGGCCAGCTCGACGGCCCGCTCGGAGCTGAAGACGGCCCTGCCCGCGGCGGCGCCGGGCGAGGCGTTCATGCCGGTGGTCAGCCTGTGGTTGCCGGCCGTCGCGGCGAAGCGGGGGAACATGAGCTGGGCGAGCTGGTCGCCGGTGACCCGGGTGACCGCCTCGTCCATGTCGATCAGGCCCTCGTCCACGAGCTGGGTGGCGATGCGGAAGGCGGCTGCGGCCGTGCGCTTGCCGACCCGGGTCTGCAGCATCCACAGCTTGCCGCGCTCGATCGTGAACTCGATGTCGCACAGGTCGCGGTAGTGCCGCTCCAGCGTCGCCATGATGTCGAGCAGCTCGCGGTAGGCCGCCGGGTTGATCTTCTCCAGCTCCTGCAGGGGGACGGTGTTGCGGATTCCGGCGACGACGTCCTCGCCCTGCGCGTTGCACAGGTAGTCGCCGTAGACGCCCTGGCGTCCCGAGCCGGGGTCGCGGGTGAAGGCGACCCCGGTGCCGGAGTCGGGGCCCATGTTGCCGAACACCATGGCGACGATGTTGACGGCCGTGCCGAGGTCGGCGGGGATGCGCTCCTGCCGGCGGTAGAGGATCGCGCGCGGGGCGTTCCAGGAGTCGAAGACCGCCCTTACGGCGAGGTCCATCTGCTCCCGGGGGCAGGCGGGGAAGTCGCGGCCCGTACGCTCCCGGACGATACCCTTGAAGATCTCGACCAGCCGCTGGAGGTCGCCGGCGTCGAGCTCGGTGTCCTCCCGCTCGCCCTTGAGGTCGTCCATGGCGTCCTCGAACAGCTCGCCGTCGATGCCCAGGACGGTCTTGCCGAACATCTGGATGAGCCGGCGGTAGGAGTCCCACGCGAAACGGTCGTTTCCCGACTGCTTGGCCAGCCCGATGACGGAGTCGTCGTTGAGGCCGATGTTGAGGACGGTCTCCATCATGCCGGGCATCGAGAACTTGGCTCCCGACCTCACGCTCACCAGCAGCGGGTCGTCCGCCTGGCCGAGGCGCTTGCCCATCCGCGCTTCGAGGGCGGCGAGGTGCTCGCCGATCTCCTCCTCCAGCCCCTCGGGCATGCAGCCGTGCCCCAGATAGTGGCGGCACGCCTCGGCGGTGATCGTGAAGCCGGGAGGCACGGGGAGGCCGATGTTGGTCATTTCCGCCAGATTGGCGCCCTTGCCACCGAGCAGGTCTTTGAGGTCCTTGTTGCCCTCGGTGAAGTCGTAAACGTACTTGGGCATGCGACGCTCCTTCGCCGACTTCAATAAAACCGCGGATGCGGTCCGCAACCGGACTGTACCTAGGAAAAGCAGCACCAAACCTCACCCTTCACCACATATGGCGTCTAAGCAGGTAGGAGGCATTGCAGAGGTCTAATCCAATCAAAGAACGGCCATTTTTCCGGTGATCGCGAACTGGTATAAACCAATTCGTCACCAAGGGCGGCATGAAGGTTCCGGAGCGGCCGGGAGGAAATGGTTTAGACCATTGTCCGGTAAGGCGGAGTTCCGGTGAGTCGGCGATGCGGCGCCGAGTGCATGCGATATAAACGAGGCACCCTCCGAACAGAGTCGAACACGGAGGGTTGTCGGTGTCGCGAGCGTTGTCGCGAGGGGTTCTGGAGCAAGGGGTTCTGGAGCAAGGGCTTCCGGAGCGAGGGGAATCGGCGCGAGTGACGGCGCGGGGAATGACGGCACGAATGCGGGCCGCACGGGTTCTGGCGGCACGGGTCCTGACGGCACAGGTCCTGGCAGCACAGGTCCTGGCGGCACAGCGTACGGCGGCGCGGCGCACGGCGACACGGCGCACGGCGACACGGCGCACGGCGACACGGCGCACGGCGACACGGCGCACGGCGACACGGCGCACGGCGACACGGCGCACGGCGGCGCGGCGGGTCGGGCCGGTGATGGCGGCGGTGGTCGCCGGGCTCGGCACGATGGCGGCGACCACCGGCTGCGGGGCCGCGCGGGTCACCCCGGTGGCGTACGTGTCGAGCACGCCGTCCCTGGCCTGGAAGGCGTGCGAGGAGACGGCGTCCGCCTCGGGCTTCGAGTGCGCCACGCTGCAGGTGCCCCTCGACTACGCCGAGCCGGAAGGCAAGAAGATCGGCATCGCCCTGGTCCGGTTGCGGGCCACCGACCCCAGCCGGCGGATCGGCTCCCTGGTCTTCAACTTCGGCGGTCCCGGCGGCTCCGGCGTCACCACGCTCATCAACGCGGCCCACGCGTTCTCCACCCTGAACACCCGCTATGACCTGGTCGGCTTCGACCCGCGCGGCGTGGAACGCAGCAGCGGCATCCGCTGCCTCACCGGGCCCCAGATGGACCAGTACATGAGCGAGGAGCCCAGCGACGACACCGCGACCGAGACCAAGCTCGTCACGGGATTCGCCCAGGCGTGCGAGCGCAACGCGGGCTGGATCCTCCCCTACGTCGGCACCGTCAACGCCGCGCGCGACATGGAGATGCTGCGCACGGCACTCGGCGAGCCGCACCTCAACTACTTCGGCTTCTCCTACGGCACCCACCTCGGGGCGGTGTACGCCACGCAGTTCCCGAAGAAGGTGGGGCGGATGGTGCTCGACTCGGCCGTCGACCCCTCGGTCAGCATGCTCGAAATGGCCAAGACGCAGACCCTCGGCTTCCAGAAGGCGTACGAGGACTACCTGGCCGACTGCGCCAAGACGCGGACGAGCTGCCCGCTCGGCGCAACCCCCGCCGAGGCGAACGCCACCGTGCTGAAGCTCCTCGACACCCTGGCCCGCACGCCGGGGAAGGTCGGCTCGCGCACGGTCACCGAGGACATCGCCAGGGCGGGCATCACCCAGGCGCTCTACAGCAAGCTCACCTGGCCGCTGCTCACCGAGGCGCTGGACGAGGGCAGGAAGGGCAAGCTCGACGGCCTGCTCGCCCTGGCCGACCAGTACGCCGGGCGGCAGCCGAACGGCACCTACTCGACCCTGCAGTTCTCGCTGCCGTCGGTGCTGTGCGTCGACAGCACCGACCGCCCCTCGGTCGCCCAGGCCAAGGAGCTGGCCCGGCAACTGGAGAAGAAGAGCCCGATCTTCGCCTCGACCGCGATCAGCGCGGGGTCGTGCAGCGTCTGGCCGGTGCGCGGGAACGACGCCGCCCGGCACGTCGACGCCACCGGGTCCAATCCCATCCTGGTCGTCGGCGTCACGAACGACCCGGCCACGCCCTACCAGTGGGCGCCGCGGCTGGCCGAGCAGCTGCGCACCGCCGTGCTGCTGACGCTGAACGGCGAGGGCCACGGCGCGTACGGCCAGGACCAGTGCATCGACGAGAAGGTCAACGCCTACCTGCTGGAGGGGACGGTCCCGCCCAACGGAACGCGCTGCGGCTGAGCACGCTCCCCCGCTCGCTCCGACGCCCTCCACAAGCGGCCCCTCACAAGCGGCCCCTCACAAGCGGCCCCTCACAAGCGGCACAGTGCGGCCGACGTCGGCGCTCACCGTGCCGCCGACGCCCTGCCGCTCAGTGTGTGCCTGTAGGGGGCCCGCTTCTACCGGGCCGTCCGTACGGCGCCGAGCCCGGCCACCACGTGGTCGACGATGCCGTACGCCTTGGCCTCCTCGGCGGTGAACCACCGGTCGCGGTCGGCGTCCGCCTCGATGCGCTCCAGCGGCTGGCCGGTGTGGAAGGCGGTGCGCTCGGCCAGGGTCTTCTTCGTGTGGCGCATCTGCTCGGCCTGGATCGCGATGTCGGCCGCCGTGCCGCCGATGCCGCCGAGCGGCTGGTGCATCATGATGCGCGCGTGCGGCAGGGCGTAACGCTTGCCCTGCGCGCCGGCGCACAGCAGGAACTGTCCCATCGAGGCGGCGAGGCCCATGGTGACGGTCACGACGTCGTTCGGCACATATTGCATGACGTCGTAAATCGCAAGACCGGCCGACACGGAACCACCGGGGGAATTGATGTAAAGGCTGATGTCCCGCGTGGAGTCCTCCGCGCTCAGCAGCAGCAGTTGGGAGCAGATCCGGTTGGCGATGTCGTCGTCGACCTCCTGGCCGAGCACGACGATGCGGCGTTCCAGCAGCTTGTGGCCGAGATCGCCGAAGCCGAACCGGTCGGCGGCGCGGTCGCCTGAGCGCGCGAAGTGGTCCATGTGGTCTCCCTGTTCCGGTAGCCGGGTTATGCCGCGACATTAGTCCCGGAACCCCGGAACAGGACTGCTTATTTCACTCTCAGCACATTTTCGCCGCCGGAAATTACGCTACAAGCATATTTCTCGCGATTAGCCGCGATCTTTCGTGCCGCGAGGCCGGGAGCGGTTCCCGGCGAGCCCGCGGCCCGTCAGACGGCGGGGTCGTACTGGAACGCGCGGACCTCCTGCGCGCACCGGCACGCGACCGCCATCTTCGCGGCCCACTCCAGCGCCGCCTCGCGGGACGGCAGCTCCAGGATGCTGTAGCCGCCTTCGAGCCGCCGCGTCTGCGGGTAGGTGCCCTCGGTCACGGTCCCGTCCCCGTCCACCATGACGGGCGGAACGCTCTCGTCGATGCCGCCGCCGAACACCCAGACACCGGCGTCCTTCGCCTCCTGCACGACGGCGTGCGCCGCGGTCGCGGCCGCCTGCAGCTCCTCGCCGGAAAGGGCCATGGCGGCACTCGGAAACGAGATCAGGTATTTCGCCATCGCGTCGGCTCCCTGGTCGCTCTGCACAGACGGCACCCATCCTCGCCGACGCCGGCGTGCCGCGCAGGATCTTCTCGGGCCGATGAGCCGTCCGTCGACCACAACGGCGAACCGGCGATCAACCGATCGCACCACTCACCGATCAATGACGAAAGGCGCCTGTCCGGGGATTTCCGGGCAGGCGCCTTGTCGTGGTGATCTAGTCGTTGAGGTGCTGACGCAGGTACGACTCGACCTGGTCGAGCGCGACCCGCTGCTGGGCCATGGTGTCCCGCTCGCGGATCGTCACGGCCTGGTCCTCAAGAGTGTCGAAGTCGACCGTGATCGCGAACGGCGTGCCGATCTCGTCCTGGCGGCGGTAGCGGCGGCCGATGGCGCCCGCGTCGTCGAAGTCCACGTTCCACCGGCGGCGCAGCTGGGCCGCGAGGTCGCGGGCCTTCGGCGACAGGTCGGCGTTGCGCGACAGCGGCAGCACCGCGACCTTGACCGGGGCGAGCCGGTGGTCGAGGCGCATCACGGTCCGCTCCTCCATGACGCCCTTGGCGTTGGGCGCCTCGTCGACCGTGTAGGCGTCGAGCAGGAAGGTCAGCGTCGCGCGGTCCACACCGGCCGCCGGCTCGATGACGTACGGCACGTAGCGCTCGCCCGACTCCTGCTCGAAGAACGACAGGTCGGTGCCGGACGCCTTGCCGTGCGCGGTGAGGTCGAAGTCGGTGCGGTTGGCGATGCCTTCAAGCTCGCCCCACTCGCCGCCGGCGAAGTTGAAGCGATACTCGATGTCCACGGTCCGCTTCGAGTAGTGGGACAGCTTCTCCTTCGGGTGCTCGTAGAGCCGGAGGTTGTCCTTGTTGATACCGAGGTCGACGTACCAGCGCAGGCGCTCGTCGATCCAGTACTGGTGCCACTCCTCGTCCGTGCCGGGCTTGACGAAGAACTCCATCTCCATCTGCTCGAACTCACGGGTGCGGAAGATGAAGTTGCCCGGGGTGATCTCGTTGCGGAACGACTTGCCGATCTGGCCGATACCGAACGGGATCTTCTTGCGGGCCGACTGCTGGACGTTCAGGTAGTTGATGAAGATGCCCTGGGCGGTCTCCGGCCGCAGGTACGCCAGGCCCGACTCGTCCTCCACCGGGCCGAGGAAGGTCTTCAGCAGGCCGCTGAACTGCTTGGGCTGGGTGAAGGCGCCCTTGTTTCCGCAGTTGGGGCAGGTGATGTCGGCCAGGCCGCCCGCCGGCTCGCTGCCGTGCTTGGCCTCGTACGCCTCGATGAGGTGGTCGGCGCGGTAGCGCTTGTGGCACGACTGGCACTCGGTGAGCGGGTCGGTGAAGGTCTCGACGTGACCGCTGGCCTGCCAGACCTCACGGGCGAGGATGACGCAGGAGTCGAGGCCGACGACGTCGTCGCGGCCCTGCACCATGGCCTTCCACCACTCGCGCTTCACGTTGTTCTTGAGCTCGACACCGAGAGGGCCGTAGTCCCAGGACGCCCGCAGGCCTCCGTAGATCTCGCTCGACGGGAAGACGAGCCCGCGGCGTTTGGCGAGGCTGACGATCGTTTCCAAGACGTCGGTGCGACGTGCCATCAGTGGAACTCCATCCGGCTGGGTGTCGGCGTTGAGATCGGGGTCAGCGGCGCGATGCTTCGCTGAAGCGGGCGGGCCGGCCCGGCCGCCGTGTCGCGGCTGCGGGACGTCCGGCCACCTGCCAGGATCCGTGCTCAAGCTTAGGGGAATCCGGCGCCCCCGCGCTCAAGCCTTGCCCACGGTCCCGGCGCTCGCCCCCTCGCCCGGCAGCGTGTAGACGCTTTCGAAGGCGCCGGGCTCGTTGATCATAAGGGTCATCAGGGGATACATCACCATGCGGGCCGCGGACAGGGCACGCCGGTAGTAGCCCGCGCCCTCCCACTCGCTGACCACGGCCCACAGGGCCGGCTCGTCCACCGACCTGCCGATCTGCCCGCGCAGGTATCCAGGCTGCGCGGCCAGCAGGTCGAGGATGTCGCGCGCCTGGGCGGCGAACTCGTCGGCGCGGGCGCCCGGCACCGAATAACGGATCACGGCGAGCATGCCGCCCAGCATGCCACCCCTCTCGTACGGCCCGCCGGGGAGGGGGCGGCCCCGGCCGGAGCGGCATAGCCGGCGACAGGGCCACGACGGGGCCGATGCGCACTAGGCTCGAACACGTGGGAAGCGAAACCGAACCGCCGCGCCGTCAGGTGCCGGCCCATCCCCTGGCGAGGAAGGCCCCCGCCCGGGAGAACGCGGCGCCCCCTCGCATGCGGCGGCCGCTGCCGCAGGGCGAGCAGTTCTTCACGCCCGGCGCCACCGGGCTGCGCGCGGAGGTCGAGCGCAGGAGCGCCGCGCCGCTGGTCTTCCTGTTCCAGCAGCCCCGCTGGGTGGTCCCTCTGGTCATGGTGGCCCTGCTGATCGCCGGGCTGGTGGTGGCCGACTGGCGTGGCGGGGTGGCCGTGCTTCCGGTGCTCGCGTTCATCGTCTGGCTGGCCTACCTGTCCTGGCCCTCGCTGCGTCCGGTGGGCCGGCTGCTGCGCGTGGCGGTGGCGACGTTCCTGGTCCTCCTCGCCGCCACCCGTTTCGGCCTGATCTGACGCGAACCGGCCTAACCTGGTAGGTCGTAGGGCGAAGCCGTACACAGGAGTCCTGATGACGAAGAGCCGTGACGCCGTTCACGAGATCCTCCGGCAGAGCCGGGGGTTCCGCAGCGCGCAGGACGTGTTCGCCGAGATGCGTGCGATCGGCTCGAAGATCGGCCTGACGACCGTCTACCGGGCGCTCCAGTCGCTCTCCGACGCCGGCCGGGTCGACGTGCTGCGCACCGACGAGGGCGAGTCGGTCTACCGGGCGTGCCAGACCGACTCTCACCACCATCACCTGGTGTGCCGGGACTGCGGGCGTACGGTCGAGGTGGCCGGGCCGGACGTCGAGCGCTGGGCCGAGGTCGTGGGGGCCGAGCACGGCTTCATCAACGTGACGCACACCGTGGAGGTCTTCGGCACCTGCTCCTCGTGCGCGGAGGCGGCGTCGCGGGCGGAGACGGCCGGAAAGGGCTGACCCCGTCCCACGCGGGCCTTATGAGAGGTACGCTGCGGGCGCCGCGACAAAGGACACGATCCCGCCCGCCGCGACTAGAGGGAGATGGCGTGCCGTTCAGCCATGACATGGTGTACTCGCTGGGGACGGTGGTGGACCTCATCAACACCGGCGCCGGCGAGCGCGACACGCTGGCCGAGGTCGGCGACCTCGAGGAGTTCGTCCGCAGGCGAGAGGTCAGCGGAGTCGAAGCGGTGACCCGGCGGGACCTCGCCGAGGTCCGCGCGCTGCGCGAGGAGTTCCACGCGGTGTTCACCGCGCCGGACCAGCCGACGGCGGTCGGCCTGCTCAACACGCTGCTGCAGCGCACCCGCATCACGCCGCACCTCGCCGAGCACGACGGCCACCCTCTCCACGTGCACTACTTCGCGCCGGGCTCGTCGATCGCCGAGCACCTGGCCGCCGACTGCGGGGTCGCGCTCGCCCACGTGCTCGTGGAGAACGAGCGGGATCGCCTGCGCACGTGCGCGGCGCCCGACTGCTCCCAGGTCTTCGTGGACGAGTCGCGGAACCGCTCCCGGGTCTACTGCGACAGCCGCACCTGCGGCAACCGCATGCACGTCGCCGCGTATCGGGCCCGCCGCCGCGACGCCTCCTGACGACGCCGGGCCCGCCGCGTTCGAGCGCCGTTCCGTCAGCCGCGCGCGGCGCCGGAGTTCGCGGCCGTCTCGTTCGGCATGGCCCCGCCATACCTGCGGTCGCGCTTGGCGTAGATCTCGCACGCCTGCCACAGGTCGCGCCGGTCGAAGTCGGGCCACAGCTGGTTGAGGAAGACCATCTCGGCGTACGCGGACTGCCAGAGCAGGAAGTTGGACGTGCGCTGCTCGCCGGACGAGCGCAGGAACAGATCCACGTCAGGGATCTCCGGCTCGTCCAGATAGCGGGCGAAGGTCTTCTCCGAGACCTTGTCGGCCTTGACCCTGCCCGCGGCGATGTCCTGGGCCAGCCGCACGGCGGCGTCCACGATCTCCGCGCGACCGCCGTAGTTCACGCAGAACTGGAGGGTCAGCGTGCTGTTGCCGACCGTCATCCGCTCGGCGTCCTCCAGCTCCTTGATCACGCTCTTCCAGAGCCGCCCGGGACGCCCGGCCCAGCGGACCCGTACGCCCATCGCGTTGAGCTGGTCGCGGCGGCGGCGGATGACGTCGCGGTTGAACCCCATGAGAAAGCGCACCTCGTCGGGCGAGCGCCTCCAGTTCTCCGTGGAGAAGGCGTACGCCGACAGGTAGGGGATGCCGATCTCGATGGCGCCCTCGATGACGTCGAACAGCGACGACTCGCCCATCTTGTGCCCCTCGGTCCTGGGCAGCCCGCGCGCCTTGGCCCATCGGCCGTTGCCGTCCATGACGATCGCCACGTGGCGCGGCAGCAGGTCGCGGGGAATGGCAGGCGGGGTGGCACCGGACGGATGCGGAGTGGGAGGACGGACCATGTACCGAGGGTATTGCGTCCGGGCCGGTCCCACGCTCGCGAGAGGTGTGGATCCCGTGCGGATTCTGTGCGTTTTGGACGACCCCCCAGACCCCCGTGAGGGCCGCTCAGACGATCCTCGCTTCGCTTGCGGTCACCTGGCAGCGCCAAACCGGGGCACGCCCCCCGGACCCCCGGAGTGCCAGGTCAAATGATCCGCACTTCGCTTGCGGTCGCCTGAGGCCACTCCCTCTCCACATGACGCAGGGAGCGGATGCCGTGCTCCAGGTGCCACTGCAGGTAGGCGGCGACCAGGCCGCTGCACTCGGTGCGGTGCCGGGCCTCGGAGGCGTCGGCCGCCGCCCAGTCGCCGCGCAGCAGGGCGATCATCAGCGCGATCGTCTCCGCGGCGGGTACGGCGGCGCCGGCCGGGCGGCACGCGCCGCACACCACACCACCGGCGACGATCGCGAAGGCGCGCACGGCCTCAGCGCCGCACCGCGCGCACTCCGACAGGGCGGGCGCGTAGCCCGCGACGGCCAGCGAGCGCAGGAAGAACGCGTCGAGCACCAGCCGGGCCTCGTGGCCGCCCTCGGCGAGCGTGCGCAGCCCGCCGACCAGCAGCAGGAACTGGCGCAGCGCCGGCTCCTTCTCCCCCACCGTCAGCCGGTCGGCCGTCTCCAGCATCGCGGTCCCCGCGGTGTATCTGGCGTAGTCGGCCACGATCGCCTCGCCGTACGGGTGCAGGGTCTCGACCTGGGTGATCACGTCGAGCGACCTGCCGCTGTGGAGCTGCAGGTCGACGTGGGAGAACGGCTCCAGCCGCGCGCCGAAGCGCGACTTGGTCCTGCGCACGCCCTTGGCCACGCCGCGGACCTTGCCGGTGCGCCGGGTGAGGATGGTGATGATGCGGTCGGCCTCACCCAGCTTCTGGGTGCGCAGCACGACGCCCTCGTCCCGGTAGAGGCTCACCCCGCCATCGTATGGGTGAGCGCGGGCGCCCGCCCCGTCAGTCGGGCATTCGCCCCGTTGAGGCGCACGAACGGTGAAAATTCGGTAATGATCCGGCGACGATGCCCTGTGACGAACCCGTCCCAAGCTGTACATCCAGGGGCCGTACGGTAAACCTGGGGTGCATCGGTTCAACCGAAAGGTCACTAAGCTTTGGCTTCCGGCGGACTTCCCCGCGCCGGTCAAGCCTGAGGGCCTGATCTCCCCCCGTTGCGTGAAAGGTTGCCATGACCCGCGTGGTCCTGCTGGGCGCCCCGCCCGGCCCGATCAGTCCCCCGCCGCTCGGCGGTCAGCCCGCCCTGCCCGCGGCCATCACGCTGAAATCGCTGCCCGGGGCCCCCACCGCGTACGACAGGCTGCTCGCGCAGGCCGCCGCGCTGGACCCGGAGCCGACGACGATCGCCCGCCCGGGGGACGCCGCCGCCTACCGCAGGCCGTACGGCCGCGTGGTGGAGAGCCCCGACATCGCAGGCGACCTGCGTGCGCTGGCCGACGCGGTCGAGGGCGCCGAGGACAACCTGCTGATCCTGCCGGCCGACTCGCTGATCCACGACGAGCTGATCTACCAGATCACCAAGGCCAAGCGCGGCGCGCTCGCGCTGGTCGCTCGGGAGCAGCGCGAGGAGGGGGACGAGCAGGACGAGAACGCCCAGGAGACCGAACTCGTCCCGATCGAGGAGGCGGAGCCCGAGATCGGCCAGACGGTCGTCGAAGGGCTGCCCATGCGCACCCGCATCGGCCGCAGCCGCATCGTCTCGGTCGGCACCGCCTACCACGCGGTGACACGGCCCAACGCGGTGCTGCTCGGGCCGCTCCACCTCCACCAGCGGCACCTGCAGACCCTCGCCGAGGTCGCCCGCGAGCTCGCGGACATGGCCCACCTGTTCGGCCCCGAGGACGACGTGACCGAGCTTCTCACGCTCGGCCTGGTCCGGCGGGGCGTGTCGGTGGGCCGGCGGGGCCGCCGCGACCTGTTCTTCCGCCGCATCCGCAGCCAGGCCGAAGCCGACGAGGCGCAGGCGGAGATGGCGGGGTACAACGAGGACCGGGCCCGGCTGAACAACGCCGTGAAGGGCGCCGACGGCTTCTTCACCACGTTCTTCGTCAGCACCTACTCGCGCTTCATCGCCCGCTGGGCGGCCCGCCGGGGGCTCACGCCCAACCAGGTGACGCTGATCTCGATCGCCCTCGGCCTGCTGTCGGCAGGCGCGTTCTCCACCGGCACCCGCTGGGGAGCGGTGGCCGGCGCGCTGCTCATCTACTTCGCGTTCGTCTTCGACTGCGTGGACGGCCAGCTCGCCCGCTACGCGCGCAAGTTCGGCGTGCTCGGCGCCTGGCTCGACGCCACCTTCGACCGGTTCAAGGAGTACGCCGTCTTCGTCGGCCTCGCGGTCGGCGCGACGGTGTCCGGGCAGTTCGGCGACGGCGAGGGCGTCTGGACGCTGGCGCTGGTCGCGATCGCCCTCCAGTCGGTCAAGCACCTGCTGGACTTCTCGTTCGGTGCGGCCAACCGGCGCAAGGCGCCCATACCGCTGCCCACGCTGGACCTGACGGTCGCCGACGACCGGCCGCTGCGGGAGGCGCTGGAGGAGCGCCGGGCGAGCCGGAACACCGGCGTGCGCGGGCTGCTGAAGCTCTGGACCAACGCCGGCAAGTTCCGCCCGGTCCACTGGGCCCGCAAGATGATCGTGTTCCCGATCGGCGAGCGTTTCGCCGCGATCGCGATCACCGCCGCGTTCTTCAACCCCCGGGTGACGTTCCTCACGCTGATCGTCTGGGGCGGCGTCGCGGCCACCTACACCCTCACCGGACGTCTCCTGAGGTCGCTCGCATGATCACTCAGCCGCAGGTCACCACGCCGCTTCCCGACCCGGACGAGGAGCGCCGCCGCATCCAGACCGCGCGCCTGCTCGCCTACCGCGACGACGGCCCGCTCGCCACCGCGCTGAAGGGCTCCCTGGGCCGGCTGCTGCCGCCCGTGCCCGCGACCGTGGTGGCGCTGATCGCGATCGTGGCGCTGACCGTCGCCGGTTCGCTCACCGACGGCCCGATCCTGATCGTGCCCGTCGCCGTGCTGCTCGTGCTGGTCCTGCCCACCGCCGGACGCGACCACCTGGGCCGCTTCGACTGGCTCACTCCCCCGCTGCTGCGGGCGGCCGAGTTCATGACGATCATCGTGCTCGGGCTGGCCGAGGACACGCCCAAGTGGCTGCTGTTCGTGCTGCTCTACGTGATCGGCTACCACACGTACGACACCGTCTATCGCACCCGGCAGGGGATCTGGCCCCCCGCCTGGCTCTACCAGGCCGGGCTGGGCTGGGAGGTCCGGCTGCTGGTCCTGGGCGTGGCCGCCGCCGCCGGATGGCTGACCCCCGTGGCGGCCGTCCTCACGGCGTACCTGCTCGTGCTGTTCGCGATCGAGAGCATCACGAGCTGGGTGCGGCTCGACAAGGCCTCCGCGCAGGCCCAGGCCGACCAGGACCTGGAGCAGTCGCCCGAGGAGGCGGCCGAGCAGGTCACCGGCGAGGCCGAGCAGGGCTGAGCAGGGCCGACCCGATCCGTCCCCGAAGGCCCTCCGAGGCCGGCGGGACCATGACGACAGGCGGGCCGCCGCCGGCATCCGATGCCGGCGGCGGCCCGGCCGCTTTCCGGGGGGCGGATGCCGCTCAGGAGGCGGGCGAGGCGTCGAAGAGGGCCCAGACCACCTTGCCGCCGCCGCGGGTGAGGATCCATCCCCACGCCGCCGTCAGCGCCTCGACCAGATGCAGCCCCCGGCCCGACTCCGATAGATCGCTCCAGGGCGAGATCGCGGGCACGCGGGCGCTGGCGTCGCTCACGCCGCAGCCGATATGAAACCGGTGCCTCACCAGCCTCAACCGGATCTGCGGGGCGTCCGCGGGGTCTCCGGGAGCGTGCCGCAGCGCGTTGGTCACCAACTCCGACACCACGATCTGCGCGTCCGGCACGAGGCCGGGCAATCCCCAGCCGCACAGCGTCCTGGCGGTGAAATCACGCGCGGCGGCAGCGGACGTGGTGCGCCCATGAAAGGTGCACGTCGCAGACGGAGGCAGGGACAAGCCGGCGACGTCGTCCCGCTCGAACATCGAGGTCAACCACGGAGGCGCTGTCGCGGCTCCCGGGCCCGCCAGGTCTGCTGTCATCGCCGATCCCTCAGGTCTCACCCATTACATGATGTGAATTTCCCTGCCGTCGTGTATCTTGCCCTGTGCCTTGCGGATGCAAGCACGCGTGCACGTGCAAATGTCACGCGTCCCCGACTTTCGTGGAAGTCCCCAGAAAAGACGGCCTCGCTCCGGTCCGGTAGGATGATCAACTCGATTGGTTCACCAGGAATCCTTCCGGGAGCGCCGCCGATGGAGCGATCGTGAACGCACAGGCGGGAAACACCGCCCCCGCACCGGTCTGGACCGCCCGCGGCGGCCCGACGGCCCTGCGGCTCCTGCTCGGGGCCCAGCTCAGGCGGCTGCGCCGGGAGAGCGGCATCACGCCAGAAGAGGCGGCCCGTGCCATCCGCGGGTCGCACGCCAAGATCAGCAGGCTCGAGCTCGGCCGGGTCGGCTTCAAGGAGCGGGACGTCGCCGACCTGCTCACCCTCTATGGCATCACCGACCCCGACGACCGAGCCGTGCTGCTCGACCTGGCGCGGCAGGCGAACATCCCCGGCTGGTGGCACAAATACAGCGACGTGCTGCCGGGCTGGTTCGAGTTCTACGTCGGGCTGGAGGAGGCGGCGTCCGTCATCCGCTGCTACGAGCTGCAGTTCGTGCCCACGCTGCTGCAGACGCCCGAGTACGCGCGGGCCCTCGTGCTGCGGAGCAACGTGGGGCGGTCCGCCGACGACGTCGACCGGCGCGTGGACCTGCGGATGCGCCGGCAGGAACGGCTGACCGGGCCCGAGGCCGCGACCCTGTGGGCCGTGATGGACGAGGGTGCACTGCGCCGCCCGATCGGCGGCAGGAAGGTGATGCGGGCCCAGCTCGAACACCTCATCGAGGTGACGCGGCAGCCGAACATCACGCTGCAGATCGTGCCGTTCGACCATGGCGGGCACGCCGCGTGCGGCGGTCCCTTCACGATCCTGCGCTTCGACGCACCCGAACTGCCCGACGTCGTCTACCTGGAGCAGCTCACCAGCGCCCTCTACCTCGACAAGCCCGAGGACACCGAGGCGTACACGCAGGTGATGAACGCGGTGTGCGTGGACGCCCGGCCGGCCACGCAGACCGGCGCGTTCCTGGAGGAGCTGCTCGCCGACCTCGGGTGACCTACTTCCTGGCGAAGAACGCCTGACAGGTCTCGGCGAAGGCGACCGCCCGGGCGGTGGGCCGCACGCCGCGCACCGAGGCGAGCACGACGTCGAGCGCGGGCACGTCGTCGCTGATCGGGACGCAGGCGACCCGGCCGCCGTCGTAGGTCTGGTCGCTTTCGGCCCGCTGGTTGAGTATCGAGTAGCCGTGCCCGCCCGCCACCAGCGAGCGGGCCGTCTCGTAGCTCGACGTACGGAACCGGACGCGCGGCTCGGTCGGATAGATCGCCCGGAAGTAGTCGCGGCTGCGCGGCAGGTCGAGCAGGATCATCGGCTCGGACGCCAGGTCCGACAGCGACACCGCCTCGGCCTGGGCCAGGGGGTGCTCCGGCGGCAGCAGCGCGTACGGCCTGGCCCGGGTGAGCGTCCGGATGTCGAGGTCGAGGGCGAGATCGATGGCGTAGACGAGGGCGACCTCGCACCGCCCGTCGAGCAGCGCCGCCTCCATGGCGGAAAGCTCGCCCTCCGCGACGCTGACCCGCACCCCGGGGTACTTCTCGGCGAACTCGCGCAGCAGGCGGGACAGGTAGAACGGCGCGAGCGTGGTCAGGCAGCCGACGGCGAGCTCACCGGTCAGCGAGCCCGCGAGGCCGCGCGCCGACTGGGCGAGCGCGGCGGCATGGGACAGGAACTCCCTGGCCTCGACGAGGAAGCGCTCGCCCGCGCGGGTCAACGACAGGCCGCGGGCATGGTGGCGGATCAGGAGCTGGACGCCCAGCTCCCGCTCCACCTGGGCGATGGCGGCCGAGATCGCCGACTGCGCCACCATGAGTTCCCTGCTGGCCGCGGTCATGCTGCCGAGCTCGGCCGCGGTTACGAAGTAACGCAGCTGGACGAGGGTGAAGTTGACGTCCGCCACGCCCCCATTGTGACCGCCTCCGTGCCTGGCGGCGCCCGCAAACCGGTATGAACTTCGAATGCCTTTTACTACCCCTGATCAGGCGTTTTCCGTTTGGAAACGCCTGGTGCCCAAGGTAACGCCCAGGACGGCGAAGGCCAGGGACACGACTACGCCCCACACCAGGGCCGATGACGTGTAGGACCCGGCGAACAGCGCGCGCAGCCCCTCGACCGCGTAGCGGAACGGCGTGAGCCGCGACAGCACGTCGAGCCAGGCGGGCGCGAGCGACATCGGCAGCAGCGCGCCCGACAGCAGCATCAGCGGGACCACCACGGTGGACATCACGGGCGCGAACAGCTCCTGCCGCATCGTGAGCGCCGCCGTGTACGACAGCGACGCCAGGCCGACCGCCAGCACGGTGATCAGCAGCAGCGCCCCCAGCGCCCCCGCGAGCGGCGCCCGCAGGCCCAGCGCGTAGCCGGCCGCGATGATCGCCACCGCCTGCACCAGCAGCACGACGCTGTCCCTGAGCACCCGGCCGAGCAGCAGCGTCACCCGGCTCACCGGCGTGACCCGCATGCGTTCGAGCACGCCGAACCGGTGGTCGAAGACGATGCCGAAGCCCGCCATCCCCGCGCTCGTCAGCCCGAGCTGCACCAGCAGGCCGGGCACGAGGACGTCCCACGAGCCCACGCCGCTGCGGTCGAACAGCGGGCCGAACAGCACGAGATACAGGAACGGCTGCAGGGCGCTGAAGACCAGGCTGAACTTGTTGCTGAAGGACGCGCGCAGGTAGTGCCCGGTCAGGGCGGCGAGGGCGGTCACGCGGCGGCCCCCTCGCGCAGCTCGCGGCCGGTGACCGCGAGGAAGACGTCGTCGAGCGTGCTCGCGCCGTGCTCGGTCTTCAGCTCGTCCGGCGTGCCCGCGGCGACGATCCGGCCGTGGTCGATGATCAGGACGCGGTCGCAGAGCGCGTCGGCCTCCTCCAGGTAGTGGGTGGTGAGAAAGACCGTCAGGCCGTCCCGCTCGCGCAGCCGGCGCACGTGGTGCCACAGGTTGGCGCGGCTCTGCGGGTCGAGCCCGGTCGTGGGCTCGTCGAGGAAGAGCAGCTCGGGCCGGTGGAGCAGGCCCATCGCGATGTCCAGCCGGCGCTTCTGGCCGCCCGACATCGTGACCGTCGTACGCTCCTCGACCCCGGGCAGGTCCAGCTCGGCGAGCAGGGTGGTGACGCGTTCGCGGGCCTGCTCCCTGCTCAGGCCGTACAGGCGGGCCTGGAGCACGAGCTCCTGGCCCACCGGGGAGAACGGCGCGAACGCGCCGCCCTGGGCGACGTAGCCGATCCGGCGGCGTACGGCCGCGGGGTCGGCGAACAGGTCGGCGCCCGCGACGGTGGCGGTGCCGGACGTGGGGCGCAGCAGCGTGGTGAGCATGCGCAGCGTGGTGGTCTTGCCCGCGCCGTTCGGCCCGAGGAAGCCGACGATCTCCCCTCGGGAGACGTCGAGATCGATCCCCCGGACGGCCTCGACCGGGCCGAAGGTCTTGGTGAGCCCTCTGGCGTGAATCATGCCGGTTAGAGTAACACCAAATTTGGAGTCACTTAAAGTTTGTGCTCACCCTTACAATCGGAGCATGGAAGAGGGCCTGCGGGAGCGGAAGAAGCGGGAGACCCGGCAGCGCATCGCCGACGTCGCGATGGGGCTGTTCTTGCAACGGGGGTTCGACAACGTCACGGTGGCCGAGGTGGCCAGGGCGGCCGACGTGTCGGTCAACACCGTCTTCAACTACTTCCGCACGAAAGAGGACATGTTCCTCGACCGCAGCGAGGAGACCGAGGACCTGCTGGCCCGGGCCGTGCGCGAGCGCCGCGCGGGCGAGACGGCGGTCGAGGCGGTGCGACGGGACTTCTTCGAGGCACTCGACGCCGGCGACTGGCGTTACGGGATGAGCAAGGGCCTGGACCTGTTCACGCAGCGGGTGCGGGAGAGCCTGGCGCTCCAGTCACGGGTGCGCATGCTCGAGGTCAACCGGGAGGACCGGCTGGCCCGGACGCTCGCCGAGGAGACCGACGCCGATCCCGACGACCTGACCCCCCGTCTGGTGGCGGCGCAGATCTGCGCCGCCGTCCGCACGCTGACCCGCCACTTCGCGATGCGGCAGACGGCGGGCGAGGACGCGGCGCTGATCAGGGCGGACGTCAGGGAGCACGCCGAGCGCGCCTTCGACCTGCTGGAGCACGGGATCGGCGACTACTGCCCCCGGCCCGAGCCGTAACCGCCCGCCACAACCACCCACCGCAACCACCCACCGCAACCACCCACCGCAAACACCCGCCGTCCCCGCACACCGGCGGGCGTTTCGCAGCGCATTTCCCTACACTCTTGACTGGTTTTTAGGGGAAATTTACCATTGAAGGGCGATCTTGCGGCGTGGGATCCCATCCCGCCGTTCTCCGGACCCCCGACCGTCTCCGTCCCCTTCGGAAGCCGTGGGCGCCGGGGCGTGAGCCGGGCTTGTCCGGGGGCAGGCCGGCCACCTCGTCGTGGTCCGGATGGAGCGCCGCCGCGACCGCACCATCGCATCGCATGACCGCCGCATCCTTCGACCGCTGGGAGGTGGACCGATGACGGGTCTCGACGAGGTGCTGACCGGGATCGCGAGCCGCGCGGAGCGGCACGACCGGGAGGGCGACTTCGCCTTCGAGGCGTTCGAGGACCTGCACGCGGCCGGCGTCCTCGCGCTCACGCTGCCACGCGAGGCGGGCGGGCGCGGCGCCGGCCTCGCCGAGACGGCGGCGGTCGTGACGGCGGTCGGCCGGGCCGACCCCTCGGTGGCGCTGGTGACCGCGCAGTATCTGATGACCCACGCCGCGCTCGCCCGCCCGGACAACCCCTGGCCCGCCCACGTACGCGGGCGGGTGCAGAAGTCGGCGATCGAGGGCCCTGCCCTCGTCAACGCCCTGCGGGTGGAGCCAGACCTGGGCACGCCCGCCCGGGGCGGCCTGCCCGCGACGGTGGCCGCGCGGGAGGACGGCGGATACCGGCTCACCGGCCGCAAGACCTACTGCACGGGCATCCCCGGTCTGCGTTGGATGCTGGTCTGGGCACGCACCGACGACCCCGAGCCCCTGGTCGGGTCCTTCCTCGTGGAGGCCGGCGGCGGTGGTTACCGGGTGGAGCGGACCTGGGACCACCTGGGCATGCGTGCCACTCGCAGCGACGATGTGATTTTCGAGGGGGCGTGGATCCCCGGGGATCACGCGGTGGAGGTCGCCCCGGCGGGGATGCCGCCGACCGGCCGCGGCGCGACCTTCATGGGCTGGAACAACGTGCTGATCGGGGCGGTGTACCACGGCGTGGCGCAGGCCGCCAGGGACTGGCTGATCGAGTACCTGGGCGAGCGCACACCCGCGAACCTGGGCCGGCCGCTGGCCACGCTCCCCCGTTTCCAGGCCGCCGTCGGGGAGATCGAGGCGTGGCTGCTGGTGAGCGACCGGCTGCTGGAGTCCGCGGCCCGCGCGGTGGACGACGGGGACGAGGCGGCCATGGCCCGGTCCGGGCTCGCCAAGCACACCGTCACCGGCAACGCGATCAGATCCGTCGAGGCCGCCCTGGCGCTCGTCGGCAATCCCGGCCTGTCGAGGGCCAATCCTCTGGAGCGCCACTACCGCGACGTGCTGTGCGGCAGGATCCACACGCCGCAGGACGACACGGTCCTGACCGGTGCGGGGGTGGCCGCGCTCGGCCCGCGCGCCCACTCGTGACCCGCGCCGGGCACGGGCAGGCCGGTACGAGGACGGCCGCTGCCCGGCTGGGGCCTTCCGGGCAGGAAGACGTCGTGAGAAGTGGACGCCCCGTCGGCCGGGCCGTCGCGAGAATCAGGAGAAACAGGTGAGCATCGTTCTACCCGAGGATCCGTTCCACCGCAGGCTGCACCACGTGGTGCCCGCGGGCCTGACCTCGGAGACCGCGCAGACCGGCGGCATGCACCGGCGGGCCGCCATCAGCGGCGGGACCGTGGGGTCGAGCCGGCTGTGGATGGGCCAGACCCACGTGGCTCCGGCGACCGTCTCCGCGAACCACCACCACGGCGACTCGGAGACCGCGATCTACGTGGTCAGCGGCACGCCGTCGTTCGTGTTCCTCGACGTCGACGCCGAGGAGCCGCACGAGGTGCGCATCGACACCAAACCGGGCGACTACATCTTCGTGCCGCCGTTCGTGCCGCATCGGGAGGAGAATACCCACCCCGATCTGGAGGCCGTCGTGGTCATCGCCCGCAGCACGCAGGAGGCGATCGTGGTCAACCTGCCCGAGCTCAAATGGACCGGCCCGGTCCGTACGACGGCCTGACCAAGCGAAGCCGTCTTCCCTTGTGCTGAGGCCGCGCGCCGCGTGTCCTCAGCACAAGGGCCGCAGCACAAGGGCCGCAGCACAAGGGCCGCAGCACAAGGGCGCCGAGAGGAGCGCGAGTCACGACGGCGACGTCCCCCGCGCCCCGCGTGTCCTGACGGCTCGTCACAGTTCCGGCGGCGCCTCGCCGCCCGCGAGCCGGTGGGCGTTCCACACCAGCGACTCGGTGACGCGGGCCTGCGACAGGCCGAGGGTCTGCCGCTGGAACTGGTAGACCTCGGGCGCGAGCGGCGCCAGCACGGCGTCCGCCTTGCCCTCCGGATCCGGCACCCCCGCCTCGGTCAGCAGCATCCGCACGTGGGTGCGCCAGAAGCGGTAGGCGCCGGTGCCGAACCGCGCGCTGCCCGTCTCGGCCCCCAGCACGAGGTGCAGGTGACGCTCCAGCAGATCGATCATCGCGACGTAGAACGCGGCGAGCCGATCCGCCGGTGAGGCACCGGGGCCGAGCGGCGGCGGGCCGTTCAGGATGTGTCCCTGCACCTGCCGCTCGTGCTCGTCCAGGAGCGCCGTCGCGATCGAGGCGGTGTCCGGATAACGCCGGTAGAGCGTGGCCCGCCCCACCCCCGCCGCCTTGGCGATCTCGTCCATGGTGACGTGTCGCGCGTCCCTGGACGCGAAGAGCTGTTCGGCCGCCTTCAGCACGCGCATGCGGTTGCGCGCGGCGTCCGCCCGTTCGCGCACCGGCGCCGGGCGGCCCGGTTCGAGATCGAGCACGGGCAGTTCCCGGCCGGCAGGCATGGTCCCCCCTGATGGAACGCGGCCGTTCTTCACGTTCCCGCCGGGATCCACAAACCCGTTGTCCATGAGGCCATCGTAGCCCCCGGTCGAACTATGTGGACATCGCGTCCACTTTGTCTTACGCTCATCCGGACACCATGTCCGGTTCTGATCCGGCTTTTCGAATCCGGTTCTCTAGAAGAGGGATCGCGATGCATGCCCTGTTCCTCGCCTCGGCGCTGCTGGCCGGCTGCCTACTGGCAGTGCAAGCCTCGGTGAATCTCCAGCTCAACAAGGCCGTGGGGACGCCGTACGGCGCCTCGACCCTGCAACTGGGCGTGGCGACGGCCCTGCTGGCGCTCCTCGCCGCCGCCGTCGGCGCCATCGGCGCGATCCGCCTCGCGCCCGGCGTGCCGTTCTGGCACCTGCTCGGCGGTCTGGCCAGCCCGCTCTACATCACCAGCGGGATCCTGCTCTTCCCGCGCCTCGGCGCGCTGGCCGCGGCGGGCCTGTTCGTTACCGGTCAGATGTTCGCGTCGCTGGGGCTCGACCTGTTCGGCCTGCTCGGCATCGCGCGCAGGCCGCTCAGCGTCGGCATCGTGCTCGGCGCGCTCGCGGTCCTCGCCGGCATCACGGTCATCATCCGCGGGCAGCGCCCGGCGCAGACGCCGCCCGCGGCGGGACCGGCGACCGGCGGCGGGTCCGGCGGGTCCGGCGGTCCCGGCCGCGGCGCGACGGCCACCGCCACCGCCCCGGCCGCCACCGCCGTACGCCGGACCCGTGGCCTCGGCCAGAGCGGCTGGATCCTGCTGGGCATAGTGGCCGGCGCGGTCCTGCCGGTGCAGGGAGCGGTCAACGCCGCGCTGCGCAAGGACATCCGCGAGCCGGTGACCACCGCGATGATCAGCTTCATCGTGGCCACGATCACCATCGCCGTGGTGCTGCTCGTCCTGCTGGCGACGCGCCGCACCCCCCGGCCGCAGCTCGGCGGGCTGCGCACGATGCCCTGGTGGGGCTGGCTCGGCGGCGCCTGCGCCGCGGCGTACGTCACCGCGACCTTCACGCTCATCCCCACGATCGGCGCCGCCACCACCGTGGCGCTGACCGTGACCGGCCAGCAGGTCGCCTCGGCCGTGATCGACAACTACGGCTTCCTGCGGCTGCCCCGGCGCCCGCTCACGGCGCCGCGCCTGTCCGGCCTCGCCCTGCTCATCGTCGGCTCGGTGCTGGTCCAGCTCACCTGAGCCGTGCCCGGCTCGGGGCGGCGGCGGGCACGGCGCGGGGCATGCCGGGCCCCGGCGGCTGTATACAGGTCCACGTGAGGTTGGACGAGCTCGATCGCGCCATAATCCGGGCCCTCGTCGAGGACGCCCGGGCGACGTACGCCGAAATAGGCGCTCAAGTGGGGCTGTCGGCTCCGGCCGTGAAGAGGCGGGTCGACCGGCTCATCGCCAGCGGCGCGATCACCGGCTTCAGCGCCCGGGTCGAGCCGTCGGCCCTCGGCTGGACCACCGAGGCGTACGTCGAGCTGTACTGCCGGGGGAAGACCTCACCGGCGGAGATCGGCATGGCCGTGTCCCGGCATCCGGAGGTCGTCTCGGCCTGCACGGTCACCGGCGAGGCCGACGCGCTGCTGCACATCCGCGCGACCGACGTGCGGCACGTCGAGCGGGTGATCGAGCGCCTGGCGGCCGAGCCGTTCGTGGTCCGCACGAAGAGTTCGATCGTGCTGTCGCGGCTGATTAACGGATCGCTGCAAAACGGGTGATAGACGCAACCGATCCACATGTGATCGCAACGCGGGCGCATTGGATTGTCGCCTCCGGATTCCTACGCTGAAGTCCCGTTCACCCGGTTTTCCGCTTGGAGTCGACGATGACGCTTGCGCCCGCCACCGAGGCCACGGACCGTGGCCGTACGGGCACTACCCGGCATTTCCTGATGTGCCGGCCGGATTTCTTCACGGTCTCGTATTCCATCAACCCGTGGATGCACCCGGAGAAGGACACCGACACGGCCAGGGCGGTGCGGCAGTGGGAGAGCCTCCGGCAGGCGTACGAGAGCCTGGGCCACACCGTCAGCCTGATCGACCCGATCGAGGGCCTGCCGGACATGGTGTTCGCCGCGAACGGCGCGCTCGTCGTGGACGGACGGGTCTACGGCGCGAAGTTCGCCCACCCGCAGCGCGCCGCCGAGGGCCCCGCCTACCTGCGGTGGTTCGCCGAACGGGGATACGAGACGCTGGAGGCGTCCTTCACCAACGAGGGTGAGGGCGACTACCTGACGCTCGACGAAGTTATCCTGGCCGGGACAGGATTCCGCACCGACGTCGCGGCGCACATGGAGGCCCAGGAGTTCCTCGGCCGCCCGGTCGTCACGCTGCGCCTGGTCGACCCGAGGTTCTACCACCTCGACACCGCCCTGTTCCCGCTGAACGGCCACAACGTCGCGTACTATCCGGAGGCGTTCAGCGAGGGCAGCAGGAAGGTGCTGCGGCGGCTGTTCCCCGACGCCGTGATCGCCACGTCCGCGGACGCGGAGGTGCTCGGCCTCAACGCGGTGAGCGACGGCCGCAACGTCGTCCTCAACGCCGAGGCCACCGGGCTGACCCTGGAACTCAAGCGCCGGGGTTTCGAGGTCGTCCCGGTCGACCTCAGTGAGCTGCGCAAGTCGGGCGGCGGTCCCAAGTGCTGCACCCTCGAGATCCGGCCGAACAGGGAGACCCGATGAACAGCGAGGAACTGATCCGGCTCAGCGAGAGCCACAGCGCGCACAACTATCACCCGCTGCCCGTCGTGATCAGCTCGGCCGAGGGCGCCTGGGTCACCGACGTGGAGGGCAAGCGGTATCTCGACTGCCTGGCCGGCTACTCGTCGCTGAACTTCGGCCACGGCAACCCCGCGATCCTCGCCGCGGCCCGGGAGCAGCTCGACCGGCTGACACTGACCAGCCGGGCGTTCTACCACGACCGGTTCGCCGCGTTCGTGACCGGCCTTTCCGAGCTGTGCGGCAAGGACATGGTCCTGCCGATGAACACCGGCGCGGAGGCCGTCGAGACCGCGATCAAGGTCGCCCGCAAGTGGGGCTACGAGGTCAAGGGCGTCGCTCCCGACCAGGCCAACATCGTCGTGATGGAGGACAACTTCCACGGCCGCACGACGACGATCGTGGGCTTCTCCACCGACCCCGACTCGCGCGACGGCTTCGGCCCCTTCACCCCCGGCTTCCGGATCGTCAAGTACGGCTCGGCCGAGGCGGTCAGGGAGGCGATCGACGAGAACACGGTGGCCGTGCTGCTGGAGCCCGTCCAGGGCGAGGCCGGCGTGCTGGTGCCGCCGGACGGCTACCTGGCCGCGGTCAGGGAGATCTGCACCGACAACAACGTGCTGTTCGTGGCCGACGAGATCCAGTCGGGCCTCGGCCGCACCGGTGACACGTTCGCCTGCGACCACGAGCGCGTCGTCCCGGACATGTACGTCCTGGGCAAGGCCCTCGGCGGCGGCGTGGTCCCGGTCTCCGCGGTCGTCGCGAACACCGACGTCATGGGCGTGATCGGCCCCGGCCAGCACGGCTCCACCTTCGGCGGCAACCCGCTGGCCTGCGCCGTCGGCGACGCGGTCATCGGACTGCTGAAGACCGGCGAATACCAGGCCAGGGCCCGCGAGCTCGGCGTGTTCCTGCACGCGCGGCTGGCCGAACTGGGCCCCGGCGTGGTGGCGGTGCGCGGGCGCGGCCTGTGGGCGGGCATCGACATCGACCCCTCGCTCGGCACCGGACGGCAGATCAGCGAGGCGCTCATGCGCCGCGGCGTGCTGGTCAAGGACACCCACGGCTCGACGATCCGCCTCGCGCCGCCTCTGGTCGTCTCCCGGGACGACCTGGAGTGGGCGCTCGACCAGCTCAGCGCGGTGCTGCGGGAGGCTCGGGCCTGATCCGCACCGCGTCCTGATCGCCGGTGTCGGTGAACCACGTCACCGCGGCCTCCCCGGGCGCCAGGTCGATGGCGGTCATCATGTTGGGGAACCAGGGTCCCTTGCTGATGCGCCATCGCAACGGCGGCCGGGGAAGGCCCCCGGCCCTGGCCAGCACCCCGCCGAGCACGCCCGCGAGCCCGAACGACGCCACGATGTTGGCGAAGCGCAGCGTGCGGCTCAGCGGGTTGCGGATGGGCGAGCAGACGATCTGGTGGACGCGCCCGCCGCCCCGGCGCCGTACGGACGCCATGTAGGAGTAGTGGACGTCGCCCGACAGCAGCAGGACGGTCGCGGGCGGCCTGCCCCGGCGGCCCGAGGCGACCTCCAGCACCACCCGCGCGAGGTCCTCGAACGACCGGCGGAAGGCTCCCCAGTGCTCCAGGTCGAGAAACTGCCGCAGCCGCTCGCCCCACCGCGCCGCCCGGCGGCCCCAGATGCCGTCGCAGACCGCCTCGTTCCAGCTCTCCACGTGGTGGATCCCCGCGGGCAGCAGGATCGGCAGCGACGACCCGACGAGCAGGTGCTCGAAGTCGCCGGTGGCGTGCTTGTCGAACCAGTCCCACTCCCCCGGGTCGAGCATCCTGCGGCGTCCCGGCGCCAGCACCCGGGCGCTGCGGCTGTCGAGCACGATCAGCCGGGTGCCGTCCAGGTCCCTGTGATAGCTCCAGCGCACCGAGTCGGGCTCCCGGTCGGCCCGCCGGGCGAAGGCGTCGAGCGCCTCGTCGCCGTCGCCCGCCCGCAGTGCGGCGAGCACGGGATCGGCCGCCCGGTCGGCCGGGGGCAGGTTGCCCAGGTGCTGGTAGACGTAGTAGGAGCCGAGCGCGGAGACGATGCGCCGCTCCCACCAGGGCACCTCGGCCATCTGCTCACGCCAGGCCTTCGAGGTGTTCCAGTCGTCCCTGACGTCGTGGTCGTCGAAGATCATCAGGCTGGGCACCGTGGCCAGCAGCCAGCGGACCGGCGGGTCCGACCACGCCTGCCGGTACAGCTCGGCGTACTCCTCGAAGTCGACGACCTCCTCGGGTCCGTCGTCCCTGCGCCCGGCGATGAACTGCTTCATGTCCGGCGTCAGCTCGTCGGCGTACACCTGGTCGCCGAGCAGCAGGATCAGGTCGGGCCGCTCGTCCGGCGACTCCATCAGGCGCAGGCCGTACGCCCGTAGGACGTCCGGGCCGTGCGTGCGCACGTACGGCTCCTCGTGCGGGACGCTGGTGCGGCAGGAGCCGAAGATCAGCCGGTCGAGGCGGGTCAGCGGGCGGATCACGCTCGGCGGCAAGCCGTCGGCGGGCCACACCCGCCGGTCGTCGAGCTCCACCTCGTAGGCCACCGGGCTCTCGACGCCGACGTCGATCAGGGCATAGTGGTGGCCGTGCACAGTGAAGGTGCGCTCCTCCGAGCAGGCGTCGCCGGCGCGCACGCGGACCGTGCAGGGTTCGGAGGTCTCCACCCAGACGGTCGCGGCGGCCGCGTCCACGTGGCGCAGCAGCGGGCCCAGCACAAGTTCCGGCACGAGACCTGTCTACTGCAAACGGACGGCAAAGCGCGACTTACGCCCATGTGTCCTGCGCCGTTCGCGGTCCGTGCGCCGCCTATGCGCCGGAACGGCGAAATCCCGCCCGGTGATCTCCGTATTGGCCTATATCGCGATCACCCGGCACACGGTTTGATCCAGATGTCGCTCCTCCGGCCCGCCTTCCGTGCCCGTCAACGACGACGGCGCGCGGGGGCCCGGGGGGACGGCCCCCCTTCCGACAGGAGAACAACAGAATGACCATCACGGACTTCCCGACAACGGCGTCGGGGGTTCGGTCTCCGATCCCCGATCATCCTGCCCCCACACCGGGTGAGCGCGCCCTGGCCGCCGCCCGCTTCCACCTCGCAGAGGCGTCCCGCTTCCTCGGCCTCGACGACGGCCTGCACCACATGCTCGCCACGCCCCGCCGCTCGCTGACCGTCTCCGTGCCCGTACGGCGTGAGGACGGCCGCCTTGAGGTCGTGCAGGGCCACCGCGTGCAGCACAACCTGTCGCGCGGACCGGCCAAGGGCGGCATCCGTTTCCACCCCGACACCGATCTCGCCGAGGTCACCGCCCTCGCCATGTGGATGACGTGGAAGTGCGCCCTCGTCGGCATCCCGTACGGCGGGGCCACGGGCGGCGTCGCGGTGGACCCGGCCACGCTGACCACCCGCGAGCTCGAACGCGTCACCCGGCGCTACGTCAACGAGATCCTGCCGCTCCTCGGCCCGGAAAAGGACATCCCCGCGCCCGACGTGGGCACCGACGAGCAGACCATGGCCTGGATCATGGACACCTACAGCGCCAACGCGGGCTACTCCGCCCCCGGCGTGGTGACCGGCAAGCCCACGGCGCTCGGCGGCTCGCCGGGCCGCGCGGGCGCGACCTCGCGCGGGGTGCGGATCGCCGCGCTGCAGGCGCTGACCCGGACCCTTGGTGCGAGCTCCCCCGAGGGCACGACCGTGGCGGTGCAGGGCTTCGGCAAGGTGGGCGCGCTCGCCGCGCAATACCTGGCCGACGCCGGCTGCCGCGTCGTGGCCGTCTCGGACGCGGGCGGCGCGGTCGTCCGGCCCTCCGGTCTCGACGTCGCCGCGCTGCGCGCCCACGCCGCCGAGACCGGGACGGTCCACGGCTACCGCGACGCCGACGCGCTCTCCCACGAAGAGCTGCTCGAACTCGACGTGGACATGCTGGTGCCCGCCGCGCTCGACGGCGTGATCACGGCCGGCAACGCGCCGCGCGTACGGGCCCGCCTGGTCGTGGAGGGCGCCAACGGGCCCACCACGCCCGAGGCCGACCGGATCCTGGCGGGCAACGGGGTCACGGTGGTGCCCGACATCCTGGCCAACGCCGGCGGGGTGATCGTGTCCTACCTGGAGTGGGTGCAGAACACCCAGGCGTACTCCTGGAGCGCCGGTGAGGTCGAGGTGAAGCTCCGCGACCTGATGGAGAACGCCTACCGGGCGGTCGCCGACCTGGCCGCCGAGCGTGACCTCACGCTCCGCCAGGCCGCCCACGCGATCGGCGTGGAGCGGGTGGCCGAGGCCCACCGCATACGGGGCCTCTACCCGTGACGCCCCTCTGAAAGACGGCGATGACGACCGCCTCCCGGGAATATGCGGCTTCCGGGAGGCGGTCAGGCCGTCTTGGGAGAGGCTCCTGGGGGGCTGTCAGGCCGTTTCCACCGTCTTCGTGGCGGCCAGCACGATCTGCTCGCACAGCTCGTGGGTCTCCAGGGCGTCGGCGGCGTCGAGGACGCGGCCCTCGCGGACCGCGTCCAAGAATTCCCGGCAGACCTGCTCGATGCCGCGCTGCCGCGTCGCGGGCACCCAGTCGCCGCGCCTCGTGAGGGTCTCGTCCCCGGCGAACTCGACCACGTCGCCGAGGTTGACGACCCGCCGCTTCCCGCCGCCGCCCATGACCTCGCAGGTCTCCTCGGCCGCGCCGCTGGTGCGGCTCATCACGCCGACGGCGGTGAAGTCGTCCCCGCCGAGCGTCAGCACCACGTGTTCGAGCAGGCCGTCGCGCAGCCGGGTCCTGATCACGGTGTCGGTGACGGGCCCGGGGGCGAGGAAGCGCAGCGTGTCGGCCACGTGGACGAAGTCGTCGAAGATCACCGTACGTGGGTCGCCGGGCAGGTCGCGCCGGTTCTTCTGCATCACGATCACGTCGCGCGGCAGGCCGCGCAGGGCCGCGTACGCGGGGGCGTGCCTGCGGTTGAAGCCGACCATCAGCGACCTGTTCCGCTCGCGGGCCAGCCGTACGAGCCCGGCGGAGGAGGCGGCGTCGTAGGCGAGGGGCTTGTCCACGTAGACGTGCACGCCCGCCTCCAGCAGCGTGGTCACGATCGGGACGTGCGCGCCGGTGGCCGCGTGCACGAACGCCGCGTCGATCCCGGCCTCGGCGAGCGCGTCCACGGAGGTGAAGCGCGCGCCGATCCGGTACGCGTCGCCGAGCCGGTCGAGCGTCGCCCGGTCGCGGGTGCACAGCAGCGGCTCGATGCCCGGCGTCGCCGCCAGAACGGGCAGGTAGGCCTTCTCCGCGATGTCGCCCAGGCCGATGATTCCGACTCTCATGCCGGGGAGACTACCGCCGCCCGTCCAAGGCCGGTGCGCCCCCGCCACCACACCACCGTCTCCTTCACCGCGTCCTCGACCGGTGTCGGCGTGAATCCGAGGACCGCCTGGGACGCCGCGGAGTCGAGCACGTACGGCCGGTCGAACTGATAACGGGTCTCCCCCAGCTCGCGCAGGAACGGCGACCCGAGGCCCGCCGCCTTCAGCGCCCACGACGGCAGCCGCCGCAGGCGCGGCGCCGGGAGGCCGGCCGCCTCGCACACCCGCACGGCGTACTCCCTGATGGTGAAGGGCGGCGCGGTCGGCACGTGCCAGGGCCGGCCCCACGCGCGTTCCTCCTCCGCGGCCGCCGCCAGCGCGCGCACCACATCGGGCAGGTACGTGTAGCTGTGCGGGATGTCGGGGTCGCTCAGGACGAGGCCGGTCTTGCCCGCGAACAGGGGCTCCAGGAGCCGGGGGCCGAGGTAGGACTGGTCGGACGACCGCGGCCCGTAGTAGTCCGAGGCGCGCACCTCCGTGGCCCGCACCCGGCCGGCCTCGTGCGCGGCCCGCATCTCCTCCCACATCCGCGCCCTGACCCTGCCCTTCGTGCCCGTCGCGGCGAGCGGCAGGTCTTCGGTCATCGGCCCGTCCACCGGGCCGTAGCCGTACAGGCAGCCCAGCGTGACCAGGACGGCCCCGGACGACTCGGCGGCGGCCAGCAGCGAGGCGGCGACCGGCGGCCAGTCGATCGGCCATCGGTGATAACGCGGGTTCATGCAGTTGTAGAGCACGTCGGCCCCTTCGGTGACCCGCCGCATCACGGCGACGTCGGCCGCGTCCGCGGCGACCCGCGAGATCCCGGGGCGTTCGGGGCCGGAACCCGAGCGGGTGACGAGGGTGACCTCGTGTCCGCGCTCCGCCAGAGTCTCGGCGAGCCCGCCGCCGACCTGTCCCGCTCCGACGATCACATGCTTGCCCATCACTCCTCCTTCAGACCTGATCGGTCAGCAGCCGCAGCACACCGTCCACGACGTACACGATCGCGAACACAACACCCGCGGTGACGAGCCCGGAGGCCGCCAGGGCCGCCGCCCCCGCGCCGAACCACACGACTTCGAAGACGGCCCTGGCGATCCCGTGGAGCTGGTGCGGCGCCTTGCCTCCCGCCATGAACAGCCCCCACAGCGTGGCGAACACCGCGGGCGTGCCGAGCCCCAGGAGGATCTTCATCAGGATGTTGACCTCCCGCGTGAACCCCCAGTAGCCCAGCGCGAGCAGCACGCCCAGCTCCAGGAAGAACATCACTGCGGCTACCGCTCCCTTGGCCACGGTCAGCATCGGCACTCCTTGTGTTCATTGCTCTCTTGCGAGAGCAATGCTCTCGTATCGGCATGCACTTCGTCAAGAGCAGTGCTCTCTGAACACTGCGGTGCTCTGTTAGCCTGGGCTCATGAATGCGAGCAGGACCGCGCGGGAGCGGGTGAGGGCGGAGCTGATCAGGGAGATCACGGACATCGCCCGGCGACAGCTGGCGACGGAGGGGGCCGGGGGCCTGTCCCTGCGGGCGGTGGCACGCGAGATGGGGATGGTCTCCTCGGCGATCTACCGTTACTTCCCCAGCCGCGACGACCTGCTGACCGCGCTGATCATCGACGGATACAACGCCCTCGGAGAGGCCGTCGAGCAGGCCGACGCCGCCTGCCCGACCGACGACTTCGCCGGGCGCTGGCTCGCCGTCTGCCGCGCCGTACGCGAGTGGGCCCTGGCCCATCCGCACGAGTACGCCCTGCTGTACGGCTCGCCCGTGCCGGGCTACGCCGCTCCGCAGGACACCGTGGGGCCGGCCGTGCGCGACACGGCCGTGTACGGACGGATCATCGCCGAGGCCCACCAGGCGGGCAAACTCACCCCTCCCCCGGTCTGCCCGCCGCCGCCCGCGGTCCTGGCGCAGGACGCGGACGTCGTGCGGGCACTGATGCCGGGCGTGCCGGACGACGTGGTCACCCGCGCGATCATCGCCTGGACGGGCCTGTTCGGCATGGTCAGCTTCGAGGTCTTCGGCCAGTTCAACAACACGATCACCCACCGGGCCGAGCTGTTCGACCACAACATGACCTGCCTCGCCCGCCTGATCGGCCTGCCCGGATAACCGCCCCACCCCCGCCTCATCTCACCGAGGCGCAGTGCGGCCTGGTGACGACACGCCAGGCGGAACTGAACGGTGCGCACCGCCGCGATCTGAGCCGCCTGGTGCAGGCCGGGATCCTCGAACACATGGCACACGGCGTTTACCGCCTGGTCGGCGCGCCGCACCCGGATCTGGTGGATGACGCCGACGCTGACGTGGACCTGAAGCAGGACGAGGAGTTCGCCGAGCGGGTCCTCCAGCTCTTGCCGCAGGTCGGTGCCTATCGCGGGCAGGTCTCGTAGGGTGGCCGGCGCGACAGGAAGCGGTTTATCCGGGCCCGACCCCTTGCAAGCCCGGTGCGGCGATGGGAAGGCCCGCCTCTTCGGCCGCGGCGAGCAGCCGCTTGTCGTACGCCACGAACCAGTCGAGCGCGCGCTCCAGCAGCCGCGCGGCGGACAGGTGAAGGGCGTCGAGAGTCCGCAGCCGGGCCGGCCCGATCTCTGCGGCCGCGTCGAGAAGCGGTGTGTCCACGGGCACCATCCTCAGCCGGGCCATCAGCGCCTTCGCCGTGGAGACCGCCTGAGGTCCGCAGGGTCGTACCGCCCGGATCACCTCGGCCCGGGCCAGTTCACAGGCGACCACCGCCCCGCTCTGCGCCGCCAGCCATTTCTCGAGCGCCGCCGTCTCCTCCTCCCGGACGACCAACTTGACCAGTGCCGAGGAGTCGAGGTAGATCACCGCTCGTCCGCCCTGAGATCCGCCAGCACCTCGCTGGGCACGGGCGCTCCGGGTTCGGGGGGCAGGGCATGCCAGGCGGTCCAGTCGATCTCCACCTCGGGCGGCTTCATGCGGCCCTCCGCGACGAGCCGGTCGGTGACGACACGTTCGTGTGGCAATGCGGTGAGCTGCGCCACCGGCCGCCCCCTCTCCGTGATCTCGACCGTGTTTCCCGCCTGGACCAGCTCCAGGTAGTGCGCGAGCCGGTCGCGCAGTTCCCGGACTCCCACGCTGACGACCTCGTCCGACATGTCCTCAGGCTAACCGACACGGTCCTACCTGTCTGTCAACGGTACACCACTCTGCGTATGCGTACCCTCTGTTTCGGTAGCGGTACACATTCAGCGGTGAACACAAAGGTCGCAGGTCCGGCCGGCGGGCCGCCCGAGATCGACGACGTCGGCGAGGCCATCCGGGACCGGCGGGGGTAGCCACGCGGCTCGAACGCGTCGGTCACGGGACATGCGAAAGGCGGCAGTCGGGGATCTCCCGGTTGCCGCCTTTCGCGTGTTTCACGACAGCTTTGTGGGCTGTTCAGGGCGTACGCTTGCGATTTTGTGCAAGGTCAGGGCAGTGAGGCCGCGGGTCCCGCCGGATCACTGCAAGCTTGGGAGCCGTCAGACGCGGGTGGCGCGGTTGACGGCGGAGATGATGGCCTTGAGCGAGGCGCTCGTCGTGTTCGCGTCGATGCCGACGCCCCACAGGACCTGCGTGCCGTTCGGCCCGCCGACCTCGCACTCGACGTACGACGCGGCCTTGGCGTCGGCGCCCGCGCTCATCGCGTGCTCGGTGTAGTCGAGGACCCGCACCGGCACCCCGATGCTGTCCAGCGCGTCGCAGAAGGCCGAGATGGGGCCGTTGCCGACGCCCTCGATCTCCCGGATCTGGCCGTCCACCCGTACGTCGGCGCTGATCGCGTCCTTGTCGTCCACGGTCGAGGTGTGCCGGTGGGCCAGCAGGCCCAGGCGGCCCCAGGGGCTCGCCGGGTTGGGCAGGTATTCGTCGGCGAACCGCTCCCACATCTCGGCGGCCGTGACCTCGCCGCCCTCGGCGTCCGTACGGGCCTGGATGACGCGGGAGAACTCGATCTGCAGGCGGCGCGGCAGGTCGAGCTGGTGGTCGGCCTTCATGATGTAGGCGACGCCGCCCTTGCCCGACTGGCTGTTGACGCGGATCACGGCCTCGTACGTGCGGCCGATGTCCTTGGGGTCGATCGGCAGGTACGGCACGGCCCAGGTGAACTGGTCGACGGGCACCCCGGCGGCGGCCGCGTCGCGCTCCAGGTGCTCGAAGCCCTTCTTGATCGCGTCCTGGTGGGAGCCGGAGAATGCCGTGTAGACCAGCTCGCCGCCCCACGGGTGGCGGGGGTGCACGGGGAGCTGGTTGCAGTGCTCGACCACGCGCCGGATCTCGTCCATGTCGGAGAAGTCGATCTCCGGGTCGATGCCCTGGGAGAACAGGTTCATGCCCAGCGTGACCAGGCAGACATTGCCGGTCCGCTCGCCGTTGCCGAACAGGCAGCCCTCGATGCGGTCGGCGCCGGCCATGTAGCCCAGCTCGGCGGCGGCGACGGCGGTGCCGCGGTCGTTGTGCGGGTGCAGGGACAGCACGATCGAGTCCCGGTACGCCAGGTTGCGGTGCATCCACTCGATCTGGTCGGCGTACACGTTGGGGGTGGCCATCTCGACCGTCGCCGGCAGGTTGACGATCACCTTGTGGTCGGGGGTGGGCTGCCAGACGTCGTTGACGGCGTTGCAGACCTCGACGGCGTAATCCAGCTCGGTGCCGGTGAAGGACTCGGGCGAGTACTGGAAGTAGATGTCGGTGCCCTCCATCTCGGCCGCCAGCTTCTTGCACAGCTTGGCGCCCTCGACGGCGATCGCGGTGATGCCTTCCTTGTCCTGGCCGAAGACGACCCGGCGCTGGAGGGTGGAGGTGGAGTTGTACAGGTGGACGATCGCCTGACGGGCCCCGCGCAGCGACTCGAAGGTCCGCTCGATCAGCTCGGGCCGGGCCTGCGTCAGCACCTGGATGACCACGTCGGAGGGGATGCGCTCCTCTTCGATGATCTGGCGGACGAAGTCGAAGTCGGTCTGCGACGCGGCCGGGAAGCCGACCTCGATCTCCTTGTAACCCATCCGGACCAGCAGGTCGAACATCTTCAGCTTGCGGTCGGCGTCCATCGGGTCGATCAGCGCCTGGTTGCCGTCGCGCAGGTCCACGGCGCACCAGCGGGGCGCCTTGGTGATGACCTTGTCGGGCCAGGTGCGGTCGGTCAGCCGTACGGGCTCGAACGGCGTGTAGCGATGGAAGGGCATGGGGCTGGGCTGCTGCTCGTTCATGATCTGCTCCTCGTCGGGCGCACGGCGATCCCCGGGCACGACGCAACCGTCGGGTTCGTGAGAGAGGGGCGCCGTTGGATGAAACCAGGGCGGCCGACGCGCATGACTCTCGCACCGCGGCGAGGGAGCCGGCCTCTTACAGGCCCTCGCCGCGGCGGATAAGAAGGAGTCCGCGCAGCATGCCAAGCAGACTAGCAGACCCCCTCAACCGCATGAGACACCCGATCACATTTCGAGACGGAGCCCCAGGTTATGGTGACTCGTGACGAAGGAGGCGACATGAAGGACGACGAGATCCTGAGGCGGATCAGCGACCTGGTCGACGAGGAGCACGCCCTGCGCGAACGGCTGGTCGCGGGCAAGCTGACCTCGGAGGAGGAGCACAACAGGATCGCCTCGCTGGAAGAGCAGCTCGACCGCTGCTGGGACCTGCTGCGCCAGCGCCGCGCCCGGCGCGACGTGGGCGAGGACCCCGACTTCGCCTCTCCCCGTCCGGCCGACGAGGTCGAGAACTACTTGCAATAGCGCCCTCACCACCCCTGTTCCACGATGTGAAAATCAGTCGCGCCCCTGACACTGGGCGCGAAATCCTTGTCGGCATGCAAACGAAGCGCGTCGGCCCCAACGAGAACGACGCCGCGCAGGAGGAAGACGACCCGGACGGCCCGGCAGACCACTCTCCTCTGGCCGGTCTGCACGCCATCGCGCGGGCATGCGACCATCCGGGCCCGGCTATGTCGTGGCGGCAGTTCACGGCGAGCGTACGGAGCGGGCCCGGCGGCGAGCGGGGCGAGGCGTGGGTGGCGGACGACAGCGGCCGGATCGACCGCGCCCGAACCGACCGCGCCCGAACCGACCGCGCCCGAACCTACGACGGCCGAACCAGCAGCGGGCAGGGCGGCGGTGACGAGGTCACCGGTGGTTACCTCCTCCACTTCCCGCAGGACGACAACACCCACCTCGCCCTGCTCCGGCTGATGACGCGTCCGGACCGCAGGCGCGAGGGCATCGGCGGCGCGCTGCTCGACCACGCCATCGGCCGGGCACGCGAGGAGGGCAGGCGCGTCCTCGTCGGCGAGGCCGCGGCCGGCGGGCCGGGCGCGGAGTTCGCCAAGGCCCGCGGGTTCTCCCCCGCCTCCACCGAGACCCGGCTGGTGCTCGACCTGCGTACGGCCGACTGGTCCGGCCTCGAACTCCTCCGGGCCCGGGCCGTACGGCACGCCACTGACTACTCGCTCGAACGGTGGGTCGGACCGACGCCCGCCGACCTGCTCGGCGACATGGCCCGCCTCACGGAGGGCATGAACGACGAGCCGCTGGGCGACCTCGCGATAGAGCATCAGCGGTGGACGGCCGGCCGCGTACGCGCCCGCGAGGAGATGCTCGCGCGGGCGGGCCAGCGGACCTACACGATGATCGCCCGGCACACGGCCAGCGGGGAGCCCGCGGGGTTCACCCAGCTCATTGTGGACGCGGAGCGGCCGGAGGGATGGGGCCGCCAGTCCTCGACGACCGTCCTCGCGCCGCACCGCGGCCGGCGGCTCGGCCTGGTGCTCAAGCTGGCCAACATCACCTGGTTCCGCGCCTGCGAGCCGTCGGTCGAGCGGGTCATCACCTGGAACTCCGTCGCGAACCCGCACATGCTGGCGATCAACGAGGCGATGGGCTTCGAGGTCTTCGACACCTGGCACCAGTGGCAGCTCGACATCTGACCGGGAGCGCGGGCCGGCGGTGACGTCTGCCAGGCTCGGAGGCGAACCGCGTGAAGCGTCTCGCCGCCGGGCCTACCTGATCTTCCGGATGAGACGACCCGGTCGGCCGACCGTCCGGGCGCCCCGAGAAGATATCGGGAACGTCGGCTCGGAACTGGTCGAGGCGCTGCTCGAGGCGGGCCGTTCACTTTGCGGACAGCGGGGACTCACGACTCGGCCAGCGTGCCGTCGGGCGCAGCGCCGGAAGAACGCATCGGCCACTGCGCGGGCCCACCATGGCCGATCAATCGTCATTGATTTGGCGGCCGGACTCGCTGTACGAATGACGGAGGCGAGGTGATCCACGGCGCGACCGCCGCTCTCGTCCCTCCTCGGAACCATCGAAGAACCGGCACAACTGGAGGGTGATGAACCGCTCGATCGGCAGCAGGGGGATCATCGTCAAGGCACTGACCGGGCTCGTCTCAGGCGCGATCGCCGGGGCCGCCATGAGCGCCGCGTACCAGACTTACGGAGCACGGCGTGATCGGCGCCGGTTTCCTCCCCCCGGACGGACGGTCGACGTGGGCGGACGTCGGATCCATCTGTGGATCGCGGGCACGGGCTCACCGACCGTTGTCATCGTGCCGGGGCTGGGCGAGCCGGGCTTGAACTGGGCCGCCCTGCTACCCGAATTGGCGGTGGAGTCATCGGTTGTCCTATACGACCGCGCCGGTCTCGGGTGGAGCGACCCGTGTCCGTGGTCGGGAACGGCGCTGGGAGCCGCTCGTGACCTGCGACGCGCACTGGACGGGGCGGGGATCGTGCCGCCATATGTTCTGGTGGGGCATTCGGCCGGGGGCAACATTGTCCGGTTGTTTGCGGCCGAAAAGCCCGACGCCGTCGCAGCGGTCGTCCTCGTGGATTCCAGCCATCCCGAGCAGATCCGCCTGCTGCACGGGACGAGAGTCGCCATCACCCGAGAGATGCTGCGCTCGCGCCTGACACCGCTGGGGCTTCGGCGCCTGGCCTTCGACGCGGGATGGAGCGACCGCGCCCGCTGCGAAGCCGAGGCCCGGCGCCTGCCGGCGAAGCTCCTCTCCACCAGAATCGCCTTCGACCTCAGCGACCGGCAACGGCGCGCTGAACTCCGTGAGGCTGCGGCCGCGATCACCGTCAATCCCTGGCAAGTCCGGCGCAGAGCGCCGAGCCTGGGGCCGATCCCGCTCACGGTCATCTCTTCCTGTCCCGACGAACCACCGGGAGCCGACGTCGAGGCGATCGCGGAACAACGCCGCTTCTATTCTGTCTGGTCTCCGCTCCAGGCCGACCTGACCCGTCTGTCCTCGAACGCCGAACACGTTGTCGCGGAGCATGCTGGGCATCACATCCACAGGGACCGGCCCGAGCTGGTCGTCAAGGTGATACTCGACCATCTCCAGCGAGCCCGGACCGAGGCAAGGCGCGATCGATGACCGGCGCCGTGAGAGGGTCGCCTACGAGAACAGATTGATCAGGCACTCACCACTGCGGCTCCGCGGCGGCGAAGGCGACGACCGTGACGACGCCACCAGGCACGTAGCCAGAGGAACTGCGTCGTCGCCAGCAGCGTCAGAACCACCACCGCGTCCACCGTCCCCGACGGCCCGCCGGGTGAGATCAAGGTCCGCACCGCCCCGACGACCAGGGCCACCGTCACCGGAAGAGTGATGGTCGCGAAGACAGCGAGGCAGGCGATCGTCCCGCCCACCAGCACCACTCCGTACACGGCCAACCAGCGGCGCTCGCGGCGGCTCACGTGGACGATCGGACCGGGACGCCTCCGTCCCATCAGCCGCGCCAGCCCGTACCGTACGTAGGTGACGACGTCGCCGTACATGTTGCGGCAGCCCGTGAGATCCTGCAGCACGAAGTACAGGTCCGTGCGCATGAACACGCAGGCCTGGGTGGCCAGCATGGACATGCCGGTAAGCAATGCGATCGAGTACGCGGGATGTGGACCCGTCAGGACGCTGAGGATCACGCAGGCCGCGCATAAGGCGATGTCCACCGCTATCCCGGAAAGATAAACGGTGAGCCGCACTCGGCGCGGTGCGAGCCAGATGCCCGAAACATCTGTCTGCACCGCCAAAAACTGCAGCCTCGTGCCGAAGGCGACCCGTCCGGGAACCCCTGCCGCGCGAGCGGTAACCAGATGCGCCATCTCGTGGACGAAAAGCATCAACCAGCCGACAGCAATCCGTGTGAACAGCACGGCCGCCCCGCTCGGGCTCCACAGGATCGCGCGCCAGTTCGGCAGCAACGCGGGCTGCCTGATGAGAAGGACCACGCCGACCGCGATCAGCGCCACGACACAGATATGCAGGACAGGATTCAGCGTCCAGCGAACACTGCCTGGACGTAACCAAGGAAAGGTCGGACGCGGCGGGTCTGGCGCCGGGACGGGCCTGCCGTCGATGGCGGCCACCAGCCCCGCGTCCGCCAAGTGCCGGACGAAGGAGTCGATGTCCAGCTTGGCGCCAGTCTCCTGCCGAAGCCGCGTCTGGATGTCCTCGACGGGAAGACCGTCGCCCAGCAGGCGCAGAACCCGCATGCCGACCTCGGGCAGCGCCACAAAATCGCCGGTCGAAACACGCCCGACGATCCACTCCCCCCGGTCCGGGCGTACGCCGAGCTCGCGCAGCACAACCCTGCTGGTCATGTTCCCTCGGAGGTGAAAAGAACAGCAGCGGAATCCCTGCATATGCGGGAGGGTCGCGATTCCTGTCGCAGGTCCGGCATGTGCGAACGCTCCCTGCTCATCGTTGTGCCCAATGACGTGCGGCTGAGCCGGAATATACCGGCTCAGCCGCGACGGCCCCGCCTATTGGCCGTGACTGTTGCTCTCCAGCATTGTCGTCTCGATCTTGTCGAGTTTACGAATCGAGATGGCCTGCAACTCCTCGGCCTCGTCCAGTGCAGGATGCGTTTCACGTTCCTCTGCCACGAGAACTTCCTCTCAATCATGTTTGGGCCACGAGGTTTCGAAGCCCCGACACGAGCATCATGATCGATCCATAGGAGATGTCAAGGGATGACAATTGGTACAGCCGGCGCGCGGCGGAGGTTTGAAGAGGTCGTGGTGTCCGAGCACGGCGAGATTCATGGCTCGTATTGTCCCCGGCATCGGATCCGGCACATCCGTAATAAGAGAGACAACGGATTGTGCGACCATCTGGCCACTGATTCCCGCCGAGAAGGCGATAACGCCGGGACCGCCGAGATCGACGTCTATTCCGGATCGTCGTTTGGCTATTGCCTGCGCGCTTACGCACTCGTAACACGCGCCCCGAGGCGGCGCGAAGACGCCGCAGGTGACGACAGGACCGGAGTAACCGCCACCGGCCCACGGGACTCCCGCGGCGGCGCAGGCTCGGCTGGCCCAAACCTTGATGTTCTCCGAACCTCGGGGCTCGTCCGCACAGAGCGCCAGGACGTCGTAGCCCTCCACAAGCCGGGAAAGATCGGCCTGGCTCGTAACCCTCGCTCGTGAGCACGTGACGGTGACGTCGGAGTTCACCCGGCTGATCCGATTCGCAGCGACCTCTGCCTTGAACCGGCCGAGGTCGTCCTCCGTGTATAGGATCTGGCGGTTCAGATTGGACAACTCGACCCGGTCCGGATCGACGCAGTGAATCTCCCCGACTCCCGCCGCGGCCAGTGCCCACGCAACGTGCGAACCAGTGCCGCCCAGCCCAAGTACGACTGCACGGGAGCGCTTCAATCTGAGCTGAATCTCCCAATCGTGGGCCCGTGGGGTGAGATCGACACGCCGGAAGAACGCGCGGCTTCTACTGTAGCGTTCGAGTTCGCGTTCACTGAGTTCTGCCGGTATGGCGGCAGCGGCATCCTCGATATAACCCGAGGCCGTCAGAGCCGAAACGATCCGACAGCAGCGTCGCGATAGCATCCGGGTCTCGACTGCCATCCATCAATTGCAATGCCGCCCACACCCAGCCCTCTGGATCGTCTATCTCGGCAGCGATGCCGTAGGTGTCGCCACCGATACGGATGGCCCCGCCGTCAAGCCGGTACGGCCTATGCTCGGACTTCACTTGCGGCATGCGAAATCTAGGCGTCATCCGCGACACTCCCCGTCCCGTAAAACCTTCTGATCATCAGACGGTGAATACAGAATCTCAACCTCTGTCCGAAAACGCGGGACAGCATCCTGTCCTGCTCATCAGAACCCGCTTGAGGCGGCTGGTTTCACGGTTGGTCACACACGCCCTCGTATGGCGACACACCTCGGCCATCGCGCGAACCGGCCGGAGACGGCGGAGGAAGCGGTCGGTCCGTGCGCAGTGCCGGGTCCGGACGGCCCCTGCCGCTGCGGAACCGCTGTGGCGGCGCGGAGCCTCCGGCGCGGCCGAAGGCGTTCACACGTGCGATCGCTTCCTCCCCTCCAGGGTAAACGCGAGGCTCAGACCGACAACAGCCGGTGGACCTCCTCATCTTGGAGCTCCTCTGCCGGGCCGGATCTGACCACGCGGCCGGCGTCGAGGATCACGAACCCGTCGGCCAGCCGCAGCGCGAGGTCCAGATACTGCTCCACCAGCAGGATCGCCAGACCGCTCGCGTGCAGGCGTTCGACGGCCTCCTCGATCTCCAGGATGATCGACGGCTGGATGCCCTCGGTGGGTTCGTCCAGGATCAGCAGCTTCGGCCGGGTGACCAGGGCCCGCGCCATCGCGAGCTGCTGCTGCTGACCACCCGACAGGAAGCCCGCCGGCCGTTTGAGCAGCGGTTTCAGCCGGGGGAAGACCTCCAGGGCCTCCTCCACCGCCGCCCGGTCCCGGTGCGCCGACGCCTCCAGCGTGACCAGCAGGTTGTCGATCACGCTGAGCTGGGGAAACGTGTCGTGTCCCTGCGGCACGTAGCCCATGCCGAGCCGTACGCGCTGGTCGGGGCGCAGCCGGGTGACGTCCCTGCCCTCGAACGTCACCTTCCCACCGGTCGCCGGGAGCACGCCCATGATGGTGTCGAGCAGGGTCGTCTTGCCGACCCCGTTGCGGCCCATCACGCAGACGAGGCGACCGGCGGGCACCTCGAGCGAGACGCCGAAGAGCACCCGCGCCCGGCCGTACCCCGACTCCAGTCCCTCAACGGACAGCATCCTCGGCCTCCTCCCGAGCCCGGCCCAGGTAGATCTCCTGCACGCGCGGGTCGGCCCGCACCTGGTCGACCGAGCCCTCCGTCAGCACCTTGCCCTCGTGGAGCACGGTGACCTGGGAGGCGTAGCGACGCAGGAAGTCCATGTCGTGCTCGACCACGATCACGGTGTGGTCGCGGGCGACCTCGGTGAGCAGCTCGCCGGTGCGCTCGCGCTCGCCGGAGGACATGCCGGCGACCGGCTCGTCGAGCAGCAGCAGCCGGGGCCGCTGGACGATCAGCATGCCGATCTCCAGCCACTGCCGCTGCCCGTGCGACAGCACCCCGGCCTTGCTGCCGGCCAGGGAGGCCAGGCCGGTCGTCTCCAGCGCCGCCGTGACCTCCTCCGACACCCCGCGCCTGCGGCGCAGCAGCGACCACAGCGGGCGCCGGAACGACGCGGCCAGGTCGAGGTTCTCCAGCACGGTGAGCTCCTCGAAGACCACCGAGGTCTGGAAGGTGCGGCCCACGCCGAGCCGCACGATCTCGTGCTCCCTGCGGCCCACGAGGTCGTTCCCCTCGAACCGCACCGAGCCCCCGGTGGGCCGGGTCAGGCCCGTGATCACGTCGATGAGGGTGGTCTTCCCCGCGCCGTTCGGGCCGATCAGGAACCGCAGCTCGCCCCGGCCGACGGTGAGGTCGACGCCGTCGATCGCCCGGAAGCCGCCGAAGGCGACCTCCAGAGACCGGATTTCCAGCAGCGTGTCGGTCACACCCGTGCCTCCCTTCTCCGTACGAGGCCGGCGGCAAGGCCCGCGATGCCCTTGGGCGCCAGCGTCATGACGAGCACGAACAGGGCGCCCTGGAGATAGAGCCAGGCGTCCGGCAGTTCCTCGCTGAAGTACGTCCGGGCATAGCCCATGACGACCGCGCCCAGCACCGCGCCGGCCAGCGCGAACCGGCCGCCGACGGCCACCGCGACGACGAGTTCGAGCGAGGGCACGACCCCGAGCAGGGCAGGCGAGATGATGCCGACCACGGGCACGAACAGCGCCCCGGCGATGCCGGCCATGCCCGCCGAGACGGCGAAGGTCAGCGTCTTGACGGTGGCCGGGTTGTACCCGAGGAAGCGCACCCGGTCCTCGCCGTCCCTGACGGCCAGCAGCAGCCGCCCGAACCGGCTGCGGACGAGCTGCCTGGCCCCCAGGTAGAGCACCCCGAGCACGACCGCGACGAGCAGGTAGAGGCCCCGCTGGGTCTCGTCGGCCGCCACGTCGCGGCCGAAGAAGTCGAAGAAGTTGGTCAGGCCGTTCGTGCCGCCGGTCAGCCCCTGCTGACCGACCAGCAGGATCACCAGCGCCGCCGCCAGCGCCTGGGTGAGGATCGCGAAGTACGCCCCGCGTACGCGCTGGCGGAAGACCAGCGCGCCGAGCAGCAGCGCGACCACGACCGGCAGCACGACGACCATGGCCAGCGCGAAGACCGGGTTGCCGAACGGCTTCCACAGCGCGGGCAGCTCTTCCACCCCGCTCCAGACCATGAAGTCGGGCAGGTCCCCGCCGGCGTCGTTGAGCTTGAGATACATGCCCATCGCGTAGCCGCCGAGGCCGAAGAACACCCCCTGGCCGAGCGTGAGCATGCCGCCCTGCCCCCAGGCGAGGCCGATGCCCAGCGCCACGATCGCGTAGCACAGATACTTGGCCAGCAGCCCGAGGCGGAACGGCTCCAGCAGCAGCGGCGCCACCACCAGGGCGAGCACCGCCACCGCCGTGAAGACCGCCGGGCCCTGCCACCGCCGTACGGGCTTGTCCGGCGCCGCCGCGCCCGCGCCCTTGTCCGGGACGGCCGCGTCGGCGCTCTCGACCGGCGCCCTCGTGTCGGCGCCCTCGACCGAGGCCGTCATGTGAGCGCCCTCGATCGGACGAAGAACAGCCCCTGCGGCCGGATCTGCAGGAAGCCGATGATCGCCACGAAGACCACCACCTTGGCGAGGCTGGCGTCGCTCCAGAACTCGGCATAGGAGTTCAGCAGACCGAGGCCGGCCGCGGCCAGCACCGCGCCGCGAAGCTGCCCCAGACCGCCCGCGACGACCACGAGGAACGCGTCCACGATGTAGTAGGTGCCGAGCGTCGGGCCGACCGGCCCGATCAGCGTGAGGGCGACCCCGGCGATCCCGGCGAGGCCGGAACCGATGAAGAACGTCCGCTGGTCGACCCGCCCGGTGTCGATGCCGCTCGTGGCCGCGAGCTTCCTGTTCTGCATCACGGCCCGCATCCGCCGTCCCTGCCCGGTCCTGTTCATGTACGCCCAGATCGCGAGCACCGAGGCCGCGGCGAGCGCCATGATGAACAGCCGGTTGTACGGCAGGATCCCGATGCCGCCGCGCAGCCAGGCGGGCGAGGCGACCTGCACGTTGGGCGCCCCGAACAGGTCACGGGCGAGCTGCTGGAGCATGAGGCTGACGCCCCAGGTGAGCAGCAGCGTGTCGAGCGGGCGACCGTAGAAGCGCCGGATCAGCGTGCGCTCCAGGATCAGGCCCATGACCCCGGCCACCACGAAGGCGGCCGGGAGGGCGATCAGGAAGCCCACGCCCTGCAGCAGGTAGGCCGTGTAGGCCCCCGCCATGATGAACTCACCGTGGGCCATGTTGATCACGCCCATCTGTCCGAACGTGAACGTCAGCCCGAGAGCGATGAGCAGCAGGACCGCTCCGATCGACAGCCCGATCGGCAGCTGGTTGAGCATTCCCTCCATGTCGGCGTCAGACCAGTCCGCCGGCCCAGGGGTACGTCTTGAGGTAGGGGTCCGGCTTGATCGGCTCGCCGGAGTTCCACACCTCCTTGATCTGACCGTCCGGCTGGACGACGCCGATGCGCGCGGTCTTGTAGACGTGCTGGTTGTCGCCGTCGATGGTGACCTTGCCCTCGGGGCGGTCGAGGGACACACCTCCGGCGGCCTTCTTCACGGCCTCCACGTCGGTGCTGCCGGCCTTCTTCACGGCCTCGGCCCACAGGTAGACGGCGTTGTATCCGGCTTCCATCGGGTCGGAGGTCACCTTGTCCGCGCCGTACTTCGCCTTGAACGCGGCGACGAACTTCTGGTTCTCCGGGGTGTCGGTCGTCTGGTAGTAGTTCCAGGCCACGAGCTGCCCGGCGACGTTGTCGACGCCTATGCCCTTGACCTCCTCCTCGGCCACGGACACCGACATGACCGGCATCTGCTCGGCGGTGATCCCGGTGCTCTTGAGCTGCTTGAAGAACGCGACGTTGCTGTCGCCGTTCAGGGTGTTGAAGACCGCGTCCGGCTTCGCCTCGGTGATCTTATTGACGAGCGTGCTGTATTCGGTGTGCCCGAGCGGGGTGTACTCCTCGCCGAGGATCTCCATCCCGTTCGCCGCGGCGTACGCCTTGATGATTTTGTTCGCGGTTCTCGGGAAGACGTAGTCGCTGCCCACCAGGAACAGCTTCTTCTTGCCCTCCTGCTTCAGATAGTCGAGCCCGGGAACGATCTGCTGGTTGGTCGTCGCGCCCGTGTAGAAGATGTACGGCGAGCTTTCCAGGCCCTCGTACTGGACCGGATACCAGAGCAGCGCCTTGCGTTTCTCGAAGACCGGGAGCATCGCCTTGCGGCTCGCCGACGTCCAGCCGCCGAATACGGTGGCGACCTTGTCCTGCGCGATGAGCTTGGTGGCCTTCTCCGCGAAGGTCGGCCAGTCGGAAGCGCCGTCCTCCACGACGGGCTCCAGCTTCTTGCCCAGCACGCCGCCGGCCGCGTTGATCTCCTCGATCGCGAGCAGTTCGGCGTCCCTGACCGTGACCTCGCTGATGGCCATCGTGCCGCTGAGGGAGTGCAGGATGCCGACCTTTATGGTGTCGGAACCACCAGATGAGGCCGATGTACTATTTGTCGAGGATTGTCCGCCACATGCCGCGAGTGTCGCGGTCGCGAGAGCGAAAGCCGCTCCGGCACGCCATAATGAGTTCCGCAATTGCCTCTCCTTGCCGCTGCGGCCCCCGAGTTGATCCGTCTGCCGCCAAGGTGGGCGCGTGGTATTTCCCGCCGAAATCCCGGGAGTTAACAACTCATTAGCGAGAGCTCACCGCCTGTCGGATACGCATACGAAATGCACGGGTAACGCGGGGGAAACGGCGGGTACCTATCGTCCCGCCATGCGGCTCACTCCACACGAACAGGAACGGCTCCTCATCCACGTCGCCGCGGGCGTGGCCCGCGAGCGCAAGGAGCGCGGCCTTCGCCTCAACCATCCGGAGGCGACGGCCCTCATCGCGTCATTCCTCCTGGAAGGCGCCCGCGACGGCCGCAGCGTCGCCGACCTGATGGACGCCGGCCGCAAGGTCCTGCGGCGCGAGGACGTCATGGAGGGCGTGCCCGAGATGCTGGAGTCCGTCCAGATCGAGGCCACCTTCCCCGACGGCACCAAGCTCGTCACCGTCCACAACCCGATCGCATGAGCACACCGCGCTTCGAGGGCGTGCCGGGAGAGATCCTCTGCGGCGACGGCGACGTGCCGCTGAACCCGGGCAGGGAGCGGATCACCCTGAGAGTCGTGAACACCGCCGACCGGCCGGTGCAGGTCGGATCGCACTATCACTTCGCCGCCGCCAACCCCGGCCTGGAGTTCGACCGCGAGGCGGCCTGGGGCACCCGTCTCGACATCCCGGCGGGCACCGCGATCAGGTTCGAGCCCGGGGTGGAGCGCGACGTCACGCTCGTCCCGCTCGCGGGGAACCGTGTCGTACCCGGCCTCCGTCCCGAGTGGGCCGGGCCTCTCGACGGGAGGACCGATGACTAGCGTCGAACGCGCGCGCTACGCCGCGCTGTACGGCCCGACCACCGGCGACCGCGTGCGCCTGGCCGACACCGACCTGTACGTCGAGGTGACCGACGACCTGTCGATGGGCCCCGCCGGGGCGGGCGACGAGGCCGTGTTCGGCGGCGGCAAGGTCATCCGCGAGTCGATGGGGCAGGCGCGCACCACGAGAGCCGAGGGCGCGGCCGACCTGGTCATCACCGGCGCGGTGATCCTCGACCACTGGGGTGTGGTGAAGGCCGACATCGGCGTACGCGACGGCCGGATCGCCGCCATCGGCAAGGCCGGCAACCCCGACACCATGGACGGCGTCCACCCGGACCTCGTCATCGGCCCGTCCACCGAGATCCTCGCGGCCAACGGCAAGATCGTCACGGCGGGCGCGGTCGACTCGCACGTCCACCTGATCTGCCCGCAGCTCATGGACGAGGCGCTGGCCTCCGGGGTGACCACGATCATCGGCGGCGGCACCGGCCCCGCCGAGGGCACGAAGGCCACCACCGTGACCGGCACCTGGTATCTCGGCCGGATGCTGGAGTCGCTGGACTCCTACCCGGTGAACGTCGCCCTGCTCGGCAAGGGCAACACGGTCAGCGAGGAGGGGCTGCTCGAACAGCTCAGGGCCGGGGCGTCGGGCTTCAAGCTGCACGAAGACTGGGGCACCACCCCCGCCGCCATCGACGCCTGCCTGCGGGTGTGCGACGCGACCGGGGTGCAGGTCGCCATCCACACCGACACGCTGAACGAGGCGGGGTTCGTGGAGTCGACCCTGCGGGCCATCGGCGGGCGGGCGATCCACGCCTACCACACCGAGGGCGCCGGAGGCGGCCACGCCCCGGACATCATCACGGTGGCCTCCCACGTCAACGTGCTGCCGTCGTCCACGAACCCGACCCGGCCGCACACGGTCAACACCCACCACGAGCACCTGGACATGCTCATGGTGTGCCACCACCTCAATCCCGCCATCCCGGAGGACCTGGCGTTCGCCGAGTCGCGCATCCGGCCCACGACGATGGCGGCCGAAGACGTCCTGCACGACATCGGCGCGATCTCGATGATCGGCTCCGACTCCCAGGCCATGGGCCGGATCGGCGAGACGATCATCCGCACCTGGCAGACGGCGCACGTGATGAAGCGCCGCCGCGGCGCGCTGCCGGGCGACGGCCCGGCCGACAACCTCCGGGCCCGCCGCTACGTCGCCAAATACACGATCAACCCGGCGATCGCCCACGGCCTGGACGCGGAGATCGGCTCGGTGGAGCCCGGCAAGCTCGCCGACCTCGTGCTGTGGAGCCCGGCCTTCTTCGGGGTGAAGCCGGACGTCGTGGTGAAGGGCGGCGTCATCGCCTACGCCCAGATGGGCGACGCGAACGCGTCGATCCCGACGCCGCAGCCCGTGTTCCCCCGGCCGATGTTCGGCGCGGCCCCGGTCACCGCCGCCGCGACCTCGCTGCACTTCGTCGCGCCGCTCGCGCTGGAGGACGGCCTGGCCGACCGCCTGGCCGTGGGCAGGCGGCTGGCGCCCGTGGCCGACGTACGCGCCCGGCGCAAGGACGCGATGCCGCTCAACGACGCCCTGCCCGACATCCGGGTGGATCCCGACACCTTCGCCGTACGCGTGGACGGCGAGCTGATCGAGCCCGCCCCGGCCGAGTCGCTGCCGATGGCGCAGCGCTACTTCCTCTTCTGACATGAACGGCGAAGCGGCGCTGCTGCTGCTGGCCGACTCCCGGCTGCCGGCGGGCGGGCACGCCCACTCGGGCGGCGTGGAGGAGGTCGTACGGCGGGGCGTGGTGACCGGCACCGGCGACCTGGCGCGGTTCCTGCGCGGCAGGCTCGCCACCGCCGGCCTCGTCACCGCCGCCCTCGCCGCCGCCGCCTGCGAACTGGCCGTCTCGGAAACCGCCGCCGAGACCGTCCCCGCAGGCAGCGGCGGCGCGGACCGGGAACGTGGCACAGACCGCGAACGCGACACCGGCCGGGAACGCGGCAGCGACGGCGCGGACCGGGAACGCGGCGCCGCCTGTGACCCGGTGGCGTCGCCCGCGAAGGGCGTCACGGACGACGCAACGGACGACGCAACGGACGAGGCTGCGGGCGAGGCCGTCAGCGGCATGGAGCTGTGGCGGCGGCTGGACGCGGAGGCCGACGCCAGGACCGCCTCACCCGCCCAGCGGGAGGCCTCGCGCACCCAGGGGCGGCTCCTGCTGCGCACGGCCCGGCGGATGTGGCCCTCGGCCGTCCTGGACACGCTCGCGCGGGCCGTGCCGGAGGGACCGCACCATCCTGTCGCGCTCGGCGCGGCCGGAGCCTCGGCGGGCTGCACGCCCCGCCAGGCCGCGCTGACCGCCGCCTACACCTCGGTCACCGCCCCGGCCACGGCGGCCGTGCGGCTCCTCGGCCTCGACCCGGTCACCGTTCACCGCCTGCTCGCCGATCTCGCCCCCGCGATCGAGGACGCGGCCCGCGCCGCCTGCGCGCCGCTCGGCGACGCGGCCGGGCCGGCGGGCTGGCACACGCTGCCGGGGCACGGCGCGCCCGCGCTCGACCTCCTGGCGGAGGGACACCTGACCAACCCGATGAAGCTCTTCGTCTCCTGATCACTCCTCCCCACGAATCTCCACGAATCTCCACGTATCCGTACCGGCCATCGCACGAGAAGGAGCACAACCCCCATGGGCGCTCAGCACGACGATCTCCACGACGCGGCCGATCCACACGGGCGGGCGCTCCGCCTCGGCATCGGCGGGCCGGTCGGCAGCGGCAAGACCGCCCTGGTGGCGGCGCTGTGCCGCAGCCTCGGGCCGTCGCTGCGGCTCGGGGTCGTGACCAACGACATCTACACCACCGAGGACGCCGACTTCCTCCGCCGCGCGGGCGTCATCGACCCCGAACGGATCCTCGCCGTACAGACCGGCTGCTGCCCACACACCGCCATCCGGGACGACATCGCGGCCAACCTGGACGCCGTCGAGACGCTGGAGGAGCGGTTCGGGCCGCTCGACCTCGTGATCGTCGAGAGCGGTGGCGACAACCTCACCGCCACGTTCAGCCGGGGCCTGGCCGACCGGCAGATCTTCGTGCTCGACGTGTCGGGCGGCGACAAGGTGCCGCGCAAGGGCGGGCCGGGGGTGACCTCCGCCGACCTGCTCGTCGTCAACAAGACCGACCTCGCGCCGATGGTCGGCGCCGACCTGACCGTGATGTCCCGCGACGCGGCGGCCGTACGGGACGGCAGGCCCGTGCTGTTCACGTCGATCAGGGAGGACAAGGGCGCGCACGCCGTGGCGGAGTGGGTGACGCACATGGTCGGCGCCTGGCAGCACGAGCACGGCGAGCCCCACCACCACGCCGCGCAGGCCCCGGCGTCCTGACCGGCATGACGGCCTTCACCGCGCACGCGCTGATCAGGACGGAGGCCGCGAGCGGGGGCCGGACCCGGCTGGAGACGCTGCGGTCCGACCCTCCGCTGACGCTGCGGCAGACCGGCCCGCAGCGGGTCCACCTCGTCTCGACCGGCGCGGGACCGCTGCGCGGCGACCACCTCGACCTCGACGTGGACGTCGCGCCCGGCACCTCGCTGGAGGTTCGCTCGGTGGGCGCCACGCTGGTGCTGCCGGGGCTCGCGGACGCCCCTTCGGTCATGGTCGTGCGGGCGCGGGTCGGCGCGGGTGCCACCCTGCGCTTCTCCCCCGAGCCGACCGTCCTCGCCGCCGGATGCGCCCACCGCCTCGTCGTACGGCTCTCGCTCGCCGACGACGCCACGGTCTTCTGGCGGGAGGAGATCGTCTTCGGGCGGCACGGCGAACGGCCGGGACGCTGCCACTCGCGGTTCGACGCGACCGTGGCCGGACGGCCCCTGCTCCGCCAGGACCTCCTGATCGGCGAGGAGGCGCTGGACGGCAGCCCGGCCGTCTACGGGGACGCCCGGTGCGTCGGCTCGACCCTGCTCGCGGGGCCCGCCTGGGCTCCGCCCGCGGTGCCGGATGTCAAGCGCGAGCGGCGGGCCGTGCTGGGAGACGGCTGGGCGGCGCTGCCGCTGGCCGGTCCGGGCGTGCAGGTGTGCGCGCTCGGCGCGGACGCGGTCGAGCTCAGGGAGCGGCTGCGGCGCGGCGAGGAGGCCGCGGCCGCCTGAACGCCACCCGGGCCGCCGCCCGCCTGAACGCCACCGGGGCCGCCGCCCGCCTGAACGCCACCGGGGCCGCCGCCCGCCTGAACGCCACCCGGGCCACCGGCCGCCGCACCGGCCACGACGGTGCACAGACCACGGACGTTCCCGGCCTGCCACACCGACCACGGCCACGGACGTTCCGGCCCGGGCGCATCATCGAGGGCGACTCGGGCGTCCGCCGCGCGGCCGGGGGGCTGAAACCGGCGGCCTCGGGCCGTAGCCTGGTGATCGTGTCGGAACCCACGCAGCACCCCGGCGGTCCGCGGCGAGGCACCAGCACGGCCGGCGTCCTGCGGGCCGCCGGTGTGTTCGTCGCGGGGTTCGCGCTGGCCGTGACCGCGCTGCTCCCGTGGGCGGGCCTCACCGCCGAGTTCGGCATTCTCAACGCGTCGCTCACGCACGCCGTGCGCGGCGTCGACGCGGGCCCGGGCTGGTTCGTGCTGGGCGCCGGGATCACGGCGATGCTGCTCGGCGTGCTCGGCGCGACGCGAAACTGGCTGTTCACCGGGCTGGCGATCCTGCCCGGCGCGGTGGCCGCCTTCGCGCTGGCCATGTTCCTCGCCGACCCGCACGACCTCGTGGGCCGGCTCGACTTCCAGGTCTCCGGGCTGCTGCGGGTGCACCCGACGATCCAGTACGGCTGGTTCGCCGGCCTGCTGGCCTCGGTCGCGCTGGCCGTGCTCGCCGCCGTCGCGCTGCTGCGCCGCCGGTGAATGGCCGTCAGTCGTAGAAGCCGAGACGCCGCAGCTGCTTGGGATCGCGCTGCCACTCCTTGGCGATCTTCACCCGGAGATCGAGGTAGACGCGGGTGCCGAGCAGCGCCTCGATCTGCTGCCGGGCGCGGGTGCCCACGTCCTTGAGCCGCGCGCCGCCCGGGCCGATCACGATCGCCTTCTGCGAGGGCCGCTCGACGAACATGTGGGCGTACACGTCGAGGAGGTCGTCACGACCCTCCCGGGGGTGCATCTCCTCCACGACCACCGCGATCGAGTGGGGCAGCTCGTCGCGCACGCCCTCCAGTGCGGCCTCCCGGATCAGCTCGGCGACCAGCGTCTGCTCCGGCTCGTCGGTGAGTTCCCCGCCGGCGTACAGCGGGGGCGACTCCGGCAGCCGCTTGACGAGCACGTCGGCGAGGACGTCGAGCTGCTCGCCGCCCTGCGCGGACACCGGGACGATCTCCGCGAAATCGGCCAGCGCGGACACCGCGAGAAGCTGGTGGGCGATCTGCTCGCGAGTGGCGAGGTCGCACTTGGTGACGACCGCCACCACCGGGGTCTTCTTGACGGCGGCGAGCTTGTCGACGATGAACCGGTCGCCCTTGCCGATCGGCTCGTTGGCCGGCACGCAGAACCCGATCACGTCGACCTCGGTCAGCGTGGACAGCACCAGGCTGTCCAGCCGCTCGCCCAGCAGCGTGCGGGGACGGTGGAACCCGGGGGTGTCCACGATCACGAGCTGGGCGTCCGGGCGGTGCACGATGCCGCGGATGGCCCGCCGCGTGGTCTGCGGCTTGGACGAGGTGATCGCCACCTTGGTGCCGACCAGGGCGTTCATCAGCGTGGACTTGCCGACGTTGGGCCTGCCGACGAAGCAGGCGAAGCCCGCACGGAAACCGCTCGATTCGGCGTCCACGTCAGATGTACCGGCCCTTCAGGGAACCGTCGGGCGCGGCCAGGAAGAGCGTGCCGTTGCCCATGTCCTCGACGACGGCCACGTCCTGCTCCGCCGGGTCGTCGGCCTCGGTGACGATCGCCGCCGCCTCCAGGGACTTCGCCCCGCTGGACACGGCCATGGCGACGGCCGCCTGGAGGGCCGAGAGCCGGAGCGAGGGCAGCGCCACCGTGGTCGCGGCGTACGTCCGGCCGGTCTCGTCGCGCACCGCGGCGCCCTCGGGGGTGCCGCCGCGCGCCCGCGCCGACCTGGCCAGCGTGATGATCTTGTTGTCCTCGGGGTCCAGCGTCTGTGTCACGCGTCAAGGGTACCGACCTCGCGGACGAGCAGCCGTGTCAGTTCGGCCGTACGGACGGGGTCGGGAGCGGCCAGGCCGGCGTGCACGAGCGCGATCAGCGTATGGCCGGAGCGGGCGACGACCACGTGCATGCGGTAGGGGTAGCCGCCGACCTTTCCGGTCAGCGCCCGGCCCGCGGCGTCCGGCCCGCCGATGCCGGGCAGCGGCGTCCGCCCGGTCAGGCGGTCGTACGGCGTGCCGTCGTCGGCCGTCGCGCAGCGGGAGAGGGCGTCGCGGAGCGCGGCGAGGTGACCGGCCGCCTCGCCGCCGTCGTAGACGGCGACGCCGACCCCGGCGAGCTCGCCCGCGTGCGCGCCCTGGTAGGTGGCGGCGGTCGCGCCGCTGAGCCCCTCGCGCGGGGGCCTGCCCGCGGCCGCGTCGAACAGCAGGCGGCACGCGCGGGCGCGGGGACGGAACGGCGGACGCCAAGGCGCCCGCGCGTGGCTGAAGAACCCCTCGGGAAGGCCGTCCATCCGGCCGAGCACCATCGGCGGGCGCCTGACCTCCGCCTTGTGAGGCACCCGGACGGGGGCGTGCGTGACCCCGTCCGTGCCGCCGCAGGCACCGGTGGCCAGGACCAGGCAGCCCGCGACGGCCGCGTGGACGATGCGCATACCCGCCTCCCCGCTTTGCCGGAGGTTTTCCTTCCCCGGACCGCGAGCGGGTAATCACATTGCGTAATCAATACTGATCCGACGCGGGAACCAATGCGGGGCTCCCACCCTTGACCGGGTGGGAGCCCCGCACCGATTACGGATCCCCCATGGGAGGCTCCGGTGCGCCGCGAACCCCTCCCGGCGCGCCGGACTCCCCAACGAGACGCCCCGAACCCCTTCTGAGCGCCTGGGACAACGATGGCCGGGCACGCTTGCAACTCGGTTGAAAGACGCTTGCAGCCCCAGGTGGTGACGGGTCACCCGAGGTCGCGCCGGCTCACTCGTGGCGGGTCACTCGTGGCGGGTCACTCGTGGCGGGTCACTCGTGGCAGGTCACTCGTGGTCGGCGCCGGCGGCCACGACCTCGTCGCCCGTCGCGGGCTCCTCGCGGCGCACGACGACCGTGCTGATCCGGTTGCGGCGTCCGGCCAGGTTCTCGGCCGTCAGGCGCAGGCCGCCGACCACCGCCTCCGAGCCCGCGATCGGCACCCGGCCCAGGGCGTGCGCCAGCAGGCCGCCGACCGTGTCGACGTCGTCGACCTCGATCTCGCGGTCGAACAGCTCGCCGAGCTCGTCGACCGGGAGCCGCGCGGTCACCCGCACCGCCCCGTCGTCCAGCCATTCGACCCGCGGGGCCTCCTGGTCGTACTCGTCGGCGATCTCGCCGACGATCTCCTCAATGACGTCCTCGATGGTGACGAGGCCCGCGGTGCCGCCGTACTCGTCGATGACGATGGCGAGGTGGATCTGCCGCGCCTGCATCTCGCGCAGCAGCTCGTCGATCGGCTTGCTCTCCGGCACGTACGTCGCGGGGCGCATGAGCTCGTCCACCCGCGTCCCGCCGTCGCCGGTGTCCTGGATGCGGCGGACGATGTCCTTGAGGTAGGCGATGCCCACCACGTCGTCCTCGTTCTCCCCCACCACGGGGATGCGGGAGAACCCGCTGCGCAGGGCCAGCGAGAGCGCCTGGTGCAGCGTCTTGCCGCGCTCGATGAAGACCATGTCGGTGCGCGGCACCATGACCTCGCGCACCAGCGTGTCGCCGAGCTCGAAGACCGAGTGGATCATCTCCCGCTCGTCGGGCTCGATGACCCTGCGCTGCTCGGCCAGGTCTACGAGGTCGCGCAGCTCGGCCTCGGAGGTGAACGGCCCCTCGCGGAAGCCCTTGCCCGGGGTGAGCGCGTTGCCCAGCAGGATCAGTAACTCGGGCAGCGGCCCGAAGATCCGGGTCAGGCCGTACACGATGGGTGCGCTCGCCAGCGCCACCACCTCGGCGTGCTGGCGGCCGAGCGTGCGCGGCATGACCCCGACGATGACGTAGCTCACCAGGATCATCACCACGGCCGCCAGGGCGTACGCCTGCCCGCGGTCGCCGAGCCAGTCGATGAACAGCAACGTCGTGATCACCGTCGCGACGAGCTCACAGCTCAGGCGGAGCAGAAGCACCAGGTTGAGGTAGCGCGGCGGGTCGGCGACGATCGCCTGCAGCCGCACCGCACCGCGCCTGCCCTCCTTGACGAACTCTTCAGCGCGCACCCTGGAGATGCGGGTCAGCGCCGTCTCCGCACTCGCCAGCAGGCCGCCGGCCACGATGAGGACGACGGCGGAGAGCAGCCAGCCGTCGTTCACGGCTTACGCCGCACCTCCCGCCAGGCGCCGAGCAGCTCGTCCTGCAGCCCGAACATCTCGGCGTGCTCCTCCGGCTCGGCGTGGTCGTAGCCGAGCAGGTGCAGGATGCCGTGCGTGCACAGCAGTTCGAGCTCGTCCTGCGCGCTGTGCCCGGCCTCGGCGGCCTGCTTGGCGGCCACCTGGGGGCACAGCACCACGTCGCCGAGCAGCGCCGGGTCGGGGGACGCGTCGTCCTCGTCCCGGCCGCCGACGTTGGGCCGCAGCTCGTCCATGGGGAAGGCCAGCACGTCGGTCGGCCCCGGCTCCCCCATCCACTGCTCGTGCAGCTCGGCCATCGCCGCCTCGTCGATCACCAGGATCGACAGCTCGGCCAGCGGGTTGATCCCCATCCGGCCGAGGACGTGCCCGGCCAGCTCGACCAGCGCCGACTCGTCGACCTCGACGCCGGACTCGTTGGCCACCTCGATGCTCACGGGGTCTCCTCACCCGTCATGGTCGCGCTCACCGCCGGTTGTTCCGCGGCCGCTTGTTGATCGCGCGCGGTTCCGACGCCATCGCGGCGTCGTACCGGCCGTAGGCGTCGACGATGTCGCTCACCAGCTTGTGCCGTACGACGTCGGCGCTGGTCAGCCTGCTGAAATGGATGTCCTCGATGCCGTCGAGGATCTGCTGGACGACCTTCAGGCCGCTGTCCTGGCCGCCGGGCAGGTCGATCTGGGTCACGTCACCGGTGACCACGATCTTCGAGTTGAACCCGAGCCTGGTCAGGAACATCTTCATCTGCTCGGGCGAGGTGTTCTGCGCCTCGTCCAGGATGATGAAGGCGTCGTTCAGCGTGCGTCCGCGCATGTACGCGAGCGGCGCGACCTCGATCGTCCCCGCCGACATCAGGCGCGGGATGGACTCGGGGTCGAGCATGTCGTGCAGCGCGTCGTACAGCGGCCGCAGGTAGGGGTCGATCTTCTCGTAGAGCGTGCCGGGCAGGAAGCCCAGCCGCTCCCCCGCCTCGACGGCGGGGCGGGTGAGGATGATCCGGTTGACCCGCTTGTTCTGGAGGGCCTTCACGGCCTTCGCCATCGCCAGATACGTCTTGCCGGTGCCGGCGGGGCCGATGCCGAAGACGATCGTGTGCCTGTCGATCGCGTCGACGTACCGCTTCTGGTTGACCGTCTTCGGGCGGATGGTGCGGCCCCGCGAGGACAGGATGTCCAGGGACAGAACCTCGGCCGGACGGTCGGTGGCCTGCCGCAGCATGTGGATGCTGCGCTCGACCGCGTCGGGGGACAACTCGGCACCCGAGCCGACCAGCTCCACCAGCTCCTCGAAGAGGCGCACGACGATGCCGCTCTCCTCGGGACTGCCGGTGATCGTGATTTCGTTGCCCCGCACGTGGATATCGGCGCTGAAGGCGCCCTCGATGACCCGTAGCAGCTCGTCGCCCGACCCGAGGAGGCTGACCATCGGCTGCCCCTCGGGGATGACTACCTTGGCCTGGGTCTTGTGCATTTGCTGTGACTCGGACATGGGCGGCCTTTGCGGCCCTGATCGCCTCCCTAGCTCCCTCCCCACTTTAGCCGCTCAGCCGGGGGGCCAGGTGAGGCCCCGGCCGCCGAGGACGTGCGCGTGGACGTGGAAGACCGTCTGCCCGGCGCCCTCTCCGGTGTTGAACACGATCCGGTAGCCGCTCTCGGCCACGCCCTCCTGTACGGCCACCGCGTGGCAGGCCTTGAGCAGGTCGTCTGCCAGGCCGTCGTCGGCCGCCGCCAGCGCGGCGGCGTTCTCGTGGTGGGCCCTCGGCACGACGAGGACGTGGGTGGGGGCCTGCGGGTTGATGTCGCGGAAGGCCAGCGCCCGCCCGGTCTCCAGGACGATGTCCGCCGGGACCTCCTTGGCCACGATCTTGCAGAAGAGGCAGTCGCTCACGCGCGAAAGCCTAGCCGTTGACACTAGTTGATGACTGCAATGATCCCCCGGGCTAGGGTGAGTGTGCGAGACTGCACCAGAAAACCCCCCTAGTGTCGGGCGAGGACACCACTGGGCCATGCCCCCTCATGATTCGGAAGAACGTAAACCCCCCGAGGATGACGAGCGTCCTATTGATGTGACCACCGAGACCCTCGTGGCCGACAGGTCGTTGGGAACGGTGCCCGTCGGGTGGGATGCCGACATGGCCGTGACGGCGCTCTACAGCGCTCACTATCGGTCACTGGTGCGTCTCGCCGTGCTGCTGGTGCGTGATGTGGCCAGCGCCGAAGAGGTCGTTCAGGACGCGTTCGTCGCCCTTCATGGCGCCTGGCGCAGGCTGAGGGACACCGACAAGGCACTGGCCTACCTTCGGCAATCGGTCGTGAACCGATCGCGTTCCGTGCTGCGGCACCGAGCGGTCGTCGAGAAGTACGCGCCCAAGGGGCTGCCCGACGCGCCCAGCGCTGAGAACGGCGCGATCGGCGAACTGGAGCGCTCGGCCGTCATCGAGGCGCTGCGCGGCTTACCCACCCGGCAGCGCGAGGCACTGGTGCTGCGATACTACGGCGACCTGTCGGAAGCCGAGATCGCCCACGCGATGGGGATCAGCAAGGGCGCCGTGAAGAGTCACACGGCCCGCGGCATGGCCGCACTACGGATGGCACTGGAGCAGTTCTCATGACCTTCCCTCCCGACGACGAGTACGGCGAGCTGCTCCGCCGTGCCCTGCGCGCGGAGGCGGACTCGGTCGTGCCGTCTCCCGATGGACTCGAAATCATCCGCGGGCGGATCGAGCAGCGTGGTCTGCGCGGCCTGCGGCACCTGCTGTGGCGGCGGGTCGGAGCGGCCGCCGCCGGGGCCGTGCTCGTGGCGGGCGCGGTCGTGATGATCGTCCCCGGCCTGCGCGACCAGGTGGCGCAATCAACGGGCATCTCCAACGCCGGCGACGAACGTGAGGACAACAGGGACACCTCGTCGGTGATCCGGCCGCCCAACCCGGCGGAGCCCTCGCGGCCGGTCGTGATCGTGCCCGTCACCCCGAGCCCGTCGCGCGAACGGCCCAGCCCGACCCCCACGCCCAAGACGGAGGCGACCACCAGACCGTCGCCGTCGCCGTCCGATCCCTGCGTCACGCCCACCCCCGAGGCCGGGGTGATCGAGCCCGACACGGCCCTCCCGCCGACGTGCTCGCCCACGTCGGTGACGCAGGAGACGCCCGTGACGACGCCGTCGGTCTCGCGCCGCCCGTCGTCGCCTCCGCGCACGACGTCCGCGCCCCCGGTCACCCCGAGCACGCCGCCTCCCGCGGAGGCGGCGACGCCCGAAGCGGCGGCGGCCCCGTCGCCCTCGCCCTCGCCCTGACCCGGCCCCCTGGTCGTCGGCCGGGGTCCGCGGCCCGGTGGACGGGCCGGTCCCGGCCTCCGAGTTGACGGGACGGCTTTGTCAGCCGTGGCGGGGCTATGCGCCGCGGCCGGACTATGAGCCGAGGCCGGGCTATGCGCCGCGGCCGTGCGTCACCAGCGGCCGCAGCGGGACATCAGGACGGCCGCCGCGGCCACGCCCGCAGTCGAGGTGCGCAGCACCGTCGGCCCCAGCAGGGCCGGCGTGGCTCCCGCGGCCCGCAACGTGGCGATCTCCTCGTCGGTGACGCCGCCCTCCGGGCCGACGATCATCACGATGTCGCCCGGCTCCTCCGGCAGGGGCAGGCGGCTCAGCGGCTCAGCGGCCTCCTCGTGCAGGACGACCGCGAGCGCCGCCGACGAGACGAGCGCGCCGACCGCCGCGGTCGTGGCCTGCTCTGTCACCTCGGGCAGATGGAAGCGCCGGGCCTGCTTGGCCGCCTCGCGGGCCGTGCCGCGCCAGCGGGCGAGGGCCTTGGCGGCCCGGTCGCCCTTCCACTGGGTGACGCACCGGGAGGCGGCCCAGGGGACGATCACGTCGACCCCGGCCTCGGTCATCATCTCGACCGCGAGCTCGCCCCGGTCGCCCTTGGGCAGGCCCTGGACGACCACCAGTCTCGGCCGGGGCGGCGGGACCTCATAGCGGCGCAGCACCTCGGCGGTCAGCGAGTCCTTCCCCGCCGCCGTGACCGTGCACTCGGCCACCCGCCCCGCGCCGTCGGTCAGGTCGATCCGCTCCCCCGGCCGCAGGCGGCGTACGGCGGCGGCGTGCCGCCCCTCGGGCCCGTCGAGGACGATCGTGTCCCCCGTCTGGCCGGCCGCGTCCGACAGGAACACGGGAACAGTCATGCGATCAGCTCAGCGGCCGTTGAAGGCGTCCCGCAGGCGGGAGAAGAAGCCCTGCTGGCCCGGGGAGAACTTGCCGGGCGGGCGCTCCTCGCCGCGCAGCTTCGCCAGCTCGCGCAGCAGTTCCTCCTGCTGCGGGTCGAGCTTGCTCGGCGTCTCGACGTTCACGTGGATCAGCAGGTCGCCTCTGCCGGTCTCGTTGAGCCGCTGGACGCCCTTGCCGTACAGGGGGATGACCTGGCCGGCCTGGGTGCCGGGCCGGATGTCGATCTCCTCCGCGCCGTCGAGGGTCTCGATCGTGAGCGAGGTGCCGAGCGCGGCGGCCGTCATCGGGATGGCCACCGTGCAGTGCAGGTCGTCGCCGCGCCGCTCGAAGATCTGGTGCGGCCGCTCGACGATCTCCAGGAACAGGTCGCCGGGAGGCCCGCCGCCGGGGCCGACCTCGCCCTCGCCGGCGAGCTGGATGTGCGTGCCGTCCTCGACGCCGGCCGGGATCCTGACCTTGATCGTGCGCCGGGTCCGCACCCGTCCCTCGCCCGAGCACTCCATGCAGGGGTGCCGGATGACGCTGCCGTACCCGCCGCACTGGGGGCAGGGACGCGAGGTCATGACCTGGCCGAGGAACGAACGGGTCACCTGCGACACCTCGCCGCGCCCGTGACACATGTCGCAGGTGTCGGGGTGCGTGCCGGACGCCGCCCCGGAGCCCTGGCAGACCTCGCAGACCACGGCCGTGTCGACCACGATCTCGCGGGTCGTGCCGAAGGCCGCCTCCGCCAGGTCGAGCTCGACCCTGATGGTGGCGTTGCGGCCCCGGCGGGCACGGGAGCGGGGCCCCCGCGCGGCGCCCGCCGAGCCGAAGAAGGCGTCCATGATGTCGCTGAACGGGAAGCCCGCGCCGAAGCCGCCGGCTCCGGCCCCCGCTCCGCCGCCACCGCCGAACGGGTCGGCGCCCATGTCGTACATGCGGCGCTTGCCCGCGTCGGACAGCACCTCGTACGCCTGGTTGATCTCCTTGAACCGCTCCTGGGTCTCCGGATCGGGGTTGACGTCCGGGTGCAGCTCACGGGCAAGACGGCGGTATGCCTTCTTGATCTCTTCCTGGCTGGCGTCGCGCCGTACGCCAAGGGTCGCGTAGTAGTCGTTGGACACTTATGACCCCGCCAGGATCTGGCCGACGTAACGCGCCACCGCGCGCACCGCACCCATCGTCACCGGATAGTCCATTCGTGTCGGGCCCAGCACTCCGAGCCGGGCCAGTTCTCTGTCGCCCGAACCGTATCCGGCGGCCACGATAGACGTGCCGCGGAGCCCGCTGTAGGGGTTCTCGGATCCGATGCGGACGGTCAGTTCGGAAAGCCCGCCGGTCTCCCCCAGCAGGCGGATGAGGACGACCTGCTCCTCCAGGGCCTCCAGCACGTCCCGCAGGCCGATGCTGAAGTCGGCGGCGGCCAGGTTGGCCGTGCCACCGAAGACGATCTTCTCCTCGTGCCGCTCCACGAGCGTCTCAAGCAGCACGGAGAGGATCGTGGCCGCCACCGGCCTGTCCTCGGGGGGCAGGCGGTCGGGAATGTCGGCCACCGTCTCCGGCACCTGGGACAGGCCGCAGCCGTCCAGGCACGCGTTGAGCACGGCGCGCAGATTCGCGATCCGGTCGTCGGCGATGGCCTCGGGCAGATCGACCACACGCTGCTCGACCCGCCCGGTGTTCGTGATCAGCACCAGCATGACCCGGCGCTCCGCGAGCGGGACGATCTCCACATGGCGGACCGACGACCTGGTGAGCGAGGGATACTGCACCACCGCGACCTGACGGGTGAGCTGCGCGAGCAGCCGCACCGTACGCATGACGATCTCGTCGAGGTCCACGGCCCCGGCGAGGAAGGTCTCGATGGCCCTGCGCTCGGCACCCGACAGCGGCTTGATCTGGGACAGCCGGTCGACGAACAGCCGGTATCCCTTGTCCGTCGGCACCCTTCCGGCACTGGTGTGCGGCTGGGTGATGTAGCCCTGCTCCTCCAGCGCCGCCATGTCGTTGCGGATCGTCGCCGGAGAGACGCCGAGGTTGTGCCTGTCCGCCAGGGCCTTGGACCCCACCGGCTCGTTGGTGGACACGTAGTCCTCGACGATGGCCCGCAGGACGGCGAGCTTGCGGTCGTCGAGCAATGTGTCACCTCCCTGTGCCTGGAAACACCGACTCTGGCACTCTGTGTTCCCGAGTGCCAAGTGTACGGCTACCACCCCACCTGGTGCGATAACGCGCAGGGGGGCACGGACAAGCGGGCTGCGAATCGACCGCAAGCCGCATGGCCGACTCTTCACCCTATGCACGAGCACCAGAGACCCGCGCCGGCCGAGGCGACCACGCGGGTTCCCCGCCCATGATGCCCCCGGCACGGCCCGGCGCGCCCCTGTGGCTGCCGCACCCGTTTCCCCCGCCGTACGCCGCTCCCCGGCCGATCCGGCCCCGCGCTGCTGTGGGTCCCTGGGTGCTCTTCGCCGTCCTGCCGGTCGTGCCGGCTTCCTGGCCGCGCCGATCGTGACGATCGTCGTACTCGCGCGCCGCTCCGCGGCCCGCCGCCGCAGGGCGTGATTTGCTAGCGTTCCCCGCATGTACGGGCGGGACGTGCTTTCCGGAGACTGGCGGCGGCCACGGCGGGGGCAGATCCCCGAGGTCCCGGCAGAGCCCGACCTCGTGGTGGAGGACGCCGAGGGCCGCTTCTGCGGCGCCGTGGTGGCCTGCGACAAGGAGGCCGTGACGCTGGAGGACCGGTTCGGCCGCAGGCGGGTGTTCCCGCTGACGCCCGCCGGGTTCCTCCTCGAAGGCAAACCGGTGACGCTGGTGCGGCCCCAGGCCGGCCCCAAGGGCCCGCTGCGGAGCGCCTCCGGGTCGATCGCGGTCGAGGGCCTGCGCGCGCAGGTCGCCAAGGGGAGCCGCATCTACGTCGAGGGCGTCCACGACGCCTCGCTGGTGGAGAAGATCTGGGGACACGACCTGCGGGTGGAGGGGGTCGTCGTCGAGTTCCTCGAAGGGGTGGACGACCTCCCTGCCATCGTCGAGGAGTTCGGCCCCGAGCCGGGCAGGCGGCTCGGCGTGCTCGTCGACCACCTGGTGCCCGGCTCGAAGGAGAGCCGCATCGCCGCCCGGGTGTCCGGGGACGACGTGCTCGTCGTCGGGCATCCGTTCGTGGACATCTGGCAGGCGGTCAAGCCCCGGGCGCTCGGCATCCCCGCCTGGCCGGACGTGCCGCGCGGCGTGCCCTGGAAGGAGGGCGTGATCGCCGCCCTCGGCTGGCGGATGGACCCCCAGGAGGCGTGGCGGCACATCCTGAGCCGGGTCACGACCTACGCCGACCTGGAGCCCGAGCTCCTCGGCCGTGTGGAAGAACTGATCGACTTCGTCACCGCCCCCGTTTAAGGGGTGAGATCCCGGATCTAAGGGGTGAGGTCCCGGACCACCGCGTCGGCGAGCAGCCTGCCGCGCAGCGTGAGCACGGCCTGGCCGGCCTTGAACGCCTCCACCTCCAGCAGTCCGTCCGCCAGTGCCCGCGCGCACGCCGTACGCGCCTGGGGGGCGAGGTCGGCCAGCGGGAGACCCGAGGCGAGGCGCAGCTCCAGCATGACTCTTTCGACGGCCCTGTCCTCCGCCGACAGCACCTCGCGGGCGTGCGCGGGCGAGGTCCCGGCCGCCAGCCGGGCGGCGTACGCCGCCGGATGCTTGACGTTCCACCAGCGGGTGCCGCCGACGTGGCTGTGCGCCCCCGGCCCGGCCCCCCACCAGTCGCCGCCGGTCCAGTAGAGCAGGTTGTGGCGGCAGCGCGCCTCGTCTCCCGCCGCCCAGTTGGAGATCTCGTACCAGCTCAGGCCCGCGGCCGTCAGCATCTCCTCGGCGATCAGGTAGCGGTCGGCCGCCACGTCGTCGTCCGGCATCGGCAGCTCGCCGCGCCGGATGCGTGCGGCGAGCCGGGTGCCGTCCTCGACGATCAGGGAGTACGCCGAGACGTGGTCGGGCCCGGCGGCCAGCGCGGCCTCCAGGGAGGCCCTCCAGTCGTCGTCGCTCTCCCCCGGCGTGCCGTAGATGAGGTCGAGGTTGACGTGCTCGAACCCGGCGTCGCGGGCCTCTCGTACGGCCTCGGCGGGCCGGCCGGGGGTGTGCCGCCGGTCGAGGACGGCGAGGACGTGCTCGCCCGCGCTCTGCATGCCGAAGCTCATCCGGGTGAACCCGCCCGCCCGCAGTTCCTTCAGGTAGGCCGGGTCGACGGACTCGGGGTTGGCCTCGGTCGTCACCTCGGCGCCGGGCCGCAGGCCGAACTCCTCGCCGATGGCGTCCAGGATCCGTACGAGGTCGGCGGCGGGCAGCAGGGTCGGCGTGCCGCCACCGAAGAAGACGGTCTCCACGGGCGGCGCGGCGTCTCCCAGCACGCGCCGGGCCAGCCGTATCTCCTCGACCGCGGTGGCGGCGTAGTCGCGCTGTGATGCGCCGGGCCCCAGCTCGGACGCCGTGTAGGTGTTGAAGTCGCAGTAGCCGCAGCGCGTCGCGCAGAACGGGACGTGGACGTAGAAGCCGAACGGACGGGAGCCGAGCCCGTCGAGGGCCTCGGACGGCAGCTCGCCGCTCGGGGGGACGGGATCGCCGTCGGGAAGCACGGAAGGCACGCTCTCCAGTCTGCCGCCACTTGCACCCTGCCCTCGACGCCCGGTCTGGTATCACTGCCGGTTTTTCGCTCTCGCCCGAATATCGCACGATATGCGATGCCGGAATATCTCTTATGAGCATTCGCCCGGCCGAGATTTCCGGGTCCGTTCGCCGCGCGCCAGGAGATTCTCTCGACCCCCCGGGGAAGTGTTCCGATCTTTCCTACGGAAAATCAAGCCTGCGCCAGGGGCTTTTACCGGCCACCAGAGAGGGGATCAACCTCGCCGAGTGCGTCGATCTTTCACTGACGACGCCGTTTCCGGTCTCGCGTACGGCCTGAACCGCAAGGCGCGCGAAGATCGCGGCAAATAGCAACAGATGCGGGTTGTCGGGGGTAGTCATGCATGAAAACGACGAGGCGAGCGAGCTGACGCGGCGCCGGTTCATCCAGTTCTCCAGTATGGCGGGCGCCACCATACTCACAGGCGCGAGCATTCTCGCCGGCGCCGGGCACGCGCTCTCCGCGCCTTCGCCGACATGCGGCCCAGACCCCGACGAAAATGATTGCGGCAATCCCCACAGTAAGGAGCCCCTCTGGACAAAAAGTCAGGACTGCTTCAAAAAAGGCACCTGCCTGCAGAACCACCCAGACTTCGTGGTGATGAAGGGCAACCCGAGCAAGAAGAAGTACGTCAACTACCTCCTCATCCCCACCAAGCGGATCAACGGCATCGAGTGTCCGTGGATCTGCTGCAGCACCGCACCGAATTATTGGAGCGCCGCCGACTACTGCGCCACCCAGCAGCCCACCGAGGTTCCCGCCCCGGTGGGATTGGGGATCAATTCGAGGCCGGCGAGACAGCTCGACCAGTTGCACATCCACATGGCGCGGGCGCGCCCGGAGTCCTATAACGACCTCGTCGCCCAGGACAAGCTGGCCGCCAGAACCGTAGAGAATTGGGCGGACACGCGCGTGTCGATCACCGGCTACAGCGAGCAGCACCACACGAACATCCAACACACCTACCGCGTGCTCATCTGGGGGGGATTCACCCACGACAATCTCTTCGCCATGCTCAGGAGCATGCTGGTCCACACGCCGCACGGAGGGACCATCGCCAAGGCTCAGGCGATCATGTACCTCCAGACGCTGATCGTGATACCTCGGCCCTTCGGCGGCTACTACATCGTCAACAGCGAGAGGAGCCTGGAGAAACCGGGGACGTCCAAGGCGGATGGAAGCGACACCTGCGACCCCCTGCTTCTCATGCATCCGTGACCCCGTCACCGTTCGCATGGCAGCGCCCGAACTAAGTGCGTACGACGCCGTGGTCGCGCGCGAGGCGCCGTCGCACGCGTGGCAGCACGGTCGCGCGTGTGGGCGGCATGATCGCGTGCGTGGCGCCGGCCCGCCGCACTGGGGCGCTGCCATTGACGCCCTGATCACCTCGGTCTACGATCGCGGCAATTTACAGGAAACTTTCCTATAAAAAGCGCTCGGGAGGCCGGCGTGCTCATGAGAAGGACTCTCGCCGCGGCGGTCGCCGCCACCCTGGCGGCCGGATTAGCGCCGTCAGCGGCCCAGGCCACCACCGGCGGCGGAGACCGCTACAAGCGGGTGGCCTACTTCATCCAGTGGGGCATCTACGGTTAGAACCTTCCTTGGAGTGCAAACTTCAAGGAGGCCCCCATGGCAGAGGTTGTCCCTGTCGTCTCGTACGCGCGCATCTCGTCCGACGGCCGTGGAGACGAGCACGGCGTACAGGATCAGCACAAGGTCAACCGGGAGACGGCCGCGCGACTCGGCTGGACGATCGTCCACGAGTTCACCGACAACGACAAGTCGGCCGCCAAGGCCAACGTAGTACGCGACGCCTTCGAGACGATGGTCAAGGCGCTGCGCGCCGGACGCCTCCCGGACGGGACACCTATAGAAGGTGTGGTGATCGTCGCTGAGGACCGGCTGGCACGCCGTCCCGGCGACTACGAGCGCTTCGTGGAAGCCTTCACCTATCGCGACGGGCGGGTCTTCGCCGACGCTCGCGGGCCGAAGGACCTCTACAGCGAGGACACCGAGAGCATGGGCCTGTTCGGGGCCGTGATTTCGAAAATGGAAGTACGGAAGATGCAGCGGCGCATGCGTCGCTCTCACCGGGCGCGGGCGGAGCAAGGCGTACCGGCGGGCGGCCCTCGTCCATTCGGATGGCTGGCTGATCGCGTCACCATCCATCCCGAAGAGGGGCCGCTGCTGCGCGAGGCGGTGGACGCCATCATCGCCGGGGGCTCTCTCCGCGCGATCGTGATGAAGTGGCAGCAGCTCGGGGTGCGTACGACGCGGGGGAACGAGTGGTCACGCCGTTCCCTGCGGGCCACCCTGTCCAGTCCCCGGCTCTGCGGGTGGCGAGAGATCAACGGTGAGCTGGTCCGCGACGCGGACGGCAACCCGGTGGTCGGCAAGTGGGAAGCCCTGATCACACCCGAGGAACTGCTTGCCGTGCGGGCCGCCTTCGAGCGCACCTCCCGAGAGAAGGCCGATCAGTACGCGGCCCTGGGGATGCGCTTCGATCAGCGGGAGCACCGCTATCTCCTGTCGGGCATCCTCCGGTGCGGCAAGCCCAAGGCCGATGGGACCGGCATCTGCAACGCACCCCTGCGGGTTCGGCCGGCACGCGGAGGGGTTCACCTTTACGTCTGTCCCGCTCCGAGTGACGGCGGATGCGGGGGCGTCGGGCGGCGCGGTGACCGGGTGGACGTGTTCATATCCGAGCTGGTCCTGGCGAAGCTCGACGAGTCCCCCGACGCGGACATGGAGGACGTCCCGTGGGCCGGTGAGCAAGAGCTGAAAGACACGAAGGAGCAGCTCGCCGAACTCACCCGGCAGTGGAACGCGCGCACGATCAGCAATGAGCTGTTCTTCATGCTCGTCCCGTCGCTTGAGCAGCGGATCAACGAGTTGCGGCGGGAGGGCCAGGCGTACACGGCGGCCAAGGAACGCAAGCGGGCTCGGCGCATCGTTGACGGGGCCGACATACGGCGGCGCTGGTATCTCCCCGAGGACCAGGGTGGCCTCTCCATGGGCACGAAGCGCGCGATGGTCATGGAGGCGTTCCACGCGGTGATCATCCACCCCGTTGGCAAGGGCATGGGGTCGTGGGGCAACTTCGACCCGAACGCGCTCGAACCCATCTGGCGGGAGGACTGACACCCTTACCTCGGCGTGACATCTGCCTTCCTCTGTGCCCTACGCAGACATACGTCAGCGAACGCCAATGGACGCCAGTGAACGCCAGCAAACAACGGTGGACAGTCACGAGAAGGGCCACGCGCGGAACGCTGACCTGGCTAAATACGTTCTCCGGGTGGTACATCTGAAAGGGCAAGGGCTCCGTCCGCGACAGGGCGGAAAGACATCTACAACAGCGAGCTACCGGCCGCGACAGATTCGAGCACAGGGGAACCACCGGGCAAACAAAACAACAGATAAGCCGTTCCGCTGGAGGGACCCGGCCCAGCGGTAGGCCCCCTGGACGTGCTCACCGGTTCACCGTCGCACAAAACACTCCACATATCGTCTCGCTGAAGCACCACCGCAC
>NZ_JAATEK010000230.1:0-315 GCF_012034195.1 Microbispora sp. CL1-1
ACCACCAAGGCGGCCCTGCGACCGCTGAGGCTCCCCGCACCCGCGCCCACCCTCCGACTCCGACTCCGACTCCGGTGCGGCGCTCTGGTCGTGCCCTCGCTCAGACTCCGGCGCGGCCCTCCGCCCGTGCGTGTGCCCGTCCTCCGGTTCGGGTGCGGCGCTCTGGTCGTGTTCGTACGCGGGCGTGGGTCCGGTGCTCGGCCTCTGCTCCGTCCCTGGCTCTGGTGCGGTGCCCTGGCCGTGCTCGTGCTCCTGCCTCGGTTCGGGTGCGCCCCTCCGCCCGTGCGCGTACGCGTTCCCGTCCTCCGGCTCGGA
>NZ_JAATEK010000231.1:0-312 GCF_012034195.1 Microbispora sp. CL1-1
GTTGGGACGTCACTGCGCCGGCCGGAAGCTCCGGTCCTCGCGAAGCCCGCTCCGCTGGGCCTTCGCTGCGGTCCTCACTCCCGCCCGCTCCGCTCCTCCCCCACTCCCGCTCGCGCCCCGGCCGGCCAACACACCCTGGACATGCGAAAGCCCCGGCCACACCCCGGCCGGGGCCACCACACCACCCACCACACCCACACCCACCGCCCACACGCAGGAACAGGCAGCGGGAACCAACACCCAGCAACCCGCCGGGGAACACACCCCAGGAACAACCCCGGGAACAAACCCGCGAAAAAGAAAGGTGCCCGG
>NZ_JAATEK010000232.1:0-312 GCF_012034195.1 Microbispora sp. CL1-1
CGCGATGAGTTCCTTGCGGCCGTCGGCGCGCACGCCGATCATCACCAGCAGGCACAAACGGTGTTCCTCCAGGCGGACGTTGACGTGCACGCCGTCGGCCCACAGGTAGACGTAGTCCACGCTGGATAGATCACGGTCGGCGAAGGCGCGCTGTTCGGCCTTCCACTGCTCGGTCAGCTTCGTGATGACCGGCGCCGACAGGCCGGCCGCCGAGCCGAGGAACTGCCCCAGCGCCGGGACGAAGTCACCGGAGGACAGGCCGTGCAGGTAGAGAAGTGGCAGCACCTCGGTGATCTTCGGTGTCTTGCGCGC
>NZ_JAATEK010000233.1:0-308 GCF_012034195.1 Microbispora sp. CL1-1
CAGCCAGATCGACCGGAAACGGCTGGCCAGGCTCGGCCTGCATCCGCTCGCCACCGCGCACGCACTGGCCCTGTTCGACGCGGCCGTCTTCGGGCCGGCCGGCCAGCCGCCCGTGCTCGTGCCTGCGCGGTTGAACACGGCGACCGAGACGCCCCCGCCACTGCTGCGCCGCCTGATCTCCCCCCGCCGACCGGCCGCACGAGCCGCCCGGACCACCCAGGCGACCGGTCAGGACACCTCACTGCCCGCCCGGCTCGCCGGGCTCGCTCCCGAGCAGCGCGGCACGGTTCTGCTCGACCTGGTCCGCG
>NZ_JAATEK010000234.1:0-298 GCF_012034195.1 Microbispora sp. CL1-1
GCGCAGCCTCAGAACACACACCTGACACCCTGGGCCGGATCGGATCCCGACCGGCTTCGACAAGGAGAGAACATATGGACAAGAACGTCGGCCGGCGCGGCTTCCTGTGGAGTGGAGCCGTCCTCGGCGCTGGCGCACTCGTCACGGCCTGCACGAGCAACGAGCCCGCCGCGCAGGCGAGCGCACCGGCCGCGGCCCCCGCGGCCGCGGCCACGGGCGGCAACGACGCCCCTGGTGAGAAGGTCGTCATCGGTTTCTCGGCTCCGGCCGCCGACCACGGCTGGATCGCCGCCATCAG
>NZ_JAATEK010000235.1:0-294 GCF_012034195.1 Microbispora sp. CL1-1
GCGCACCGTGTAGTTGCGCAGGCTCAGATCGACGTTGCGATACAGCGGATAGACGTAGAACGCGAGCAGATAGACGACGACGGGCGCGAGGAACGCCCATGCCGCCCACTGCCCCGTCGCCTGCCTACCCGTTGCCCGCTGCTTTCCAGGCGCCCGCTCCCCTGCCGCCTGCTCTCCCGTTGCCCGCTTTCCTGGAGCCCGCTTTCCTGGAGCCCGCTTTCCTGTTGCCTGCTTTTCTGGCCGGGTGCGCGCCACCGGAGTTCGCGTCAATCGGCTCGTGCTCATTACTGGGTC
>NZ_JAATEK010000236.1:0-290 GCF_012034195.1 Microbispora sp. CL1-1
GTTCGGTGCTCGGCCTCTGCCCGGTCTCCGGTTGTGGTGCGGTGCTCTGGCCGTGTCTACGCTCCGGCTCCGGAGCGACCCTCCGCCCGTGCCCGTGCCCATCTTCCGGCTCGGGTCCGTTACCCGACCTCCGCTCGTAGTCGCGCTTGTGCTCGGGCTTCGGCTCGGGTCGGGAGCCCTGCCTGGGCTCGTGCTTCGGCTCGCCTGCGGGGGTGCCGGCGGGGCTGGCGGTAGTGCCTGCGGGAGCCTGAGGGATGCCGGTGTGGGTGTTCGCGGGGCTGTCAGGGGAG
>NZ_JAATEK010000237.1:0-290 GCF_012034195.1 Microbispora sp. CL1-1
TGCGGACCAGGTCGAGCAGGGCCTCGGTCCGCTGGTCCGGAGTCAGTCCGTTCAGCCGGGCGGCGAGGGATGGTCCCCCGGCCGCCGCGCCGCGTACGGCGGGGCGGGCCTGCCGTACGAGCCCGCGCAGCAGCGGCGGCGGCGTCTCGGCCGTGGCCGTGAGGGCGGCAGGGACGACCAGGGGCACGCCCGGGTCGCGGAAGGCGACGGCGTCGAACAGGGCGAGTGCGTGCGCGGCGCTGAGCGGGCTGAGCCCGGTCCGCTTGATCCGCGCGTGGTCCACCGAGGTC
>NZ_JAATEK010000238.1:0-290 GCF_012034195.1 Microbispora sp. CL1-1
ACGTGGTCGTGGTGGTCAGCGAGTTGTCCGTGCTGGTCAGACAGCTCACGAGCTTCTGCGAGGTGGCATAACGCGCGGTGTCCGACTGCACCGGGATGCTCACGAACTCACCACCGGTCGGAGCGGGCGCGGTGCCGCCGTCCTTGGCGGGGATGGGGATGATGCCGTAGTCGAAGCCGGTCTTCTTGGCGTTGGCGAGCTGCCAGGTGCCGTTCTCCCCGAAGGCGAAGTCACCGGTCGCGAACTCCTGCCAGCTCGTGGTCTGCGTGTTGTTGATGACCGAGGTGGGC
>NZ_JAATEK010000239.1:0-290 GCF_012034195.1 Microbispora sp. CL1-1
CCCCACCTCGGTCATCAACAACACGCAGACCACAAGCTGGCAGGAGTTCGCGACCGGCGACTTCGCCTTCGGCGAGAACGGCACCTGGCAGCTCGCCAACGCCAAGAAGACCGGCTTCGACTACGGCATCATCCCCATCCCCGCCAAGGACGGCGGCACCGCGCCCGCTCCGACCGGCGGTGAGTTCGTCACCATTCCGGTCCAGAAGGACGCCGCCCGCTACGCGACCTCCCAGAAGCTCGTGAGCTGTCTGACCAGCACGGACAACTCGCTGACCACCACGACCACGC
>NZ_JAATEK010000024.1:0-122962 GCF_012034195.1 Microbispora sp. CL1-1
CAGGTCGGCCCGGGAATGTGGATGTACCACTGCCACGTACAAAACCACTCCGACATGGGAATGGCCGGAATGTTCATCGTGACCGACGCGAACGGAAACGTGCCGGGCCACTCCATGGACGACATGCCGGATCACTCGACGAGTGGGACGCCGAGTCCCTCCACGAGCGACATGCCGGGCCACACAATGAGTGGGACGTCGGGTCACTCCATGGACGCCATACCGGACCACTCCATGCACGGCATGTGACGGCGCCACCGCCGTATGTCCGGATCGGGACTTCGGCCGGGAGCACTCCCTATGCCGTGAAGATCTCCTCGCGGGCCTGGTCGAGCGCGGCGAGAACGGCGCCGCGCAACACCGGGTTGCCCTCAACCTGGCTCGTGACGACCTGCGGGGGGACCGGGCAGATGCGCGCGACCGCCTCCTCCACCCTGCTGGTCAGCGCCGCCCCACCGGCGCGGCAGACCTCTCCGGCCAGCACCACGAGGCCGGGGTCGAGCACCACGCACACCGACGCCACACCAAGGGCGAGCCGCGAGGCGACCTCGTCGAGCAGCGGCTCGCCCGCGGTCCCGGCCGCGACGGCCGCGGTGACGCAGTCGGCGGCGGTGTCCCCGGCGAAGCCGTGCCCACGGGCCAGCTCGGTGACGGCCTCGGAGCTGACCAGCGACTGCAGGCCGCCCCCGAGGGACGGCAGGCGCCCGGGCACCGCTCTGACGTCGTCGGCGAGCGGCACCCCGGGCACCGGCAGGTAGCCGATCTCCCCCGCACTGCCCGACCGGCCACGGTGCAGCCGTCCGCCCAGCACGACGGCCAGGCCGATGCCCCGGCCCACCCACACGAGCACGAAGTCGTCCACCTCCCGGGCGGAGCCCTTCGCGCGTTCCGCGATCGCGGCGAGGTTGACGTCGTTCTCGATCGTGACGTCCCTGCGCAGGTCGCGCGCGAGCGCCTCATGGATGCCCTCGTGCCATTGCGGCAGGTCGAAGGAGAACCGCACGTCCCCCGTGCGGGGATCGACGACGCCGGGCGTGCCGATGACCACGCCGCGCAGCCGCGACAGCGCGACCTTCGCACTCCTGCACGCCTTCACAACGGCCGAGTGCACCAGCGAGACCGGGTCATCCTGCCCCTCGGGGGAGGCCGTCACCTCGGCCACCACGTCGCCGTTGATGTCGGCGATCGCCGCCGACACCCGGTCGGGGCCGACCTCCAGCCCCGCGACGTACGCGCAGGAGGCGATCACGCCGTACAGCGCGGCGTTGGGTCCGCGGTTGCCCGCCTGCTCCCCCACGACCTCCACCAGGCCGCGCTCCTCCAGACGCGCCAGCGTCTGGGACGCGGTGACCTTGGACAGGCCGGTGAGCTCCCCGATCTGGCCGCGGGTCAGCGGACCCGAGGCGAGCAGCAGTTCCAGGGCGGCCCGGTCGTTGATCTCCCGGAGCAGCCGGGGCACGCCAGGACGTCGCTCCATGCTCCTGCTTCCCATCGTCTGAAGTCTCCGGCTCGCCGTCGGTGCGCCCACCCACGCCTCTCCGGTTCGCTCGGCCCCCGGCGGCGCTTCGACCATGTGCGCCCGTGAATGAACAACAAGGTTTCCAGCAAGCTTAGCGAGCCGGCACGTGCGAGGAACGCCCCAGGTCGAACGTATTGGTAACGCTCCCATCTTTCGTGAGGATGGCTCATATGAGCCCGAAGGGAGCGCCATGACCGAGACGTCCGGGCAACCGCACACCCCACCTGCCCGCGGGCTTCCCGCTCCCCCGTGGCCGCTGGTCATGCTGGCGACGGGCGTCACGCTCCTGATCGACGTGGTGCGGGTGTTCCTGCCGTCCCTCATCACCCTGTACGGCAGGGCGGGCGAGACCGCTCCCGCCGGCATGGGGACGTACGCCGCGCTGTGGTTCGTCCTGCCGTTCGCCGCCGTCCCCGCGGCGCGGTTCGCGTCGCCCCGGATCGTCGGTGTGGTGGGTGCGGTGGCGCTCGTCGCGGCCCGGCTCGGCCTCCAGGCGGCGGACGGAGGCACGCCCCAGCTCCTGCTCGCCTCCGCGGGGGTCACGGCGGGGCTGGTCTTCCTCTACGGCTGCGCGCGGACGACGGCGGGCACGTGGGTGCCGGCCGGGCTGATCGGCGGCCTGGCCAGTGCGTCGATCCTCCACCTGGCCCTCGACCGGGTGGACCTCGTCTGGCGGGACGGCCCGCTCCCCTGGATCGCCGTCGCCGCGCTCTGCGCCGCCTTCCTCTGGTCCGTACGGCTCTCGCCCGCGTCGCCCGTCCCCGCCCCGGCGGCCGTCTGGTTCGTCTTCGGCCCGGTGCTCATGCTCGCGGGCATGTACTGCGGCGGCGCGGCCACGCTCGCGCAGGACGCCGGGCAGCACGGTGCGCCCTTGACCGCCCTGGCGGTCGCGCTCCAGGCCGCGGCGCTGTGCGCGGCCGTCGTCTGCGCATGGACACTGTCGTCGGGCCGGCCTGTGCCGTGGGGCCGAGCTGTGTCCTGGAGCCGGATCGCGTCGTGGGGCCGGGTGGCCGGGGTCCTCCTCGTCGCCGGGGTGGCGGCGGCCGAGGCCGGCGTGCCGGGCGTACCCGCCCTCGTGGCGACGGTCGCACTCGGGGCCTGCGCCGGCATCGCCGGACGCCAAGCGGGCACCGCCGCCGCAAGCACAAGCGGGCGCGCAAGCGCTGCCGACGACACGGCCGGAGGCGTCCCGGAGCGCAGAGCCGGGCGCGGGGGCGTCGCGGTGCTGGGCGGGATGCTCGTGTTCCTGGTCGGGGCGTTCCTCTACTACGCGTCCTTCGACGCCGACCTGGGCTTCCCCAACGCGCTGGCCCCGCCGGCCGTGGCCGTCCTCGTCGCCGCCGTCGTCTTCTTCCGGGAAGCCCCACCGCAAGAGACCACCCCGACGAGGCGAGTGCCGCGCCGGTGGGTGGCGATCGGGCTTGCGGCGGCCGTCCTGACCGGCCTGCTCACCTGGCAGTCGCCGCCCGCGACGAAGACGATCACCGGGAACGAGTTCACCCTCGTCGCGTACAACATCCGGATGGGCTTCGGGCTCGGCGGACGGCTCGACCTCGACCACATCGCCGCCTGGGTCGCGACGCGGCGTCCCGACGTGGTGCTGATGAGCGAGGTCGACCGGGGCTGGCTGCTGAACGGCGGGCACGACGACCTGGCGAGGATCGCCCGCGGCCTGGGCATGCGCTACTACTTCGCGCCCGCCGCCGACCGCCTCTGGGGCGACGCGCTGCTCACGAACCTGCCCGTCGCCGAGATCGGCTCGACCCGGCTCGGACGGCACGGGTATCCGACCGGCGCCCAGGCCCAGTCGATCGTGCTGAGGATCGGCGACCGCGAGGTGGGCATCGTCAACACGCACCTGCAGGAGCCGCGCGGGCAGGCGCCCGAGGCGGCGGCGATCGCCCGGCGGCTCGCCACGGGCACCCTCCCGTCCGGCACCGCAGGCGCCGGCCCGCGACCGGTGATCGTGGCCGGCGACCTCAACACGACGCCGTCCGACCCCCAGATGCGCGTGCTGGAGGCCGCCGGCCTGTCCGACCCGCTGCGGGCGCTCGGCGACCCGCCGACCTCTCCCGCCGACGCTCCCGTGCGGCGCATCGACCACGTGCTGATCTCGGACGGGCTCACCGCCGTGGCGGCCGAGGCGCCCCGCATGCCCTACTCCGACCACCTCCCGCTCGTCGTACGGCTCCGGCTGAATTAGGGTCTGCGGCCGGAAAATCAGGGCTCCGCCGGGCCGTGATGGCAGGCGGGCGTCCTACCGATGCCAACCAGGCGGGATAATCGACTACATGCGACTTTCTGCCCGTGTCGACTACGCCCTCCGTGCCGCCGCCGAACTCGCCGCGTCGGGCGAGGGACCCACCACGGTGGGCGAGCTGGCCAAGGAGCAGGAGATGCCCCCCAAATATCTGGAGAACATCCTCCTGCAGATGCGCCGCGCCGGACTGGTGCGCGGGCAGCGGGGCCCAGAGGGGGGCTATGTCCTGGCACGGCCGGCCAGCCAGATCTCGCTCGCCGACGTGATCCGCGCGGTGGACGGACCTCTGGCCAACGTGCGGGGCGAGCGGCCCGAGCACGTCGGATACCAGGGCGCCGCCCAGGCATTGCAGCAGGTGTGGATCGCGCTGCGGGCGAGTGAGCGGGCCATCCTCGAAGAGGTCACGCTGGAGCAGATCGCCAAGGGCGAGCTGCCGCCCCGGGTGACCGAGCTCGCCGCCGACCCGGCGGCATGGGACTCGCACATGCCCGTGTGAGCCGCCTGTACCCGATCCTCGCGGGAGGAGAGCCGTGCCGGAGGGTGACGCCGTCTATCGGACCGCCAAGCGGCTCAGACAGGCCCTCGACGGCCGGAGGCTGACCCGCAGCGACTTCCGGGTGCCCCGGTATGCCACCGCCGATCTGCGCGGCCGGACCGTGCTGACGACGGTCTCGCGCGGCAAGCACCTCCTCACCCGGGTGGAGGGTGGGCTCACCGTCCACACCCACCTGCGCATGGAGGGAAGCTGGCGCGTGGGCCCGGCGGGCCGTCCGGCGCCGAGGGGCGACGTGGTCCGGCTGATCCTCGCCAACATCCAGTGGCAGGCGGTCGGCACCCGGCTGGGCATGGTCGACCTCGTGCCGACCGACCGCGAGGAGCGGGTCGTGGGGCATCTCGGCCCGGACCTGCTCGGGCCGGACTGGGACGCCGCCCTCGCCGTACGGAACCTGCTGCGCGACCCGCAGCGGTCGATCGGGGAGGCGCTGCTCGACCAGCGCGACCTGGCGGGCATCGGCACGATCTGGCGGGCCGAGACGCTGTACGCCGCGCGGATGTCCCCATGGCGTCCGGTGGGGTCGATTCCGCCGGACGAGCTGGAGGCGCTGGTCTGCGTCGCCCACCGCCTGATGGACGCGAGCAAGGACGCGCCACTCCCGGTGACGACGGGCGACGCGCGCCCCGGGCGGTCGCTGCTCGTCTACGGCAGGGCACGCCGCCCGTGTCACCACTGCGGCACCCCTGTCAGCCGCGGGGAGATGGGCCCACAGCCGGCCGAGCGGCTCATCTACTGGTGTCCCTCCTGCCAGCGCGACTGAGAACCGGTACGCACACGAAGGGGATCCCGTGCCGCCCACCGCCGCCCGCGTCATGCTGCTCGTCCTGTACACCGACCGGCTGGAGGAGTGCCGCGCCTTCTATGGCGCACTCGGTGTCGAGTTCACCCTGGAACGGCACGGCCAGGGCCCGCGGCACCACGCCGCCGTCCTCGCCGACGGCACCGTGTTCGAGCTGTATCCGGCGACCGCAGAGCGCAGGACCGGGTCCGTACGGCTCGGCTTTGACGTGGACGGAGCCGCCGCCGAGCCGCGGCTGGAGCCCGGCCGCCACCTCATGACCGACCCGGACGGCAGGGTGGTCGAGATCCACGCATCGTGATCGCGGGCGGCCGCAAGCGCGCGCCCGAAGGCCGAGGGCGGGTCCACGAGACCGCGAGCAGCGGTGAGCACGTTACGGGAGCGCGGCAGGCACCACGGAGACGAAGTGGCGAACACAACCCGGCGGAACCGCTGAAAACGGGCCCACGACACAGAGACGGGGTCAGACGAGCGTGTCGAGAACGGGTGAGACAGGCGCGCCAGGAGCAGGCCACGCGACACGGGGACGGGCCAGACGCACGCCGGAAACGGCCCAGGCGACACGGAGACGGGGCCATACGGGCGCGCCGGGACGGGGCCGTCGAAACGGAGACCCCATCGGGAGCGGGCCGCACGAAGTCGGAGACGGAGCCCGGTGGGCGCGTCAGGGAACGGGGCGACACCCGAGGCGACACCAAAGGGAACGGGCGGAACGGGCCGCACGATACAGAAACGGGCACGGAAACGGGCCTGCGGGGGCCAGGCGCCCACCCGTGGGATCGGGACTGGGCACCCGGGTCCGGGTCGACCCGGACTGCGGGCGCGGAGGTCACGCCCTGGCCTTCGGACCGGGCGTGCCCTATCGGGCCGTGTCTTATGGGGCCTACGGGGACAATCGGGCGAGGTCGCGGAGACGCCGTCCGCCGGCACGGCGGGGCGTCGAGACGCCGCCTAGGCGGCGACCATGTCCTTGACCTCCGGGAAACCCTCGAAATCCGGCCCGGCGGGGACGGTTTCGGGTATGGGCAGGCGCTCGTGCTCGGGCACATCTGCCAGCACGGGGGCGGCCTGCAGCTCGGCCAGTGCGAACTGGTCGGACACTTCACGCAACACCTGGGACAGCGGCACCCCGAGCGCGCCGCAGATCGAGGCGAGCAGCTCGGAGGAGGCTTCCTTCTGGCCGCGCTCGACCTCGGACAGATAGCCGAGTGAGACACGCGCCAGCGTGGAGACCTCGCGAAGGGTGCGATTCTGCCGCACCCTCAGCCGCCGCAGTACGTCACCGAGCAGCTGACGCAGCAGGATCATCTGTCGCTCCCTCCCCAAGGGGGGCGCCTTCACGACGCCTCTCGCGGTGGGCTCATGTCGCCCCTTCTTAATCTGCCCTTCGTACATACGCCTCGCCGTCATCATGGGTTCGCTCGGCCCCTTCGCCGGGCGTGCGCCTGTCTTGCTCCTCGCCTTTGGCTCACGGACCTCACTCACAGCTCCACCGTACCTGTAGAGGGCGACACCGCGGCAGACCGAGGCGAGCATGTTCGCTGGGGACGTAACGCGGTAATCACCCCAGATGTTCCCCCGAATTTGCCTTCAGCACACCTTCCAGCAGCAGCAACGCCTCCTGGCAGGTGGCGGTTCTGATCCCGTCCCTGTCTCCGGTCAAGCGCAGGTCACGGTGCCAGAGGCGCTCTCCCGGTCCCGCCAGGGCGATGTGGACCGTGCCGACCGGCTTGCCGTCCTGGGGATCGGGGCCGGCGACCCCGGTCACCGCCAGGCCGTAGCCGGAGTCGGCGAGCTTGCGAACGCCGACCGCCATGGCCGCGGCCACGTCGGGATGCACCGCTCCCTCTCGTTCAAGGAGATCGGACGGCACGTCGAGAAGGCTCGCCTTGAGGTCCGTGGCATAGGCGATCACGCCGCCCCGGAAGGCGGCCGAGGCGCCCATCGGACCGGTCAGCGTGGCCCCGATCAGGCCGCCGGTGAGCGACTCCGCCACGGCGACGGTCGCGCCCTGCCGCACCAGCAGGGACAGCACCTCGCTCGCCACACCCCTCATCAGCCTTGCGCACTCCTCGCCACCTGCCGCAGCCGCACCGCCCTCACCACGTAGTCGGCGCCGGTCCCGACCGTGACCACCAGGGCGAGCCCCATGGCCACCCACCTGATCACGTCGGGCACCCCCGGCACGATGTAGAGCGCGATGGCCACGATCTGCAAAACAGTCTTCACCTTGCCCCCGTAACTGGCCGGGATAACCCCGTGCCGGATCACGAGGAAGCGCAGCAGCGTCACTCCCGCCTCGCGGGCGATGATCACCACGGTGACCCACCACGGGATCTCGCCGAGGTACGACAGGCTGAGCAGCGCGGCGCCGATCAGCGCCTTGTCCGCGATCGGGTCGGCGATCTTCCCGAAGTCGGTGACCAGCGCGTACTTCCTGGCGAGCCAGCCGTCGAGCTGGTCGGTGAGGGAGGCGAGCAGGAAGACCCCGAGCGCCGCCAGCCGCCAGCCCTCCCCCTCGACGAACAGGAAGACGGTGAAGACGGGGACGATCGCCAGCCGGGCGATGGTCAGGACGTTCGCGATGTTCCAGGTGCTGACCCGGCGCACCACGCCTTCCCCCGCACCTCCGGCGATACCTTCCCCGGCGCCTCCGGGGACGCCTTCCGCGGCGCCCTCGCCGGCGCCTTCTCCTGTGCCTTCTCCGGCGGACGGCGGCTCAGCGGCCGTACGGTCGCCGGTCACGGCCCCGGAGCCCGGCTCCCCCGCGACGTCCTGCCCCGCCTGCGGGACACGCGGAGCGGACGCCGGGATCGCCACCGGCGTGGCGGGCACGGCGGCGACCGGCGGCGCCGCGGACTCCGGTGTCATCTCCCCCGGGCCCGCCACGTCCATCGGCGGCTCACCGCGCTCCGTCATGTGCCTGCCTTGATCCGGGCGATGAGGTCGACCCCCTCGGAGTCGACGGCGACCGCTTGGACGATCTGGCCGGGGACCAGGCCGATCCCCTGCACCGTGACGGCGCCGTCCACCTCGGGACCCTGATGCGCCGCACGGCCCTCGTATCCGCCGTCGCCGAGGTCCTCCTCGATCAGGACCTGCAGCTCGTCGCCGATGCGTTCCTCGGCCCGCTGGGCGGTCAGCTCCTCGGCCAGCTCGGTCAGCATCGCGACCCGCTCGTCGATCACGTCCTGGTCGAGCTTGCCCTCGAAGCCGTACGCGTCGGTGCCCTCCTCGTCGGAGTAGCCGAAGACACCGATGACGTCGAGCCTGGCCTTTTCGAGGAAGGCCACCAGCTCGTCGAACTCCTCCTGGGTCTCCCCCGGGAACCCCACGATGAAGTTGGACCTGATGCCCGCCTCGGGCGCGCGGTCGCGGATCTGCGCGAGCAGGTCGAGGAACCGCTTGGGGTCGCCGAAGCGCCGCATCCGCCGCAGCACGGTCCCGCTGGCGTGCTGGAAGGACAGGTCGAAGTAGGGCGCGACCCCCTCCGTCGAGGCGATCACGTCGAGCAGCCCGGGCCGCAGCTCGGCGGGCTGCAGGTAGCTGACCCGCACCCGCTCGATGCCCTCGGTCGCGGCCAGGAGGGGCAGCAGCTTCTCCAGCGCGCGCAGGTCGCCCAGGTCCTTGCCGTACGACGTGGAGTTCTCGCTGACCAGCACGAGCTCCTTGACGCCCTGCCCGGCCAGCCAGGCGGCCTCGGCGAGCAGGTCCTCCGGGCGGCGCGAGACGTACGAGCCGCGGAAGGCCGGGATCGCGCAGAACGTGCAGCGCCGGTCGCAGCCCGACGCGAGCTTCAGCGACGCCACCGGCCCCGAGCCGAGCCGCTTGCGCAGCATGCGCGGGCCGCTGGCGGGGGCGACGCCCTCCGGCAGCGGGTCCGCCTGGGCGTGACCGGGAATGTGGGCGTGGGCGGCCGAGCGCTCCACCGGCGTGATCGGCAGGAGCGTGCGGCGGTCCCGCGGGGAGTGCGGGACCAGCGGCCTGCCCGCGATGACGTCGTCGAGACGCTCCCCGATCTCGGCGTAGTCGTCGAAGGAGATGACGGTCGCCTCGGGCAGGGCGTCGGCGAGCTGCGCGCCGTACCGTTCGGCCATGCAGCCCGCCGCCACCACCTTCGCGCCCGAGTCGGCCGCGGCGAGCAGGGTGTCGATGGAGTCCTTCTTCGCCGAATCGATGAAGCCGCACGTGTTGACGACGACGACGTCGGGATCGTCGTCATCGGTGTGCCAGCCGGCGGCCTCCAGCCGCGCGGCCAGCTCCTCGGAGTCGACCTCGTTGCGGGCGCAGCCCAGCGTGATCAGCGATACGGTTCGGCGAGAAGACATGATGCGAACTACGGTATCGGCAGTCGGCGATTAACGGAGACTCGGGCCGCCCGCCTCGAAGGTCCGCCGGATCATCTGGCCGTCCTTGCCGGGCGTGCCGAGGTCCTTTCCGTTGACCTCCAGCCGCACCGCCCCCGCGTCGCCGATGGTCACCCGCATGCGGTCCTTCGCCGAATAGGTCGAGGTCCTCCCCTCGGGCAGCGTCCCCTGGAAGATCTCCTTGCCCTTGGCGTCCCGCACGTTGATGTACGACGGCTTGCGCGCGGTGACCTTCACGACCACCGTGCCGGGCGCGAGGGCCTCCTCCAGGGTCTTCTTCTCGTGGCCCTTCTCGTTACGCGCGTGCTGGTGCGGCGCGGTCACCGGGAGCTGGGCGGCAGTCGTGCCGGCCTTCTCGCCGGAGCCCCCGAGCATCCGCGCGATGACGACGACCGCGACGATGGCCAGGGCGACCGCGGCGGCCTTCGTCCAGCCCGTGGCCCAGCGGGCCCGCTCGCTCACGTCGCGCCTGAACACCGCCGAGGCCTTGACCGGTGACGCGATGTCGGCGTTCTCCTGCTCGTACTGCCGCAGGATCTCGTCCGCGTCCAGGCCGAGGTCGGAGGCGATGGTACGGATGTGCCCGCGTGCGTAGAAGTCGCCCACCGAGAAGTCGTCACGCTCGAAGCGTTCGATGACGGACTCGCGGACCCGCGTGCGCTCGCTGAGCTGACGCACGGTCAGCCCGGCGCGCTCACGGGCTTCGGCCAAAACAGCACCAACGCTCATTGGTCACGCCCCCCTGTTCGAGCTTGCAGCTCGCCCCACAATGCGTAGTTAGTCACATTCAATCAGTAACTGGCTACGATGTGTACCCGGGGGTGTGCCAAATGTTCACGGAGAGTGCGCGCGGGGAGCGGCCGGGGCCTGTTCAGCGCCGCAGGGGCTTCAGCGCGAGATAGAGCCCGGCGGCGATGAGGAACCCGGCCTCGAACGCGATGTCCCCCACCTGGGGCACGCTCCGCGGCACCAGGCCGACGTACTGCTCCTGGTTGGAGAACAGCCAGACCGACAGGACGACCCCCGCGACCATCGCGACGGGCCCGGCCCAGTTGGTGTGCCGCCGGTCGAACATGAGCGGTTCGAGCGCGCGGATGTCCTGGCCGCGCCGCAGCAGCATGTCCGTCAGCACCACGCCCAGCCAGGGGCCGATCCAGTACGCGATGACCAGCAGGAACGCCTCGTACTTGTGCCCGGCGTCCTCCAGGCCCGAAAGCGCCACCACGAAACCGATCACGCCGCAGGCCAGCGCGACGATGGCCCGGCGCATCGTCAGCGGCAGCCGTACGCCGAGGGCGAGCAGCGACATCGCGCCCGAATAGACGTTGAGCGCGTTCGCCGACACGGCCCCGGGGGCGATCGCGAGCAGCGTCAGGTTCGCCACGAGCGCGGGCAGGTGGCCGGTGAACGCCGAGGTGGGCTGCCCGAGGGCGTCGCCGCCCCCGATCGTCACGGACGCCGCGCCGACGACCTCCAGCAGCACGCACGACACGAACACGCCGAGGCCCGCCGACAGGCCGGTGGCCCGCCTGCTCGCGTCCTGCGGAAGGTACCGCGTGTAGTCGGCGGCGTACGGGTTCCAGCCGGCCGCGTAACCGAACGTCGCGCCCACGGTCAGCAGGAAGCCGCCCAGCCCTCCCCCGCTGCCCGCATAGCCCGGCTGGGCCTTCGACAGGATGATCACGGAGGTGACCGCGAAGATCGCCGCGAGGACCGGGAACGCGTACTTCTCGAAGGCCTGCACCAGGTTGTGGCCGAAGAATCCGAGCACCACCATGACCGCGACGACGATCAGCAGGCAGGCCCAGCCCGGCAGGCCGGTCAGCGTGTTCAGCGCGAGCGCGCCGCTCACGCTGTTGACCGCGAACCAGCCGATTCCGGCGGCGACGGAGTTGAACGCCGAGGGGATGACGTTGCCCCAATAGCCGAACGGCAGCCTGCCGAGCACCATCTGCGGCAGTCCCGCGCTCACACCCCTGGCCGACAGCACGCCGTGGGTGAGGGCCCCGAGGCCGCTGCCCACGACGACGGCGAGCACGGCCTGCCAGAAGCCGAGCCCGAACGCCGCCACGGCGAGGACCCCGAGGAAGATCGTGGCGAACTCCAGGTTCGGCGAGGTCCACGTCCAGAAGAGCTGCCGGGGCCTGCCGTGACGCTCGGAGAGGGGGATGAACTCGATGCCGCCGGGCTCGATCGCGGCGACCTTGTCGCCGTACCGGCCCTCGCGTACGGCGACCTCGGAGGGTTCCAGAACTGTCATACGGTGATCGCCCTCAGCTTCTCGAGGAGGTAGTCGGACGCGCGGACGGGCTCGTAGGAGACCCGGCCGACCGGGGGGCCGAGCGACTCCACCTCGGCCAGGGGATTGCACTCGTAGAAGTAGATGAGCGAGATCAGCTCCTCGTCCGGCGCCGACGGGTCGGGCGGGAGCACCCGATGCCGGGTGGAGCGCCAGCGGTCGCCCGTCCAGCGGGCCAGCAGATCACCGATATTGATCGTGAACGAGTCCGGCACGAACGGCGCGTCGATCCACTCGCCGTCAAGGGTGTAGACCTGCAGGCCGCCGACGCCCCGCTGCCGGTCGAGCACGGTCACGGTGCCGAAGTCGGTGTGCGGCCCGATCCGGAACTGCCCCGGCTCCGGCTCGCCCACTTGCGACAGCGGCGGATAGCGGTTGATGTTCATCGTGTACGACGGGTGGTCGGCCCGTGAGGCGAAGAAGTCCTCCTCGATCCCCAGGGCGGCCGCGCAGATCACCAGGAGTTCGCCGGCCAGCGAGCGCATCTCCGCCAGGTAGCGGGTGAGCAGCGCCTGGAGTTCGGGCACCTCGGACGGCCAGACGTTGGCGAGGAACCACTCGGCGTCGATCTCCGGGACGCCGATCGGCCGGTCGGCGCCCACGGCGAAGGTCTCCTTGAGGTCGGGCGGGGTGGGCGTGCCCTCGGCGTAGCCGTTGGCCTCGACGCCCGGCGGCAGCCAGCCCCGCTCCCCCACGACGGCCGCGTACCGCTGCTTCACCTCGGCGGGCAGGGCGAAGAACCGCCGGGCCGCGGCGCGCACGTCCTCGCGCAGCTCGGCCGGCACGCCGTGCCCGGTGACCAGCAGGAAGCCGATCTCGCGCAGCGCGGCGTCGACCTGGGCGGCCACCCGCGCCCGGCCGTCCGCCTCACCGGAGAACCAGGGAGTCAGGTCGACGACGGGAACCGAATTCATGCCTCATCTCCGATGTCCTCGTTCCAAACGGCCGGGTTGGCCGCGATGAAGGCCGTCATGAGCCCGGCGCACTCCGGATCGTCGAGCACGACGACCTCCACCCCGGCCTCGGCGAGCCACTCGTGCGCGCCCGTGAACGTGCGGCACTCGCCGACCACCAGGCGCGGAATGCGGAACTGCCGGATCAGGCCGCTGCAGTACCAGCAGGGCGACAGGGTGGTCACCATGGTGGTCCCGCGATAGGAGGGCTGGCGGCCCGCGTCGCGGAAGGCGGCGGTCTCCCCGTGCACCGAGGGATCGCCGTCCTGGACTCGGCGGTTGCGCCCGCGCCCGAGCAGGCGGCCGTCCGGGCCGAACAGGGCCGCGCCGACGGGCACGCCGCCCTCGGCGAACCCCTTCCTGGCCTCTTCCAGGGCCACGCTGAGCATGGCGGCGTCGCTTGTCATGTGCTCACTATCCCTCCGGGCGGCGCCTTCGGGAACGGACGAAACGTCCGTACTATGACGTCCCTTAACGGACGATCCGTATAGGGGTGCATCGATGCCTCTGACGCTGCGCGAGCTGCTGTCCTTCGAGGTGCTGCGGGAGGCCCGGCCGGAGGTCCTCGCCGGGGAGGGCGCGCTCGACCGGGTGGTCCGATGGGTGCACTCCAGCGAGATCTACGAGATCGGCCCCCTGCTCACGGGCGGCGAGCTGCTGCTGACGACCGGGCTCGGCCTGGCCGGCACGGACGCGGGAGCGCGGCGGCACTACCTGCGGGAGATCGCCGCCAGGGGCGTGGCCGGGGTCGCCCTCGAACTCGGCCGCACGTTCCCCGAGACGCCGCGCGAGCTGGTGGAGGAGGCCCGCAGGCAGGAGCTGCCGTTCATCGCCCTGCACGCGGTCGTCCCGTTCATCCGGATCACCGAGCACGTCAACACGCTGATCGTCGACTACGCGAGCCGGCGGCTGCGGGTGGGCGACTCGGCCACCCGCGCACTCAACGAGGCGCTCATCGCCGGCGCCGGGGTCGCCGGGGTGCTGGCGACCGGAGCCGAGGTCGTGGGGGCACCGCTGATGCTGCTGTCCGCCAGCGGCGCGCTGGTCGCCGCCCACGGCGTGGGCAGCGACCGGGACGCCTGGCGCGCGGCTGAGCGTGCGGTCTGCGAGTCACCGGTCACCCTCCACGGCCATCCCTGGGGGCGGCTGGTGGCCGGCCCCGGTTCGGCGCTGCCCGCCGACGACCTGGCGATCGCGCTGGAGCGCACGGCCGTCGCCCTCGCCCTCGCCATGCTCAGGACGGGCAGTCCGCCGAGCGAGCGCGACCGCCAGGCGTCCGCGCTGCTGCGGGACCTCATCGAGGGCACGGCCGAGGCCGACCCCGGCGTACGGGCGGTCATGGCGGGCCTGCCCACCGGGCCCGCCCACCTGCTGGTGGGCGTGGCCGTGGACGCCCTGGAGACGGCGGCCGCGCTCGCCGTACTCGACCGGGCCGCGCACATCCTGCACACGACCGCCCTGCGCGGGCGGGTGGGCCGGCTGGTGCTCGGCACCCTCGCGGTGCCGGTGGCCGTGGCGGACGCCGCCGGTGCGGCCGCCCAGGCGCTGGAGGAGGCGCTGCGGCGGCTGCACACCCCCCAGCTCAGAGTCGCCGTGGGGCACGCCGCGACCGGCCTGGCCGAGCTGGGCGGTTCGCTGCGGGACGCACGGGCCGCGCTCGGGCTGCGGCGGGACGCCCGGCTCGTCACCACCCGCGCGCTCGCCCTCGAGCTGGAGCTCACCCGCCACGCCGACACCGGGCACGCCGCCGAGCTCGTACGGCGGACCATCGGCCCGCTGGTGGACTGGGACACGGCCCACCGGACCGACCTCGTCGGCACGCTGGAGGTCTTCCTGCTGCACGGGTGCAGCGCGACCCGTGCGGCCGCCGCGCTGCACCTCGGCCGGCAGACGTTCTACCAGCGGCTGCAGCGCATCGAGACGCTGCTGGGCCACCCGGTGACCGACCCCGGCGCGCACGCGGCCCTGCTGCTCGCCACCGCCGCCCACCGGGTCGCACGCCGCTGAAATCAGGCGATCCAGGCCGTGCGGACGCTCGGCGAGGCCCGGCGGCTACTCGCCGCCGCGGAGGTCGGCGAGCAGGCCGGGCAGGTCGTCGGGCTTGACCAGCACTTCTCGGGCCTTGGACCCCTCGCTCGGGCCGACCACGTTGCGGCTCTCCAGCAGGTCCATCAGCCGTCCGGCCTTGGCGAAGCCCACGCGCAGCTTGCGCTGGAGCATCGACGTGGAGCCGAACTGGGTCGACACGATCAGCTCGGCGGCCTGGATCAGCAGGTCGAGGTCGTCGCCGATCTCCTCGTCGATCTCCCGCTTCGCGGTGGCGGGCGCGGCGACGTCCTCCCGATATTCGGCCTGCATCTGGGCCTTGCAGTGGCCGACGACCTCCGCGATCTCCTTCTCGGAGATGAAGGCGTTCTGCAGCCGCATCGGCTTGCTCGCGCCCATCGGCAGGAACAGCGCGTCGCCCTGCCCGACCAGCTTCTCCGCCCCCGGCTGGTCGAGGATGACCCGCGAGTCGGCGAGCGAGGAGGTCGCGAACGCCAGCCGCGAGGGCACGTTCGCCTTGATCAGGCCGGTCACGACGTCGACGGACGGCCGCTGGGTGGCGATGACCAGGTGGATGCCGGCGGCCCGGGCGAGCTGCGTGATGCGGACGATCGAGTCCTCCACGTCGCGCGGCGCGACCATCATCAGGTCGGCCAGCTCGTCCACGATCACCAGCAGATATGGGTACGGCTGGTAGACGCGCTCGCTGCCCGGGGGCGGCACCAGCTTGCCCGCGCGCACGGCCTTGTTGAAATCGTCCACGTGCCGGAAGCCGCTGGCCGCCAGGTCGTCGTAGCGCCGGTCCATCTCGCCCACCACCCACTCCAGGGCCTCGGCGGCCTTCTTCGGGTTGGTGATGATGGGCGTGATCAGGTGCGGGATGCCCTCGTACGAGCTGAGCTCCACCCGCTTGGGGTCGACGAGCACCATGCGGACCTCGTCGGGCGTGGCCCGCATCAGGATCGAGGAGATCAGGCCGTTGATGCAGGTCGACTTGCCCGCGCCGGTGGCGCCGGCGATGAGGATGTGCGGCATCTTGGCCAGGTTGGCCACGATCGTGCGGCCCTCGACGTCCTTGCCCAGCCCGACGATCATCGGGTGGTGGTCGGCCTGGGCCACCTGCGAGCGCAGCACGTCGCCGAGCGACACGAGGTCCTTGTCGACGTTGGGGATCTCCACGCCGATCGCCGACTTGCCGGGGATGGGAGACAGGATCCGGACGTCGGCCGACTTGACGGCGTAGGCGATGTTCTTGGTGAGCGCGGTGACCTTCTCGACCTTGACGGCCGGGCCGAGCTCGATCTCATACCGGGTCACCGTCGGGCCCCGGGTGAAGCCGACGACCTGCGCGTCGATCGCGAACTGCTCCATCACGCTGGTCAGCGCGTTCACGACCGTCCGGTTGGCCTTGGTCTCCTGTTTGGGCGCGCTGCCCGGCCGCAGCATCGCCAGGTCCGGCAGCGTGTAGGGCCCCTCCTGGCTCGACAGGACGAGCTGCTCCACCTTGCGCGGCGCGGGGGTCGGCAGCGGGGGCTGGGGCGCCGGCTTGGGCGTCTCCGGCTCGGCCGGCTCCACGATGTCGTCCACGAGGCCGGGGACGATCTCCGGCGAATGGTCCTTCTCCGCCAGCACCGGCGTGTCGTACGGCTTGACGGTGTCGCCGCCCTCGGGCACGTCGCGCCCGCCGCCCGGCTGCTTGCGCGTGCGCTTCCTCGGCGGCGCGGGGGCCCTGCGGGGCTCCCCGTTCTCGTCCGGCCGCTGGAAGAGCATGTGCTGGATCTCGGCGAGCCGCTCGGGGATGCGGTGGATCGGCGTGGCGGTGATCACCAGCAGGCCGAAGCCGGACAGCATCAGCAGCAGCGGGATCGTGATGAACGCCGGCAGGATGCTCGACGGCGGAGCCGAGACGATGAACCCGATCATGCCGCCCGCCGCCGACACGTTGTCCATGCCGTCGTCTGGACCCCCGGAGGGGTACGGCGTGCCGTGGGCGACGTGCACGATCCCGAGGATCCCGGCCAGCAGCGCGGTCCAGCCGATGCCCATCCTGCCGGTCTCGGAGTTCTGGTCGGGGTGGCGCAGCAGCCGCCAGGCGAGCAGCGCGAGCAGCACCGGCGCCGCCCAGGCGAGCGAGCCCACCGTCCCGCGCACCACGGCGTCGACGAACGCGGCGAACCCCGTCTTGGTGTCCCGCCAGGTCAGGGCGGCGAGCACGATGGCGCCTGCGAGCACCGCCAGCCCCTGCCCGTCGCGGCGGTGCGCGGGATCGAGGTCGCGGGCGCCCTGTCCGAGTGCCCGGGCCGCCGCCCCCACGCCGTTCGCCAGCAGCATCCACATGCCGATGACGAGCTTGCCGATCACGAGGAAGAACCAGCTGACCGGATCCTGGCCGGTGGCGACGGGCCGTTTGGGCGCGGATCTGGGGGCCGGCCTGCCTCGGGAACCCGACGGGGATCGCTTGGTGGAAGCCGTACGGGATCCGGAGCGCGACGCGGGGCGCTTGCCGGACCCCTGTCCGGACGTACGGGTGGCCATGATGCCGAAGTTACCCCGGATGCGGGCGATTGCCGGGGCGGCGCGCCGGGAGGCCACCCGATGAAGCGCCGCCCGGCCGAGCGCGCCGCACACGACAGCGGCCCGCGAAGCACCGCCCGGCCGAGCGCGCTCCACGGGACACCGGCCGGCGAAACGCCGTCCGGCCGAGCGCGTCCTACGAGGCGCCGCCCTCTGGGGCGCTGGAGGGCCCGCGCCGCCCGTCGAGGAGCGCGCTCACCCGCCTGCGGCCGTCCTCATTGGCCGGCACCTGCAGCACCAGCAGGAGATCGGGGTGCTCCGCCGGCCGCAGCTGGAACATCTCCAGGTCGAGCCGCCCGATCTCGGGGTGATCGATGGCGACCGTCGCGGGCCTGAAGCGGCGGACCGGGTAGTCCGCCCACCACTCCCGGAACTCCGGGCTGACCTCGCTCAGCGCCGTCACCAGCGCGGTGAAGGCGGGGTCGCCCTGCCGGTGTCCCATCGCGGCGCGGAACTGGCTGATCAGGGCGCGGGCGGCGCGTTCCCAGTGGACCATCCGGGCGCGGTTGCCGGGGTCGGTGAACATCATCCACAGCAGGTTCCGCCGGTCCGGCGGGAGCGTCAGCGGATCGTGGCGGAGCAGGGTGTAGGGGGTGTTCCAGGCCAGGTAGTCGAAGCGCGCGTCGTACACGCAGGCGGCGTTCGGAGCGGCGGCGTCCACCAGGCGCCGCAACCGGTCCCGGGGCCGCTCCCCCTCTCCTGACGGCGTGTCCGGCGGGGCCAGCCCGGCCAGATGGCGCAGGTGCCGGTGTTCGTCGGGATCGAGCAGCAGCGCACGGGCCAGCGCGTCGATCACCTGCGCCGACGCCGAGATGTCCCGTCCCTGTTCCAGGTAGGTGTACCAGGTGACGCCGACGCCCGAGAGCTCGGCGATCTCCTCACGGCGCAGGCCGGGGGTGCGGCGCAGGGCCGGATCGCCTTCCGGCAGGCCGACGTCGGACGGGCGCAGGCGGGCCCGCCGGGCGCGGAGGAACGCACCGAGCTCTGCCCTGCGGCTCGACGTCCTGGAGCGGCGGTCGGGTCCATGACTGGCAGCACGAGTGCCAGGACCGCCGGACGCCGCCTCGTTATCGTGACGCCCATGATCCCTCACACCGCGAGTCTGCCATGGAGGCATACGCCATGAGCGATCCCGTACTGGTCGTCGGAGCCACGGGCCGGCAGGGCGGCGCCGCCGCGCGCCGGTTGCTCGCCCGGGGCCGGAACGTACGCGCCCTGGTGCGCGACCCGGGCGGTTCCGCCGCCAAGGCGCTGGAGGAGTCGGGGGCGGAACTCCTCGTCGGCGACCTCGACGACGAGGAGTCGCTGCGCCGCGCGATGCGGGGCGTGGACGGGGTCTTCCTGGCGCTGACCATGATGCAGGGCCCGACGATCACCGTCGAAGGCGCCGCCGCCGAGGAGCGGCGGGGCCTGACGGTGGCCCGGCTGGCCGCGGAGATCGGCACGGGACACCTCGTGTACAGCTCGGTCCCCGGCACGGACCACCAGTCCGGAATCCCCCACATCGAGAGCAAGGCGCGGATCGAGCGTGAGATCCACGAGCTCGGGCTGCCGGCGACCATCCTGCGCCCGGTCTCCTTCATGGAGAACTTCAGCACCTACAACCGGCCGAGCCTGGAGGACGGCACGCTGGTCGTACGGCTCCCCATGGATCCCGGGACGCCGATGCAGCTGATCAGCGTCGAGGACATCGGGGTGTTCGCCGCCCTCGCCTTCGAGCGCCCCGGCCAGTACCTCGGCCGCACCGTCGATCTGGGCGCCGACGAGCCCACCCCGTCGGAGATCGCCGCCACGTTCGGCCGGGTGTGCGGCCTGCCGGCCCGCTTCGAACGGACGCCGATCGAGCACGTGCGCGCGTTCGACCCGTGGGTGGCCCGGATGTTCGAGTTCTTCGAGGAGCACCCCGCACAGGTCGATCTGCCTGCCCTGCGCGCCGAGCACCCCGGATTGATGACCCTGGAGACGTGGCTGCGCGCCACCGGCTGGAAAGCGTGAGGTGCGAGGACATGACCGATGGACTGTTACTTCCGCCGGGAGGCGGCGACTCGATCCAGGCGATGACGCTGAAGGTCGGCGCGGAGCAGGCGGCGGCGTGGTCGGTCTTCGAGGCCGTGGTCGCCCCGGGTTTCGACGTCGGGGCGCACCTGCATCACGAGGCGGAGGAGATGTTCTACGTCATCGACGGCGAGCTCGACCTCCTCGCCTTCCATCCGGCGGACTCCGAGACGGGCTCCGACTGGCGTTCCTGGCGGTCGGAGGCCGGCGCCGAGGTGCTGCGGGGCGGGCCCGGGAGCTTCATGCACGTGCCGGCCGGATGCCCCCACGCGTTCTTCAACCCCGGCAGTGAACCGGCCCGGATGCTGTTCATCGTGACCCCCGCGGGTCACGAGACCTACCTGCGGGAGCTCACCGGGATGCTGGCCTCGGGACCGCCGGACCCGGCCGAGATCACGGCGCTGCGCGCCCGGCACGACATCCACCAGCTGACCCCGCTCACGAACCGCGCCTGACCACGCTCGCCCCCGGCGCGCGGTGGCGCACCAGCCTCGCGGCGAACCCCCGTACGCGTGGTCCGTGCCTGCGGACCCACGCCCTCACCCACACGGCCTGGTAGGCGACCACGACCCCCAGCGTCAGCAGGGCGTCGGCGGCGTCGACCAGGCCGTCGTGATGCAGCAGCACGCCGAGGGACCTGGCGATCAGCGCGACCGTGAACGGGACGGAGATCAGGAGGAAGACCCCGAGGCAGAGCCCCGTCCCGGCGACGAGGAGCACGCTGTAGAACCGGACGAACCGGCGCTGCCGCGGGTCCAACCCGGTGAGCGGCTCCGCGGTGGGCCTCCGTACGGCGCGGCGAAGCAGGTGCAGCAGGAAGGCGGCGGCGTCGGCGTAGAGGTTGCGGCAGCGCGCCAGGTCCTGGAGCAGGAAGTAGAGGTCGGTGCGCATGAAGACGAAGAACTGCAACGCCAGCCCCGTCATCTCGGTGAGCGCGATGACCGACAGCAGCGTGTTCGTGCCGGACAGCGCCATCGTCAGCAGGCAGGCGGCGAGCACGCTCGCGTCCACCGCCATCCCCGCGAGATAGACGGTCAGGCGGACCCGCCGCTCGGCGAGCCAGACGCCGGAGACGTCGGTCTGCGCGGCCAGGAACTGAAGGCGCGTGTCGATCCGGATGCGGCCGGGGACGCCCGCGGCCCGCGCGGTGAGGAGGTGGGCGAGCTCGTGGAGTGAGACGAGCACGGCCACCACGGCGATCTCGCTCAGCAGGACCACCGTGCCGTGGTCGCTCCAGAGCAGGGCATGCCACCGGGGAACGACGCCGGGCCGCAGCACCGCCGCGACGACCCCGCCGAGCACGAGCAGGCCCAGCAGGCAGTGCAGCAGGGGGCTCAGCGTCCACCGCACCATTTCCCGCGTTATCCAGGGAAGCGACGGCGCCGGGGCGCCGGTGTCGGCGAAGACCCGGTCGCCGATCGAGGCCACCATCCCCACGGCCGCCAGGTCGTCCACGAATCCGGACACGTCGAGCTCCACCCCGAGCTCGGCTCTCAGCTCCTCGCGCGCCGCGCGGATCGTCCGCCCGCTGCCGAGCAGTTCGATCGCCCGTTTGCCGGCGTAGGGCACCTCGATGCAGACGCCCGTGTCGACGCGGCCGACGATCCATCCGTCCTCGTCCTCGCGGAACCCGAGAGGACGCAGCCGGACGTGCGTCATCGCGCTTGCGCGTCCGTCCGGGGCGGCGGAAGCGGGACGACCCGCTTCTCCACGTAGGCCGGCAGGTCTTCGCCCCGCTCGTACAGCGAGGAGACGACCGACGTCCATGCGGCGACGGCGTCGGCGTCGTCTATCCGGCGGGCGCCGGCACACGCGCCGCGGTCGTCGTAGCGCACGTGGTACATGTGCCTGCCGGGAAAGACGACGAGCTCCGGGAGGGGACCGTCCGCCTCGAGGCCCGCCAGCTCACCGGCGTCCAGAACCCTGCCGCGCTCCCCCAGGCGCGCGCGCAGCGCGAGCAGGTGCAGCTCCCACTGCAGATATGCGGTGAGCGGCGTCTCGACGATCCGCAGGCGGCGCAGCTCCCCCCGGGCCGGAAGGTCCGCGGCGATGGTCTCCCGCGCCTCTTCCAGCAGTTCGAGCGAGCGGTGCCAGTCTCCCGCGCGCATGGCCTTCCAGCTCGGGTTCTCCCCTTCGTCGAACGTCTGGGCGCGCTCCAGCTTCCAGATCACACCGTCGACGTCGTGGAAGACCTCAAGGAAGTCCGCCGCGTACTCCCGCATGGGCAGCATCGTGCCCGGCACGGCCTCGGGCCGGGGTATTTTCATGCCTCACCGTCATTCGTATTTCGCATGACGATGGTCCGGACGGCGACTCGGAAATCGACCATCCGGACCATCACCGGTCAGCTATTCGAGTTTCCGCTGTACGACTGCGTCGTCTCGATCTTGTCGAGCAGCCGGAACGAAATCTTTCCGGCCGCGTCCTCGGTCTCGGCGGAATCCTGCACCGCCGGCTCCTGTCGCTCCATTTCCACCCCCTTTCGTCGCGACAACTCACGACACTAAGCCGGGGCATTTCAGGCGTCAACCGCTGATTTCCGTTCCCTTTTCCCCCGCACCGCGCAGCCGGCGCATTCCGGCGACGCCGCATAGTGCGTGTACACATGCTGTTCGGGGGCGATCAGATTTATCCCGGTGACATGACTGCGCAGCGTCGCCGGAATTCCGGTCACCATCGAGATCACGGCCTGCGCGGTGAGGTGTCCGGAAATGCCGGCGGACGGCGCCAGCACTCCCGGCCCGCCGAGGTCGACGTGGACCCCCGGCTCCAGCGACGCCTCGATCGCGGCGGTGAGGCATTCGTAGCAGGGCCCGCCGGCGGCGAAGACCCCCACGCTGACGAGGGGACCCCGATAGCCGCCGACCGCCCACGGCACCCCGGCCATCAGGCATGCCCGGTTGGCCCAGATCCGGATGCTGTCCTGGCCGCGAGGTTCGTCGGCGCACAGGGCGAGCACGTCGAACCCGGCCAGCAGCGCGGACACGTCCGCCCTGCTCTCGACGGCGCGGGTCTCCCCGGTCACGCGCACACCCGAGTTGATCGCCGTGAGGCGTTCGACCACCACGTCGGCCTTCGGTCTCCCGATGTCGGCCTCGGTGAACAGCGCCTGCCTGGTGAGGTTGGACACCTCGACCACGTCGCAGTCGACGCAGTGGATCCTGCCGACCCCCGCGGCGGCCAGCGCCCAGGCGGCGTGGCTGCCGGTGCCCCCGAGCCCCAGGACCAGCACGCGTGCGCGCTTCAGCGCGACCTGCGCCTCCCATCCATGGGCCCGGGGCACGAGATCCACCCAGCGGAAGAACGCCTTGTTCCGCGAATATCGCTCCGTCTCGGCCGCGCTGAGGTCACCCGGCGGCGGGGCCGCCGCGTCCTCCAGGTAGCCCGATCGCAGCAGCAGGTCCACCACGCCAGCGGCGTCCACCCGCTTCATGCCGGGAAACAGATGGCACAAATGATCGGCGACGTCGGCGGGCGCGCGGGTCCCGTCCATCGCCGACAACGCGGCCCACGCGTGACCATGCGGATCCGATATCTCCGCGGCGATTCCATAAATGGAGCCGCCGATGCGAATCCTGTCGCGCCCGATCCTGTACGGCCGGTGCTCGGCCTTCACTTTCGGCAGGCGCAAGCCGACCTCCATCGGCCCGAGGAGACGATCACGACACCGGGAACTTATCAGCGCGAATTGCCGCCGGTCAATGTCTATTCGCGAATACGCCGAAGACCGGGAAGAATACGGTGCGGAACGGCCCGCCGATCCGGCCGGCCCCAAAATAATCGCCACGCCCGGACGAATTCTAGATTTCTTCTATATGCGGGCGCCCCGCACGCATGTGCGTGCGGGGCGCCGCCGACGTGTCAGAAGGCGCGGCGCTGCCGCATGGCGGAGCGCTCGATGCGCTCACGTGCCTCCAGCAGGCAGGAGGCGATCTCCTTCTCCCGCTCGGGCGTGAGGCGCGGGATCGGCACCGAGCAGCTGATGGCGTCGCGCGGCGGGTCGCTGATGTGCAGCGCGACGCCGAAGCAGCGCAGCCCCTCGGTGTTCTCCTCACGGTCCACCGCGTAGCCCTGCTTGCGCACCCGGTGGAGGTCGACCAGCAGCTCGTCGGCGTCCACGATCGTGTTGGCCGTCAGCGCGGGCAGCTCGGCGGGCAGCAGCGCGCGGACCTCGTCGTCGTCGCGGCTCGCCAGGATGGCCTTGCCGAGCGACGTGGTGCTCGCCGGCAGACGGCGGCCCACCCGCGAGAACGGCCGCAGGTAGTGCCGCGAGGCGCGGGTGGCGAGATACACGATGTCGAAATGGTCGAGACGGGCGAGGTGCACCGTCTCGCCGGTGACCTCGGCCAGCCAGTCCAGCGCGTCGTGCGCGAGCTGCACCACCGGGTCGCCGTCGATGTACGTCGCCCCGACCAGCAGAGCCCGCATGCCGATCCGGTAGAGCGTGCCGGTGACGTCGGTCTCGATCCAGCCGAGGTCGACCAGCGTGCGCAGCAGGGCGTGCAGGCTGCTCTTGGGGTAGCCCAGCTTGCCCTGTAGGTCGGTGAGGCTGTGCAGTCCGGGATACTGCGCGAAGAAGTCGAGCAGCTCGACCGTCCGGAGTGCCGACTTCACGTGCGGCACGGGTTCCGCCATGTGTACCTCCCTGACCCGCCTGTTCCGCCTCCTATTGTGAGCCGGTTCCCCAGGAGGCGACCGTACGGGAGGCGATGTAGTCCATATCCAGATCATCCCCTAGTCCGGGAGTGTCCGGCATCCGCACCTTTCCGCCGGAGAGCGGGTCGACGATCGACCGCAGGTGCGGGGCGGGCGTGTCGTAGTCCGAGTGCGGGTGCAGCAGTCCCCGTTCGTACCACTGCCCGCAGAGGGTGGCGCCGATCACGGCGAGCGCGCCGGAGCCGTTGCCGTGGATCTCGCAGTCCATGCCGAACGACTCGGCCAGGTGAACGGCCTTGATCGCCGGGATGATGCCGCCGGAGCCGACCACGCCGACCCTGAGGATGTCGCAGGCCCCCGCGGCCACCCACTCCGCCCGCGCCATGTGCTTGCCCCAGGAGGTCTCCGGCCCGAGGATCGGCGTCCTGAGCTGGTCGGCGAGCCATCGGTACGACTGCACCGACGCCTCCTCCATCGGCTCCTCGTACCACGCGAAGTTCAGCTCGTCCAAGGCCCGGCCGAGGGTCAGCGCCTCGGAGCGGGAGTACCAGTGGTTGCTGTCGAGCATGAGCGCGACGTCCGGGCCGACCGCCTCCCGGACCGCGGCGCACGCCTCGATGTCGCGGTCCACGCCGTACGGCATGGGCGGCATCCAGGTGTGCAGCTTGATCCCGCGGTAGCCGCGGGAGACGAGCTCCTTGGCGAAGGCGGCGTAGTCGTCGGGGGTGGCCAGGCCGCCGGGGATGTCGTCGCCGCACATCGTGCTCGCGTAGGCGGGCACCTCGGAGCGGGCTCCGCCGAGGAGCTTCCAGACCGGCAGGCCGAGCTTGCGCCCGGCGAGGTCCCACAGTGCCTGGTCGACCGCGCTGAGCGCCCGGTCGGACAGGTTGCCCTGGGCGCCCCGTTGCCGGCGGGCGACGCGGTGCCACAGCCGTTCGCGGTCGAGGCTGTCCTGACCGATCAGCGCCGGGCCGATGTGGCCCGTGATCACCGCCTCCCTGACGGTGTCGGGCGCCGCCAGGCAGTATCCGGTCGCGCCGTCGCTGTCGGTGACGGCCAGCAGCGCCTCCCGCACCTCGCGGGGCGGGCCGGGGTGCCGGTGGCCGTGGCCGTCCACCACGGACTTGGTGACCGTGGCGAAGACCGTGACGATGACGCGTTCGACGACCGCCATGACCTCTTCCTCTCTGTCGGTGTGGAGGGGCCGGAGGGCCGGTGCGCGGTCAGGTACGCACCGGCCCGGTCCCGGGACGCGGCGGCGATCGTCAGCCGCCGGTCGCCTTCTTCCATTCGGCCTGGGCGTCGGTCAGCTTCTGCGCCAGGGTGTCGAGGAACTCCTGGGGCTTCATCTGGCCGAGCAGCACCTTCTGGAAGAGCGGCTCGGTGTCGGCCTTGGTGATGGAGGAGAACTGCGGCAGGTAGTAGGGCGGCGACACGACCTGGGTGTTCGGGTCGCTCAGCGTGTCGACGGCCGTCTTCAGGTGCTCCAGGCCCTGCACCCAGGAGTCGCCCTGCGCCTCGGTGTTGGCCGGGATCTGGCCCGTCTGCTCGTTCCAGTAGCTGTTGCCGTCGTGGGAGACCAGGAACTCCACGAACTTCCAGGCGGCGTCCTTGTGCTCGCTGTTCTTGAACACCGCGAAGCCGTCCACGGGGTTGGCGACGATGGTCCGCTTGCCGCCGGGACCGGTCGGCAGCGCGAAGGCGCCGATCTTGTCCTTGCCGTGCGCCTTGACGTGGTCGTTGTACGAGCCCAGGTTGTGGTGCATCATCGCGATCTTCCCCGTGCCGAACTGGGCGACCATCTTCGGGAAGTCGTTGGTGACGTCGGCCTCGGGGGTGTCCTTCTTGTACAGCCCGGCCATCTTCGTGAGGAACTCGGCGTTCTTCGGGTCGTTCACCGTGCTCTTGCCCGAGGCGTCGAAGAACTCGGTCACGCCCGAGTAGGAGTACATCTCGGCCAGGATCTGGAAGATCGAGCCGGCCCCGCCGCGGATGGTGTAGCCGTACTCGTCGGGCTTCTTGGTCAGCTCGTCGGCGTCCTTGAAGAACTCGTCCCAGGTGTCCGGCGCCTGCTGGAGCTTGTCCTTGAGGTACCACACCACGTCCATGTTGGAGGTGTTGGGCACCAGGTAGAGCTTGCCGTCCGGCACGGTCTTGCGGACCGAGTCGAGCATCGACGTGGCCAGCTTGCCGTTCACCGAGCTCTTGGCCAGCCACTCGTCCGCCGGCTCCAGCGCCTGCTGGCCGGTCAGGTTGGCCAGGTACGACGTGGTGACGCCGCCGACGTCGGGGGTGTCCCCGCCCGCGATGGCGGTGTCGTACTTCTGCTGGACGGAGGCGATCGGGACGCCGACGTACTCGACGTGGATCGAGGGGTTGGCCGCCTCGAACCGCTTGATCAGCTCCTGATAGATCGGGGTGCGGGCGCCCCCGTTGTTGTCCCAGAACGTGATGGTCGTCTTGCCGGAGCCCTCGCCGGAACCCGAGTCCGACCCACATCCGGTAACGGTGACGGCCAGAACGGCGAGCGCCGCCCAGGCCACTTTCATCTTCATGGTTCCTCCTGCTTACGACAGGCTGCTCTCGACAGTTCTCTGGGGGTGCTATCCCTTGACCGTCTCTGGGGGTGCTATCCCTTGACCGCGCCGGCGCTGATGCCGTGCACGAGATAGCGCTGGACCACTGCGAACACGCAGACCACCGGCAGGGCGGCGACGACGCCCCCGGCCGCCAGGGCCCCGAAGTCGGCGCTGTACTCCCCGATCGTGTAGCTGAGCCCGACCGGGATCGTGAAGCTGTCCTGCTTGCTGACGAACATCAGCGCGAACAGGAAGTTGTTCCACGTGTGGATGAAGGCGAACGACCCCACGGCGATCAGGCCGGGCCGCAGCTGCGGCAGCACGATCGCGAGGAAGCCGCGGAACCGGGTGCAGCCGTCGACCATCGCGGCCTCCTCGACCGTGAACGGCACGGCCGAGATGAACCCGCTCATCAGGATGATCGACAAGGGCAGGTTGAAGACGGTGTCGGCGACGATGAGGCTGGCCAGGCTGTTGATCAGGCCGAGCGACTTGAAGATCGAGAACAGCGGGATCAGCATCATCGCGCCGGGGATGAACTGGGTGCACAGCAGCACGACCATGAACAGGCTCCGGCCGCGGAACCGGTAGCGCGACAGGGCGTAGCCGCCCATGACCGCGATGACCGTGGTGACCAGCAGCGACCAGACCCCGACGATCACGCTGTTCTTGAAGAACACCGCGTAGCCGATGTCGTTCCAGACGGTCTCGAAGTGCTCGAACGTGATCGGCCACGGCACCGGGTCGGTCGAACCGGCCGGCCGGAGGGCGAACACGAGCATCCAGTAGAACGGCACGAGGGTGAAGACCAGATACAGCCCGAGAGGGACGTAGAGCCGCAGCACACGGCCGGGATCGCGTCTCCTCCGCCGGCGGGCCCCCTGGGGCAACGCTCGCGTGCGCGGGCGGGTCATGACGTCGGCGCTCATCGCGAAACCCCTCGCCTCTTCATCGTTCCCCGCCGAACCGGCTGAGCCGGAGGTAGAGGATGGAGCAGAACAGCAGGATCACGAAGCCCGCCATCGTCAGCGCCGAGCCGTACCCGAAGTCCTTGGAGTCGACCGCCCGCTGGGCGACGTACAGCGGCAGCGTGGTCGTGACCTGCGCCGGGCCGCCGCCGGTGAGGGTGTAGAGGAGGTCGACGTTGTTGAACTCCCAGACCCCGCGCAGCAGCGTGGCCAGCACGATCGCGTCCCGCAGGTGCGGCAGCGTGACGTGGAGGAAGCGCCTGACGCGCCCGGCGCCGTCCACCGCCGCCGCCTCGTAGAGCTCGCCGGGGATGCCCTGCAGGCCGGCGAGCAGGAGGATCGCGAAGAACGGCACGCCGCGCCACAACTCGGTCACCACCACGGCGGGGAAGACCGTGTCGGGGTTGCCGAGGACCGCCGCCTCGGGCTGCCCGAGGAAGCGCAGCACGCCGGTGCTCGGCGTGTAGAGCAGGATCCAGATGCCCGTCGTCAGCACTCCGGAGACTGCCCAGGGCGAGAAGACCAGCGACCGGGCGAGCCCCCGTCCGATGAAACTTTCATTGACGATGAGGGCCAGGGCCAGCCCGAGGATCAGCTGGAGGCCGATCTCGGCGACCACCCATTTGGCGGTGAACCCGAGGCTGTGCCAGAAGACCTCGTCCTCGAACAGCATCTGCCGGAAGTTGCCGAGCCCGGCGAAGCCGTCCGCCCATGGCCGGGTGAGGTTGCGGTGCTGCAGGCTGTAGTACGCGACGCTGGCGATCGGGTAGACGAGAAACGCGGCGATGAGCGCGACCGTCGGCGAGATCAGCAGGTACGGCACGGCCTTGCGGCGCATCGTCGTCACCGGCGCATCTCCTCTGCGACTCTTGCCGGAACCACAGCCAAGACATATTCCTGAACGTGGTTCACAAACGTGGACGGATCCACGGTGATGTTCGGGCCGCATCCCTGTCAAGGATCCGTGCCTTATTCGAAACATTCGCTCTCTTCGGGGTGCGCGTCTTGACCGCGCGCCGCCGCGCGCCGTACGGTCCCGGTGTTCACGAATATGAATCACGTTCAGATGGATGACGGAGGAAGCCGGTGACAATCGACGGCCTGCTGTTCTTCCCGGTCACGCCCTGCGACGAGGAGGAGCGGCTCGACCTCGAGGTGTTCCGCCGGCACGTGCGGCAGGGTGTCGAGGCGGGATGCGGAGCGGTGTTCGCCTGCTGTGGCACCGGCGAGTTCCCCACGCTCAGCCTGCGCGACTACGCCGCCTGCGTGGCCGCGGCCGTCGAGGAGGCGGCCGGGCGCGTCCCGGTGGTCGCCGGCACCGGCTACGGCACCGCGATGGCCCTGGAGTTCGCCAGGGCGGCCGAGGACGGCGGGGCGTCGGCCCTGCTCGCGCTGCCGCCCTACCTCCTGCAGGCGGGCCAGGACGGCCTGCGCCGCCACTACGAGGCGCTCGCCGACGGCGCCCGGCTGCCGATCATCCTCTACCAGCGGGACAACGCGATCTTCGAGCCGGAGACGGTCGCGGCGCTCGCGCGGCACCCGGGCGTCATCGGGCTCAAGGACGGCTACGGCGACCTCGGCCTCCTGCGCCGGATCATCGAGGCCGCCCCGCCGGAAATGCTCTACTTCAACGGCCTGCCGACGGCGGAGCTGTCCCAGCTCGCGTACCGGGACCTCGGAGTGGTCCGCTACTCCTCCGCCGTCTTCTGTTTCCTCCCCGACCTCGCGCTCGCCTGCTACCGGGCGATGCGGGACGGCCGCGACGACGTCGCGAACCGTCTGATCGAGGGCTTCTACCGTCCCCTGGTCGACCTCCGCAACGAGGGCCCGGGGTACGCCGTCTCGCTCATCAAGGCGGGCGTTCGCCTGCGTGGTCTGGACGTGGGACCCGTCCGCCGGCCGCTGTCCGATCCCAGCCCCGAGCACCTCGACAGGCTCGCCGGGCTGATCGGCCGCGGCCTCGCCCTTCTCGAAGAACTGGAGCGGTCGCCCGATCCGGCCTGAGCGCCGGCGACACGTACGACTCGTCTCGGGGGAGCGACCGCGGAACGGAGACAGTCATGCCCGGAAGATCCCTACTCCTGTCGGCCGCCCTCGCGATCACGGCCGCCGTCCCCGTGCTGGGAGCGGGCCCCGCCGGAGCGGTCACCCCGCCCGCCGGGAAGCCGGCCGACATCGGGCGGCAGACGCTGCCCTCGGGCGACGGCTGGGCCTCGTCCGGCACGGGCACCACCGGCGGCGCGGCGGCCCCCGCGTCGAACGTCCACGTGGTCACCGACCGCGCGGGCCTGGCCGCGGCGCTCGCCTCCCCCGGCCCCCGCATCATCTATGTCAAGGGCGTCATCGACGTCGACAAGACCTGCGCCGACTTCGCCACCGGCGGCTACACCCTGGCCGGCTACCTCGCGGCGTACGACCCGGCGGTGTGGGGACGCGACACCGAGCCGTCCGGGCCCATGGAGGACGCGCTGGCCGCCTCCGCCGCTGCGCAGACGAAGTACATCAAGCTCAAGGTGCCGTCCGACACCACCATCGCAGGCCTGCCGGGAGCGACCATCCGGCACGTCAACCTGCACGTGGACAAGGCCGACAACGTCATCATCCGCAACATCCGTTTCGAGGACGCGGCCGACTGCTTCCCCCAGTGGGACCCCACCGACGGCGACGAGGGCAACTGGAACTCGCTCTACGACAACATCTCGGTCACCGGCTCGACCCACGTCTGGATCGACCACAACACCTTCACCGATGGGGACAACCCCGACTCCGACCAGCCGCTCTACTTCGGGCGGCCGTACCAGGTGCACGACGGGCAGGCCGACATCACCAACGGCTCCGACTTCGTGACCGTGTCGTGGAACAAGTTCTCCGACCACGACAAGACCATGCTGATCGGCTCGACCAACAACCCCGCGACCGACCGGGGCAAGCTCAGCGTCACCGTGCACCACAACGAGTTCTCCGGAAACCTGCAGCGGCTGCCCCGCGTGCGGTTCGGCAAGGTGCACGTCTACAACAACTACTACCAGGTGCCCGACGCCGAGCCCTTCGAGTACGCGCTGGGCGTGGGCGTGGAGTCGCAGATCTACGCCGAGAACAACTACTTCCGGCTGAGCCGGAGCGTCGACCCGGCCGACCTGCTCTACAACTGGGGCGGCACGACGCTGACGGCCAAGGGCAACCTGCTGCGGGTCGGCGGCAAGGAGACGCCGATCGACCTGGTCTCCGTCTACAACGCGAAGAACGACCCCGACCTCGGCGCCGACGCGGGCTGGACGCCGGCCCTGCACACGGGGATCGACCCCGCAGCGAGCGTGCGCAGGGAGGTCTCCCGGCACGCCGGGGCCGGCGAGATCCACTGACGGCCGGCGGCGCGCGACCCCTGTACGCGACTGTGCGTGCCAGGCGCGCGGCCCCTGTGCGCGCGCACAGGGGCCGCGTGCAGAAGCCGCGTGCAGAAGCCGCGTGCAGAGGCGGTGTGCGGAGGCGGTGTGCGGAGGCGGTGTGCGGAGGCGGTGTGCGGAGGCGGTGTGCGGAGGCGGTGTGCGGAGGAGCCGCGCGCACCCTCGTCAGGGCGGGCCGAGGCGGGACAGCGGCAGCCCGAGCTGGAGATACAGCTCAAGCTGGTCGAAGAAGATCTGCTGGTCGACGATCAGGCCGTCCTGCACGGTGAAGAACCAGCCGCACCGCACGCTGACGTACCGCCAGGAGCCGTGGAGCTCCTCACCCGTGGTGAGCGGGAAGGGCCCGGTGTGCCTGCCGGTCCCCACCGTGGTGACCGCCGCGACGTCGCCCTCCACGACCTTCCGCAACACCGTGACGTGCAGGTCGGGGAACGCGCTCCAGATCGCGGTGTGGTAGGACGCCACCTCCGAACGGCCCTCCACCGGGCCGCCCGGCCCCACCGCGACGGGCTTGAGGCAGAAGCACCCCATGACCTCGTCCAGGTCGTGGGCGTTGTACGCACTGAAGTATCGGTCAACCACGTCGGCCACGGCGAGACCCCCGATGCTCGCACCTGGTTGTCCAGGCTATCGAGACGCCGGCCCTTCACCTCGGGCGGGCGTCCGGAGCGAGCAGGCGGGCCAGCACCTCCTCCAGCCGGCGTCCCGGCCGCCCGCCGCGGGGGCTCTGCTTCGACCGCCAGGCGACGAAACCGTCGGGCCTGACGAGGGTCGCGCCGGTCCTCGTGATGCCGTACGCCTCGCAGAACCGGCCTTCGGAATCACGCAGATCGACGCCGATCCGGTGGACGTCCAGCCCGGCGCGGCCCGGGGCCTCCGCGGCCCACTCCGCGCCGTCCGGGCCGATCAACAGGGTGAACGCTCCGGTGAACAGGTCGAGCGTGGACAGCCTGGTCCCCGCGCGCTCCAGCCATACGTGCGGCGCCCGCAGGCCCGGACGCCCGCCGGGCGCCCGCGGGTCCTCGGCCGGCGCCTCGGGCGCGGGCGTCTCCGGGATGATCGCCGGGGAGTCGTAGCGGTACCCGAGGATCATGGTCAGGTCGTCGATCGCGGTGACGTCCTCGCCGGTGCCTTCGTGGCGACCGGCGAGGTGCCGCGTCGCGGTCTCCAGCGTCAGCAGCGCGACCGGCCGGCGCTCGGTCTCGTAGGTGTCCAGCAGCGCGTCTCCCGCCCGGCCGCCGATCACCGCGGCGAGTTTCCACGCCAGGTTGTGCGCGTCGGCGATGCCGGTGTTCGCGCCGTACGACCCGGACGGCGGCACGACGTGGGCGGCGTCACCGGCGATGAACACCCGCCCGGCCCGGTATCGGTGGGCGACCCACCCGCCGACCGTACTGTGGGAGACCTCCCACGGCCATCCCGGCACCGGGGGCACGAGCGTGAGGTCGAGGTCTTCCACCCCGGTCGCGAGGCGGGCCAGCTCGGCGCAGCGCCCCTCGGAGAAGTCGCCGGGGGTCTCGCCCGGCCGGTAGGGCACGCCGAGCATCCACCGCCCGGGGGTCCGCAGCGGCACGAGCACGGTGCCGGTGACCGGCCGGTCGAGGTAGGCCAGCAGGAACCGGCGTTCCCGCAGCACGGCGGTGAGGTCGGCGTCGAAGACGAAGTACGCCACGTGGGTCACCGGTCCCGGCTGGTCCGCGCCGATGCCGAGCCGGCCGCGCACGCCGGCGCGGTGACCGTCGGCGGCGACCAGATAATCGGCGCGGACGCATCGGTCGGCGCCGGTGCGCAGGTCGCGGACGACGGCCGTCACACCGTCGTCGTCGGCGTCGAAGGAGACCAGCTCGGTGCCGAAGCGGATGTCCGCGCCGCCGCTCTCGGCATGGCAGCGCACGATCCGTTCGAGCTCGTCCTGGTCGATCATCGCCCAGTCGGCCGGGCCGACCGATGACGGCGGCCGGACATGCGCGAGCAGGTCCACGCGGAAGCGCTCCCGGCCGGCCAGCGTGTCCGCGCCGATCATCTCCGGAAGGCCGGCGAGGATCGACTGCCGCCCGCGGATCTCCTCCTCCAGCCCGAGCGAGCGGTAGATCTCCATCGAGCGCGGGTTGAACGCCCGCGCCTGCGGTGTGATCGCCGTCGACGGATGCCGTTCGACCAGCATCGGGCGGACCCCGAGGCGGGTGAGGAAGAGCGCGGCGGACAGGCCGGTGATGCCTCCTCCCACGATGAGAACGGCGGTCCTGTCGTCGTACGGCGTGGTCATGGGTGCGTCCTCCCGTTCGGAACCTGTCGCACCCATAATCAACCGTCTATAAAATTGTGTCAATCAGATGGTTGATTGTGTTGAATGGATGGATGACACTGTCAGCGCTACGATCGGATCATGTCCACGCCGAAGCCCCGCAGATCGCCCAAGCCCCAGGAACGGCAGCGCGACCCGGAGCGCACCCGCGGGCTCATCCTGGACGCGGCCACGGCCGAGTTCGCCGCGCACGGCTACGCGGGCGCCCGGCTCAGCGCGATCGCCACCAGGGCCGGCGTCAACCAGCAGCTGATCTCGTACTACTTCGACGGCAAGGAGGGCCTCTATCGGGCCCTCGGGGAACGCTGGCGGCAGCGTCAGGGCGAGCTCGTGTCGCCCGCCACGCCGCTGCCCGAGCAGATCCGCAGGTACGCGCTGGAGGCGCTGGACAACCCGGACGGTGTCCGGTTGCTGGCGTGGAGCGGCCTGGAGTACGCGGGGCCGCACACCGATCCCGACCAGGCGCCGCGTTCCGAGGCGCTGCGGGGCTACGTGGACGAGGTCCGCGCCCGGCAGGCGGCGGGCCGGCTGCCGGACGAGGTCGATCCGGCCTGTCTGAGCATCATGCTGATGGCCGCCGCCATGGCCCCCGTCACCCTGCCACACGTCGTCGAGGGCGTCTGCGGAGCCGATCCCCACTCCCCCGAGTTCGTCCGGCACTACGCCGAGCAGGTCTCCCTGGTCGCCCGGCTCCTCGGGCTCGGCCCCGAACGGCACCCCGAAGACCGGTCGGAACAGCGACCCGAAGACCGGTCGGAACAGCACAAGGAACAGCGGGCCGAATAACAGTCCGCGCCGCTCCCCCGGAACGGGAGCGGCGCGGTAGCGAACACGCGGCGACGAGCGCGGTGGTGTCAGACGCGCAGGCGGCCGTCCACGCGTTGCGGCACGCCGAGGGGGTTGTCGTCGCGCAGCTCCGGCGGCAGCAGATCCGCCGGCCAGTCCTGGTAGGCCACGGGGGTGGTCCAGCGGCTGATCGAGGCCGCGCCGACGGAGGTGTGCGCCGGGGCAGTGGAGGCGGGCCAGGGGCCGCCGTGGTGCATCGCCCAGCAGACGGCGACGCCCGTGGGCCAGCCGTTCCAGATGAGCCGCCCCGCCAGGCGCCGCAGCACCGGCACGAGATCGCGGGCCTCCTCCGGCCCGGCCGCGTGGATGGTCGCGGTCAGCGACCCGGGCAGCCGGCGCAGCACGGCGGGCAGGTCGGCGGCGTCGCGATAGCGGATCACGATCGCCGACGGGCCGAAGCACTCCTCCGCCAGCTCGGGCAGCCCGTCCGCGAACGCCTCCAGGTCGGCGGCGAAGACCTGTGGGGTGATGCCGTCCACCTCGCTTCCGCCGGCCAGCACGGGGAGCCGCTCGGCCAGCCGGCCGGACGCCCGCAGGTAGCCCTCGCGGATCTTGCCGGTCAGCATGGGCCCGCCGCTGGTCGCGCCGACCGCCTCGGCGATGGCCTCCTCGAACCCGCCCTCGGCCGGTACGAAGACCAGGCCGGGGTTGGTGCAGAACTGTCCCACCCCCAGCGTGAGCGAGGCCGCGAACCCGGAGGCCACCTCGGCGGGGCCGGCCGACGGCAACACGACGACCGGGTTGACGCTGCCCAGCTCGCCGTAGAACGGGATGGGGTCGGGCCGCTCGTCGATCAGCCGCTGGATGGCCGTGCCGCCCGCGAGGGAGCCGGTGAAGCCGACCGCCGTGACGAGCGGGTGCTGCACCAGCGGAGCCCCCGCCTCGAACCCGTGCACGAGCCCGAGCAGGTCGGGGTCGGGCAGGGCCTGCCGTACGACGGAGGCGGTCAGGTCGGAGGTGCGGGGATGCCCCTCGTGGGCCTTGACCACGACCGGGCAGCCGGCCGCGAGCGCCGACGCCGTGTCGCCGCCCGCCACCGAGAACGCGAAGGGGAAGTTGCTGGCCGCGAAGACGGCCACGACGCCGAGCGGGTGGTTCATCCGCCGCAGGTCGGGCCGGGGCGGGGTGGCGCCGGGGTCGGGGTGGTCGATCACCGCCTCGACCCAGCCGCCGTCCCGCAGAACGTCGGCGAACAGCCGGAACTGCGCGGCCGTACGGGCGATCTCGCCGCGCAGCCGCGCCTCCGGCAGCCGGGTCTCCTCCGCGGCGGCAGGCCACAGCTCCTCGGCGTGCTTGAGCAGGGCGTCGGCGACACTTTCGAGCACGGTGGCTCGCTCGGCCGGGGGCGTCGCCCGCCACGCCTCGCCCGCCGTCGCGGCTCGCTCGACCGCCGCCTGTACGGAATCGATCACCTGATCGGTCACCTCACTTTTCCGCCGTCAGATTCCCGACATCGTAACGGGGACCGCAGAACGCCCCGCCGACCAGGGAGTGCGGCAGCTCGCCGAGATCGGGCTCGCCGTGCTCGGCGATCAGCTTCTCGGCGAACACCTCCGAGTCGTCCTTGGGCTCGTAGCCGATGGCCCGGCCCTCCTCCAGCGACCACCAGCGGCGTGTGTTGGCGGACACGCCCCACACCACGTGGAAGCCGTCGGCCGCAAGCGACGCCTCGACCAGCCGCGCGCAGTCGTCCGGGGACAGCCAGGTCGACAGCATGCGCACGTCCCTGGGCTTCTCGAAGCACGAGCCGATGCGCAGGCAGGTCACCTGGATGCCGTAGCGGTCGTGGTAGAGCGAGCCGAGCGCCTCCTTGGTCACCTTGCTCACGCCATAGAAGGTGTCGGGGCGCGGGAACAGGTAGTCGGGCGCCTCGCCCTCGCCGCGCGGGTGGAACCCGACCGCGTGGTTGCTGCTGGCCAGCACGACGTGGCGCACTCCGGCCCGCCTCGCGGCCTCCAGCACGACGTAGGTGCCGTTGATGTTGACCTGCAGGATGTCCGCCCACGGCTGTTCGACGCTGTGGCCGCCCAGGTGCAGCACGGCGTCCACGCCGTCCATCGCCGCTTCCATCGCGGCGGGGTCGGTGATGTCGGCGGTCACGGCCTCCTCGCCCGGGCCCGCCTCCAGCGGGACGACGTCGAGCAGGCGCAGCACGCGCCCCTCTCTGGCCAGCCGGGGTCGCAGCAGGGTGCCGACGCCGCCCGCCGCGCCGGTCATGAGAATTCGCATGTGCCTCCTGTCGGATCGGCCCTGCATGGAGCGCGGCCCCGGCGATGGGGATCTTGGTGCCCGCGCCGGTGCGCGGCGCTCCGTGATCGTCCAAGCGACGTATGGACCGTGTCGATGCGGAACGGCGTCAGTCTCGCAGCAACCCACAAATGTTCACAAGCACGTGCATGGTTCACATATCTGACCCGACATCTCTCCTTGACGCAACTGATGCCAATTTCTACGGTCTTGCTAGCGAGCAATCACAATTGCGGGGCCGATTCAGAACGTGAACCACCCCAAACACGTGAACCGGAGGCGGGCACATGCCGCGTCATCTGTCCGATCGGCGCACGCACCCCCCGCACTCACTCCCTGCACTCACCCCCCGCACTCGCCCCCTGCACTCACCCCCCGCACTCGCCCCTGCCGCCGGCAGCCTGGCTCCGGAGAGATGCCGATGACGCCCGCCTACAAGCTCGGCCCGCAGCGCCGCGGGCCGACCAGCGCCGCGGGCAGCAGCGGCGCGGCCAAAGGGTGACAAAGTTGACTTTCATCGGATGATCCGGCTAGCTTCGGGGACATATTGAAGAACTCTGTCCATATATGTGGACACCAAGGGGGGTGGGCGGATGCAGCTCGACGGCGTTCTCTTCTTTCCGGTCACACCGTTCGGCTCGGACGGTGAGCTGGCCGAGGACGTGCTGGCCAAGCACGTGAGCCGAGGGGTGGCCGAGGGCGCGGGCGGGGTGTTCGCCGCCTGTGGCACCGGCGAGTTCAACGCACTGGGCATCGACGAGTACGCACGGGTGGTGCGGATCGCCGTCGAGTCGGCGGACGGGCGGGTGCCCGTGCTGTCGGGAGCGGGCGGCTCCCTCCCGTTCGCCCGCGAGTGCGCGCACAGGGCCGCCGACGCGGGCGCCGACGGCCTGCTGCTGCTGCCGCCCTACCTGGTCAGCGCGCCCGCCGACGGGCTGGTCCGCTACGTCCGTGAGATCGCGGCCTCCACCGACCTGCCGATCATCGTCTACCAACGGGCCAACGCCCGCTTCACGCCCGCCGCCGCCGTGGCGCTCACCGAGATCCCCAACGTCGTCGGGTTCAAGGACGGCCTGGGCGACGTCGACGCCATGCAGCGCATCGTGCTCGCCGTCAGGGACGCGACCGACGGCGACTTCACGTTCTTCAACGGGCTGCCGACGGCCGAGATGACCGTGCCCGCCTATCGGGGGATCGGCGTGAGCCTGTATTCCTCCGCCGTGTTCTGCTTCCTCCCCGAGGTGGCGCTGGCCTTCCACAAGGCCGTGACCGCCGGGGACGACGACCTCGTGCGGCGCCTGCTCGCCGGTTTCTACCGCCCGCTGGTCGAGCTGCGCGACCTCGTGCCCGGCTACGCCGTCTCGCTCATCAAGGCCGGCGTCGCACTGCGCGGCCTCGACGTGGGCCCGGTGCGCCCGCCGCTGGTCGACGCGGCGCCCGAGCACGTGGCCCGGCTGGAGCGGCTGATCGAGGCCGGATTGGAGATCGTGGGATGAGGATTCGCGAGATCAACGTCACGCCGGTCGCCTTCCGCGACCCGCCGCTGCTCAACGCCGCCGGCGTGCACGAACCGTGGGCGCTGCGCACGATCGTCGAGGTCGTCACCGACGAGGGGCTCACCGGCCTCGGCGAGACCTACGGCGACCTCGACCACCTCGTGCGGGTGCGGGCCGCCGCCGAGGCGCTGATCGGACACGACGTCTACGGCCACAACGCGATGTACGCCACCGTGGCCGGCCTCGTCGGGGCCGACGTCGTCACCGACCTGCACGGCCTGACCGGCACCTCCTCGCGGGCCAAGACCGTCGACCGGATCTTCTCCCCCTTCGAGGTGGCATGCCTCGACATCCAGGGCAAGGCGGTGGGCCGGCCCGTCGTGGACCTGCTCGGCGGCAGGGTGCGCGACGCCGTGCCGTACAGCGCCTATCTGTTCTACAAGTGGGCGGGCCACCCGGGCGCGCCGGACGACGGCTTCGGCGCCGCACTCGACCCCGAAGGAGTGGTCGAGCAGGCCCGGATGCTGATCGGCCGGTACGGCTTCCGCTCGATCAAGCTCAAGGGCGGCGTGTTCCCGCCCGAGCAGGAGATCGAGGCGACCCGCGCGCTGCGCGAGGCGTTCCCCGACCATCCGCTGCGCCTCGACCCCAACGCCGTCTGGAGCGTGGAGACCTCGATCCGGGTGGGCCGCGAGCTCGACGGCGTGCTCGAATATCTGGAGGACCCGACCGAGGGCATCGAGGGCATGGCCCGGGTCGCCGCCGAGGTGCCGATGCCGCTCGCCACCAACATGTGCGTCGTGACGCCCGAGCACCTGCCCGAGGCCGTCCGGCGCAACGCGATCGGCGTGCTGCTGACCGATCACCACTATTGGGGCGGCCTGGTGCGCTCGGCGCACATCGCCACACTGTGCGCGACCTTCGGCATCGAGCTGTCCATGCACAGCAACTCCCACCTCGGCATCAGCCTCGCCGCGATGACCCACCTGGCCGCCGCCACCCCGTCGGTCACCCACGCCTGCGACACCCACACGCCCTGGCAGGACGGCCAGGACGTGGTCGTCCCCGGCGCGCTGCGGTTCGTGGACGGCGCGGTCCCGGTGCCCGACGGCCCGGGACTCGGAGTGGAACTCGACCGCGACGCCCTCGCAATCATGAACGAGCAGTATGAGAAGTGCGGGGTACGCTCCCGCGACGACACGACGTACATGCGGTCCGTCGACCCGTCCTTCTCCGCTCGGAGGCCACGCTGGTGAACGTCATCTACGCCTACCCCTGGGACATCGTCGGCGACCCCGGCGCCGCCGCACGCCTCAAGGCGCTCGGCGTCGACGCGGTGGCGCTCGCCGCCTCCTACCACACCACCCGCGCCGCCACCCCTTTCCATCCGGCGCACCGGCTGGTCGACGCCCGGCACGCCGCCTGCTACGTCCCCGTACGCGAGGAGGCGTGGAAGGGGTCGCGGCTCGTGCCCGGCACGCCGTCGTGGGTGGACTCGGGCGACCCGTTCGGGGAGGCGAGGGACGCCCTGCGCGCCGTCGGGCTGCCGGTCCACGCGTGGACCGTGCTGACCCACAGCACGCTGCTCGGCGCGGCCAACCCCGACCTGGTCGTCACCAACGCCTTCGGCGAGCTCTATCCGTACGCGCTGTGCCCGGCGGCGGCCGACGTGCGCGACTACTGCCGCACGCTGGTCCACGAGGTCGTCGAGGCGGGCGACCCCGACGCGCTGATCCTGGAGGCGTGCGGCGCGCTCGGCTTCCGGCACGGCGGCCACCACGAGAAGACCGACGGCGCCGACTGGTCGCCCGCGCAGATCGCGCTGCTGTCGCTGTGCTTCTGCGCGGCCTGCCTGCGCCGCTATGAGGCGGCCGGGCTGGACTTCGCCGAGGTCCGCGCCAGGGTGCGGGCGGGCGTCGACGGCGCGCCGCGCTCGGTCGAGGACGCGCTCGGCGACCTCGCCGGCCCGGTGCGCGACCTGCGCACGGGGCTCGCGGGCGAACTGCGCGACCTGCTGCTGGCCGAGGCCAGGGCGGTGCGGCCCGGCCTGAAGATCGCCCTGCACGCCAACGCCGACCCGTGGGCGACCAGCCCGTTCGCGACCGTGCCCGAGGGGGTGGACGTCGACGTGCTCGTCGGCAACTGCTGGAACGCCCCCGAGGTGGACGAGGCCGGGCTGCGCGCCCTGGGCCGGCTCGGCCCCCGCGTGGGCGCGTACGTGCTGGCCCTGCCCCCGCGCCCGGCGGACGGCGCGGCGCTGTCGTTCCTCGCCGAGGCCTACACGGCCGCGGGTGCCGACGAGATCCACTGGTATCACGGCGGCCTCGCCTCCGCGGCCCGGCTGAAGGCGATCGCCGAGGCGATCCGCCGCTGAGGCACCGTGCCGAACCCGTGCCGAACCCGTGCCGAGCCCACCCCAGAGACCGACACGATGCGGGACAATCATGGGCATGCGGTTCGGCATCCTCGGCCCCACGCAGGCGCGGCCCGACGGCGAGCGCCCGGTCCCGGTCGGCGGGCCGGGGGTGCGGGCGCTGCTCGGCCTGCTGCTCCTCAACGCGGGGCGGGTCGTCACCACCGAACGCCTGATCGACGGCCTCTACGGCGCCGAGCCTCCCGCCGGAGCGACCAACGCCCTGCAGGCCCAGGTGTCGCGGCTGCGCCAGCACCTCGGCGACCTCGTCGTACGGGAACCCGCGGGCTACCGGCTGGCGGTGGACCCGGACGACGTGGACGCGCCGCGCTTCGAACGGCTGGCGGCCGAGGGGCGGCGGGCGCTCGACGCGGGCGACCCCGCCGGGGCCGCCGGCCTGCTCGACCAGGCCCTCGCGCTGTGGCGCGGGCCCGCGCTCGCGGACGTGCCCGACGCGCCGTTCGCACCCGTCCAGGCGGCCCGGCTGGAGGAGCTGCGCCTGTCGGCGGCCGAAGACCTCACCGAGGCCCGCCTCGCCCTCGGGCGGCACCGCGACCTGCTGCCCGAGCTGCAGGAACGGGTCGCGACACACCCGCTGCGGGAGCGCTCGCGCGGACAGCTCATGCGCGCGCTGTACGCTGCGGGCCGCCCGGCGGAGGCGCTGGCCGTCTATGACGAGGCCCGGCGGGTGCTCGCCGACGAGCTGGGCGTCGATCCCTCGGCCGAGCTGGCCGCGATCCACCTCGCGGTGCTGCGCTCCGATCCCTCCCTCGCTCCCGCCTCCGCCTCCGCCGCGACCGGCGGGCGCCCCGTCCCGCTCACCTCTCTCGTGGGCCGCGACGACGAGCTGGAGCGCATCGGCGCGCTGCTCGCCGAGGCGCGGCTGGTGACGCTCATCGGCCCGGGCGGCACCGGGAAGACCCGGCTGGCGATCGAGGCGGCCGGCCGGTGGCCGGGCGAGGTCTGCCTCGTGGAGCTGGCCCCGCTCACCGACGGCGCCGACGTGCCGCAGGCCGTGCTCGGCGCGCTCGGGCTGCGCGAGACCGCCGCGGCCATCCCCGCTCCCGGCACGCGGCAGGGCGCCGCCGATCCGGTCGCCCGCCTCGTGGCCGCCCTCACCCTGCGGCCGGTGCTGCTCGTGCTCGACAACTGCGAGCACGTCGTGGAGGAGGCGGCCCGGCTCGCCGACCGGCTGCTCGCGGCGTGCCCCGCCCTGCGCGTGCTGGCCACCGGCCGGGAGGCGCTCGGCATCACCGGCGAGCGCCTGTGCCCGGTGCCCCCGCTGCGGGTCCCGCCGCCCGCCGACGAAGCCGCCGGCGAGTCCGCCGCCGAGCCCTCCGTGGAGGACGCGCTCGCCTATCCGGCCGTACGGCTGTTCGCCGAGCGGGCGGCCGCCGTACGCCCCGGATTCGTCCTCACGCCCGGCGACGTCGGGCACGTGCTGCGGATCTGCCGGGCGCTCGACGGGCTGCCGCTCGCCGTCGAACTGGCCGCCGCGCGGCTGCGCTCGCTGCCCCTGGCCCGGATCGCCGTCCGGCTGGGCGGCGACGACGGCGACCCGGCGGCGGAGGGCGACGCCCCGCGCTTCGCGCTGCTGTCGCGCGGCAGCCGTACGGCCCAGCCGCGCCACCGGACGCTGCGCGCGGTCGTCGAGTGGAGCTGGGACCTGCTCGACGAGCCGGAGCGCGCGCTCGCCCGGCGGCTGACGGTCTTCGCGGGCGGCGCGACGCTGGAGGCGGCCGAGCGGGTGTGCGGCCTGCCCGACACCGACGGTGTGCTCGCCTCCCTGGTGGACAAGTCCCTCGTCGAGGTGGTGGACGACCGCTACCGGATGCTGGAGACGATCCGGGCGTTCTGCGCCGAACGGCTCGCCGAGGCCGGCGAGAGCGAGACCATGCGGCAGGCCCACCTCGCGTACATCCTCGACCTGGCCGCCACGGCCGACCCGCACCTGCGTGGGCATGGTCAGATCGAGTGGCTGCGCCGGCTGGACGGCGAGCGCGACAACCTGCAGGCCGCGCTGCGCCGTGCCGTACGCGCGGGTGATCTGGCACCCGCGCTGCGGCTGCTGTCGGCCACGGCCGGCTACTGGCTGCTGCGCGGGCTGCGCGGCGAGGCCGCCCGGCTGGGCGCCGAACTGCTGGGCGAGGTCGGCGCCACGCCGCCCGAGGGCCTGGAGGAGGAGCACGTCGTGTGCGCCTGCCTCGTGGCCTGGGGCGGAACGAGCGGCCCCGCCCTGGACGCGCTCGTGGCCGAGGCCATCGGCCGGACCTACACGCTGCCCATGCCGCCCCGTCAGCCGTACCTCCTCGTGCTGAACGCGATGATCAGCGGTCCACCCTCCGGGGAGATGCTCGGCCGGATGGAGGACCTGTTCCGCGCGCTGGAGCGCGACCCGTGGACGCGGATGCTCAGCCGGTTCAGCCTCTCCTATCTCAAGGCGTTCGACGGCCGGCTCGACGAGGCTGAGCAGGAGCTCACCGGCGCGCTCCGCGACGCCCGCGCCGCCGGGGACGTCTGGCTCCGCGTGATGATGTTGTCCGCGATGTCGGACGTCGCCGACGGGCGGGGCGATCTCGAACGGGTCGAGGCGCTGACCAACGAGGCGATCGACCTGGCCGAGCGGCTGGGCGCCACGGCGGACCTCGCCGAGAGCCTCTGCCGGCGCGGCTGGGCCCGCATGCGTTCCGGGCACATGGACGCCGCGAGGGCCGACTTCGAGCGGGCCGCCGAGTTGTCCCGGCGCACGGGCGCACCGGAGATCCTCGCGACGGCGCTCCTCGGGCTCGGCGAGCTCGCCCGGCACGACGGCGACCTGCCCGGGGCCCGGCGGTGGTACGAGACGGCCCTGGCGGAGTGCACGGCCGAGTGGTTCACCGCCGAGGAGACGCGCTCGCACGTCTATCTCGCGCTCGGCTGGGCCGCGCAGATGTCGGGCCAGGCCGCCGAGGCGCTGGCGTGGCACCGCCGCGCCCTCACCACCGGCCTCGGCACCCGCAGCCTCGCCATGACCGCCGCGGTCGCGGAGGGCGTCGCCGGCGTCGCGCTGCTGGAGGAGGCCCCCGAGCGGGCCGCCTGGTTGCTGGGCGTCGGCGGCGCGCTGCGCGGAGCGCCCGCCGTCCGCGATCCGGACGTCGCCCGGATCGAGGCGCGCTGCCGGACCGTCCTCGGCGACGACGCCTTCGACCGGACGTACGCCGAGGCCGAGGCGTTCACGCGGCAGCGGGTGCCGGCCACGGCGGGCGTCACGAGGGGTGCCGCGGAGGGGGCTGCGGAGGGCGCCGCGGAGGACACGGAGGCGGCGGCGCTGACCGTCATCGAAAGGCACCTGTCAGCGCTCGGTGGATGAGCCGTCAGCGCCCGGGCGCACGCTGACGGCCATGAACGGCACCTCTCGCAAATGGGGCACGCTGGTCGTCGCCTGCCTGGCCATGCTCCTGCTGTCCCTCGATCTCACCGTGTTGCACCTCGCCCTGCCGAAGCTCGGCGAGGACCTGGCGCCCTCGGCCACCCAGTTGCTGTGGATCGCCGACATCTACGGCTTCGCGCTGGCCGCGCTGCTCGTGACCATGGGCAACGTCGGCGACCGGATCGGGCGCAAACGCCTGCTGCTCACCGGCCTGGCCGCCTTCGGCGCGACCTCGGTGCTCACGGCGTTCGCGCCGAACGCCCCGCTGCTGATCGCCGCTCGGGCGCTCCTCGGCGTGGCCGGCGCGACGATCATGCCCTCGACGCTGTCGCTGATCCGCAACGTGTTCTCCGACCCGAAGGAGCGGACCACCGCGGTCGGCATCTGGAGCAGCGTGGGCGCGATCGGGTTCGCCCTCGGGCCCGTCGTCGGCGGCCTGCTGCTCGACCACTTCTGGTGGGGCTCGGTCTTCCTGATCAACGTGCCCGTCGTCGTGGCCGTCCTGGCCGCCGGGTTCGTCGTGCTGCCCGAGTCGCGCAACCCCCGGCCCGGACGGCTCGACCTCGTCAGCGTTCCGCTGTCCGCCGCAGGCGTGCTCGGCCTGATCTACGCGATGAAGGAGGCCACGACCGGCGGCGTCGCGCAGGCCCCCGTGATCGTCGCGGCGGTGGTCGCGGTCGCCGCGCTGGTCGTCTTCGTCCGCAGGCAGACCCGGCTGGCCGAGCCGCTGATCGACGTGGCGCTGTTCCGGCGGTGGGCGTTCGCGGCCACGGTCGGCGCCGAACTGGTCGCGGTCTTCGCGATGCTCGCCATGTCGGTGGTCTTCGCGCAGTATTTCCAGCTCGTCATGGGCTGGTCGCCGTTGACCGCGGGGCTCGCCGGGTTGCCGGGCGGCCTCGCCGGGGGCCTCGGCGGCGCGCTGTCCGGTGTGCTCGTGCACCGGTGGGGCCGCGGGCCGGTCGTCAGCCTCGGGCTGGTGCTGACCGCGACCGGGTTCATCCTGTTCAGCCGGATCGACACGGAGACGCCCTATCTCTACATGCTGGTCGCCATGATCATCCAGGGCATCGGGATGGGTTTCACGTTCGCGGTGACCGGCGACACGCTGCTCGCCTCGGTGCCCAAGGAACGGGCCGGCGCGGCGAGCGCGATCTCGGAGACGGCGCACGAGATGGGCGGCGCGCTCGGCATCGCCGTGCTCGGCACCGTGCTGACCAGCGCCTACCGGAACGGCCTGGCGCTTCCGCCCGGCCTGCCCGGCGGGCCCGCGGCCGAGGCACGCGACACGCTCGCGGGCGCGCTGAAGGTCGCAGCCACGCTCCCGGGCGACGCCGCGGGGGCCGTCGCCCGGGCCGCCCGCCAGGCGTTCGTCGAAGGCATCCACGTCACCGTGCTGACCGGCGCGGCCATCCTGCTCGTGCTCGCGGTCGCCGTGCCGTTCGCACTGCGCGGCGTGCCCAAGGTGATCCCCGAGACCGAGGACGAGGAGACCGGCGGGCAGCCCGCCGAGGGCGCGGTCACGGCCCACTGATGCGGGCCACACGCCTGGGGCGTCCCCGCACACTGGGGGCGCCCCCGCCGAGACCCGGCCCACTGAGGCCCGGCCCACTGAGGCCCGGCCCACTGAGGCCCGGCCCACTGAGGCGTGGCCCGGCGAGGCACTGCCCGCCGAGGCATGGGACATGGTGCCTGCATCAAAGCGGGCGTGGTCATGAGCCACAGAGGGTTTCCCATGGCCTCGGTCCTGCATGGTGCCTACATCAAGGCGGGCGTGGTCCCTATCTCACGAGGGACAGCCAGCGGTGGTGGGCGCCGCCGAAGGGGCCGGTCCGCGCGGCCACCGCCTCCATCAGCCAGGCGGCCGACCGCTCCGCCTGGCGGACGACCTCCTCCGGGTAGCCGTACCGCACCTGGTGGACGGCGAACTCGTCCTCGTCGTCCAGGATCACCCGGCCGTCGCGCATCCGGAGCACGTCGAGATCGAGGTCGGCCATCGTGATCCGGCCGTCGCCGCGGACGGGCACGGTGGTGACGTCGCAGTAGATGGCGCACCGGTTCGACGGGGAGTTGAACGTGGCCGTCCACCACGCGTTCCCAGGGAACAGCATCACGAAGGCGTCCTCCCAGACCACCGGCGGCTCGTTTCCCCGCCGGCCGACGGTGCCCGGGGGACATCCGGTCCAGACGCCGTGCTCGTCCTCGCCCAGCACCCGCGCGTACTGGTGCCAGTGCAGCGACCCGCCGTACTTGCGGTAGACGATCCTCACCTCGGACACGGGCGGGACGCTACGCCACGCCCGTCTCCGAGTACAACGGGATAAACCCGTCAGACCTCGACGACCACCGGGATGATCATCGGGCGGCGGCGGTAGGTGTCGCTCACCCAGCGCCCCACCGTACGCCTGATGGTCCGGCGGATCTGCAGCTCGTCGGCCACTCCGGACGCGGCGACCTCCTGCAGCGCGACCTCGATCTGCGGGATGACCGCGTCGAACGCGTCGGGGTCGATGCCCGAGCCGCGCGCGGTGATCTCCGGGCCCCCGGTGAGCTTCCCCGTGGTGGAGTCGACCACGACGACGATGGAGATGAACCCCTCGTCGCCCAGGATCCGCCGGTCCTTGAGCGCCACGTCCGTGATGTCGCCCACCGAGGTGCCGTCCACGAAGACGTACCCGCACGGAACCGCGCCGGTGATCCTCGCCTGGCCGTCGACGAGGTCGACGACCACGCCGTCCTCGGCGATCACGATGTTCTCCCGGGGGACGCCGGTCAGCTCGGCGAGCCTGGCGTGCGCCCGCAGGTGCCGCCACTCCCCGTGTACGGGCATGAAGTTGGACGGCTTGGTGAGGTTGAGCACGTACAGCAGCTCGCCCGCGGCGGCGTGCCCGGAGACGTGCACCCGCGCGTTGCCCTTGTGGACCACCCGAGCGCCCCACCGGTTGAGGCCGTTGATGACCTTGCTGACCGCCGTCTCGTTGCCCGGCACGAGCGACGAGGCGAGCAGGACGGTGTCGCCCTCGGCGATCCTGATCGGGTGGTCGCGGTTGGCCATGCGTGACAGCGCGGCCATCGGCTCGCCCTGGGAGCCGGTGCAGATCAGCACCACGTCCTCCGGCGGCCACTCCTCGATCTCCCGGGAGTCCACGAGCAGGCCACCGGGCACCTTCAGGTAGCCCAGCTCGCGCGCCACGCCCATGTTGCGCACCATCGACCTGCCGATGAGCGCGACCTTGCGGCCGTGCTTCTCGGCCGCGTCCATGATCTGCTGCACGCGGTGGATGTGCGAGGCGAAGCTCGCAACGATGATCCGCTTGGTCGCGCTGCGGAAGACGTCGTCGATGACCGGCGCGATCTCCCGCTCGCTGGTGACGAAGCCCGGCACCTCGGAGTTGGTGGAGTCGGACATCAGCAGGTCGACGCCCTCGGCCCCGAGCCGGGCGAACGCCCCGAGGTCGGTCAGCCGCCCGTCCAGCGGAAGCTGGTCCATCTTGAAGTCGCCGGTGTGGAGGACGAGGCCCGCAGGGGTGCGGATCGCCACGGCCAGCGCGTCGGGGATCGAGTGGTTGACCGAGACGAACTCGCACTCGAACGGCCCGAACGTGCGCCGCTCGCCCTCGGCCACCTCGACCTTGACCGGCTGCATCCGGTGCTCGGTCAGCTTGCTCTCGATGAGCCCGAGCGTCAGCCGCGAACCGACGATCGGGATGTCGCGCCGCTCGCGCAGCAGGTAGGGCACCGCGCCGATGTGGTCCTCGTGGGCGTGCGTGAGCACGAGCGCCTCGATGTCGTCGAGCCGCCCCCGTATGTAGTCGAAGTCGGGCAGGATGAGATCGACGCCCGGCTGGTCGGGCTCGGGGAACAGCACGCCGCAGTCCACCACGAGCAGGCGGCCGTCATACTCGAACACCGCCATGTTGCGGCCGATCTCACCGAGGCCGCCCAGCGCGACGATGCGCAGGCCGTTTTCCGGCAGCGCCGGAGGCGGACCGAGTTCGGGATGCGGATGACTCATTCCGCGCCCTCCGCCCCGGGCCGCTCGCCGTGCGCGCGCAGTTCCCTATCGTCGTTCCTTCTGATCAAGTCGCTCATTCGGCTCCATCTGTTGATCTAATCCACAAGCTTGAGGCCCCCCGTGATGAGGTCCTCCCGAAGCGCTGTCGTCTGCTCCTCCGTGGCGTCCACGAGCGGCGGCCGGACGTATCCCGCGTCCTGGCCCACCAGCTTCAACGCCGCCTTGACCATGATCGCCCCCTGGGTGCGGGTCATGATCGCCGAGACCACCGGAAGGAGCTGACGGTGGACGGCCAAAGCGTTCTCGACATCACCGGACCGGTAGGAGTCGACCATCGCGGCCAGCTCGGCGCCCACCACGTGGCCCACCACGCTGACGTACCCGGCCGCGCCGACGGAAAGCCACGGCAGGTTCAGCAGGTCGTCGCCGGAGTAGAAGACGAGATCGGTGGAGGCCATCACCTGCGAGCCCGTGAACAGGTCGCCCTTGGCGTCCTTGACGGCGGCGATGCGCGGGTGCTCGGCCAGCCGGAACAGGGTCTCGATCGTGATGGGCACCCCGGCTCGGCCCGGGATGTCGTACAGCATCACCGGCAGGCCGGTCGCGTCGGCGACGGCCGTGAAGTGCCGGAGCAGACCCTCCTGCGGCGGTTTGTTGTAGTAGGGGGTCACCACCAGGAGACCGTGCGCACCGGCGCGCTCGGCGGCCCTGGCCAGCTCGACGCTGTGCCGCGTGTCGTTGGTGCCGGCACCGGCCACGACGGTGGCCCGGTCGCCGACGGCCTCGACGACCGCGCGCAGGATTCGGTCCTTCTCCTCGTCGGAGGTGGTGGGGGACTCCCCTGTCGTGCCACTGACGACCAGGCCGTCGTTGCGCTGCTCGTCCACGAGATAGGCGGCGAGCCGCTGGACGCCCTCATAGTCGACGGCGCCGTCAGAGGTGAACGGTGTGACCATGGCGGTCAGCGTGCGGCCGAAGGGGGCGTCGGAGGTTCCAGTAGGCGATGCCATAGACCGAACGGTACCCGGATCCGCAGGAGTGATGGACCTCGCCACCCCGTTATGTCCAGTACCGCCCCGTGAGCGGTGCTGACAGCGGAAGAGGCCGCCGATATGTGCTCGGGGGTACACACATCAGCGACCTCTAACCGAAAATCGCCGCGTCTTACGCGGACGTTACACGCCGCTGGCGAGAATTTTCCGGAAGGCCGCGAACAGCGGCTTCTGCACCTCCGGGGGTTCTTAGGGGATCTTCGGGGTCTTCGAGCGGTCTTCGAGGGGTCTCCTGGGGGGCCTCGGGGGTCTTTCGCGAGCCCGCGGGCCTTCACGGGTTTTCGCGAACCCGCGCGGGCCTCCACAGGTTGGCGGAGCCTCCGCCGGCCTGCACGGTTTTCGCGCGAGCCTTCGCGTGCCCTTACGGGTTTGCGCTGGCCTTCGAGCCCCTTCGGGGCGGGCGGCGGGCCGCGGCGGAAGCCGCGACCACGTCAGTGGACCTCGCCTGCGAGGAGCCGCACCCACAGCTCCTCCATGCGCGCGGCCACGAGCCGCTCGGTCTCGCGGACCTCCGGGTTCTTGCCCCGGGTCGTCCGCCGGATGAACAACAGGCCGCCCGCCGCGCACAGCTCATAGATCGTCGGCTTGCACTCGCACGTGTGTCGGCGCACCCGTACGCGATCGCTGCGGTTGGTGGGCTGCATCCATTTGATCCGCTTGTGCCCGTCCCGTGGAGGGCTGGCATGGATACCGTGATAGGGCGGTGGAAGGGGAATATCAGCACCTGGCCGCTTAGCGGCACAATCACCCATTAGCAGCCCTTTCACCAGGTAAAGTTGGAGTCACAGGCCATCCCCGTCACTCTCGGTCGCCCGGCGAATACGCCAAGATTTGGAGGACCCGTCACCCCCTCAGGGATGGATTGATGGCAAACTCTGATCCGGTCTACCTGCGCGTAGTCGAGGACATTCGCCGCCAGATCGTCGACGGCACGCTCCCCCCGGGCGCACCGATCCCCTCGCGGCACCAGATCACCCGGAAATACAGCGTCGGAGAAACGGCCGCCCGCCACGCGCTGCGCGTGCTCGCCCAGGAGGGCCTCATCATCGGCCGGGTGGGCTCCGGCCACCGGGTGCGGGAGAAACCGATCCTGCTCCCGCTCCACCGCAGCCGCTATCCCGAACCGCACGCCGCCTTCGCGAGCGACATGCAGGCGGGCGGCCGACAACCCAGCTGGAGCTGGCGCAGCGAGCTCACCGACGCTCCTCCCGACATCGCCCGCCGGCTCCGCATCGGGGAATGCAGCCCGGTGATCAGAACCCGCTACATCTTCCGCGGGGACGGCCGCCCGGTGCAGTTGCTCACCTCGTACGAGCCGATCGAGCCCGGCCAGAGCCAGGCGCCCGAAGAGGGCACGTACGAACGCAGGAGCGCGGCCTTCCGGCTCGCGGCGAGCGGCCTGCCTGTCACGGAGATCAGCGAGAGCGTGCTCATCCGTGTCCCCCAGCCGACCGAGAGCGACCTGCTCGAACTGCCCGCCGGCGTCCAGGTGCTCCAGATCGAGCGTACGTACTGGACCGGGGAGCGCCCGGTCGAGACCAGCGACGCCGTGGTGCCCGGCGACAGGTTCCGGCTGGTCTACGGCATTCCCAGCCCCCTCTGACTGTCGGTGCCCACTGGTACAACCAATCCGGATCCCCCATCCGGAGGTGCCGATGCGCGTCAAGGACATGCCCCTGGCCGACCAGCCGCGTGAGCGGCTGCTGACGTCGGGAGCCGCCGCGCTCGCCGACAGGGAGTTGCTCGCCCTGCTGCTCGGCTCGGGCAGCAGGGGCGTGAGCGCCGTCGAACTCGCCTCCCAGCTCATCGCCCACTGTGGCGACCTCGGGGAGCTTGCCCGTTCCGAGGCCCACCGGCTGCTCGCCGTCCCAGGTGTGGGCCCCGCCAAGGCCGCCCGTGTGGCGGCCGCGTTCCATCTCGTACGGCGGGCCCAGGCGGAGCCGGAGCGAAGCCGGATCACCTGCTCGGCCGACATCGCTTCGGCTGCCGCTCCCCTGCTGCACGGACAGCCGCGCGAGCGGCTCGTCGTGATCGTGTGCGACGGCCGCGGCGCCGTGCTCCGCCGGACCGTTGTCACCGAGGGCGGCAGCGACCACACTCCCGCGCCCGTCCGCGACATCGTCACGACCGTCCTCCTCTCCGGCGGTGCCGCCTTCGGCCTCGCCCACAACCACCCGAGCGGATCGCTCGACCCCAGCCCCGCCGACGTCGAGGTCACGGCCCGCCTCCACGAGGCCGCCGACACCGTCGGCCTCCGCTTCCTCGACCACGTGATCGTCACCGACACCGCCTGGCGCCGGATCGCGTCTGACGGCCAGGTCGACGACGCGTAGACCATATTAGCTATAGCGGTCTACTACTCCTATACATCTAGCCGGTGGTTGTCTGCTTTGTAGGTAGACGTCCGGTTTCGTCTATCATTCCTTCATGATTGATCGCGACGGTCCGGTGCCGATCTACAAACAGATCGCCGAGATCATCCGAGAGCAGATCGATCACGGCGAGCTTGAGCCGGGCGACGCCGTCCCGAGCGAGACCGAGATGGAAGCCGAATACGGCATCGCCCGCCTCACGGCACGACGCGTCACCCGGGAGCTTCGCGAGCAGGGCCTCGTCTACACCGTCCAAGGCGAAGGAACGTTCGTCGGACAGCCGGGCACTCCACGGTCAGCCGAACGGACGCCTGTCTACCAGCGCATAGCGGCCGAGATCCTGGAACAGATCCGCAACGGAGACCTCGTGCCGAATCGGCGCATTCCGCCGGAGAAGGCGCTGATGAAGCAGTACGGCGTCGCCAAGGCCACCGCTCGCAACGCCGTGGACTTCCTTCGCAAGCAGGGATGGGTGTTCACCGTTCCCCATCGCGGCACTTATGTGTCTTCCCCAGACAACTGGCCGAAGGACTGATCGCACCACCCGAGCGCCGCCTGACCAACCCGACGCCGCCTCGCTGTCTGCGTGAAGGCTTCCGTGGCGCGGTGGCGCTCGTGCTCGGCTCCCTGCAGTTCATGCCCAAGGTGCGGGCTCGCAGGCGAGTCCACCGGGCGCTCGGCCGGGCCTATCTCCTCGGCGTTCCTCGCCGTCACCGCGCGCGTCCTCGTTCCCCTGCTCCTGCTGGTGCAGGCCCCTTCCGCGGGGCCGAAGCGATGGGAGAGCTCGCGAACTCGATGATCCCGGTCGGGCAGACGCTGGGCTGGGTCGTCAACCTGATCGTGGTCGAGACCGTCATCAGGCGGCGCCGCGCGGACTACGCCGGGCCGTTCGGCGCACCGGCCGGCCGGTCGTAGACCAGCGAGGACGTCGAGTGTTGCGGAGCCGCCGGGCCCCGGCAATTATTTCCCCTCATTCCTGGTTGGCTTTGGACAAAGAGGAGGAAGGTCATCATGCCGGTGCCCACACAACCACTGCGCAAGCTGGGTTTTCTGACCATCGGACTGTTCGACGGGGACGACCCGCGCCCGGGACACGAGTCGACGCTGCGGATCATCGAGCTGGGCGAGCGGCTCGGTTTCGACAGCGCCTGGGTGCGGCACCGCCATCTGCAGTACGGCATCTCCTCCCCGGTCGCCATCCTGGCGGCGGCCTCCCAGCGCACCACCCGCATCGAGCTGGGGACGGCGGTCACCCCCCTCGGCTGGGAGAACCCACTACGGCTCGCCGAAGACCTTGCCACGGTGGACATCCTGTCCGGGGGCCGGCTCAACCCGGGCGTCAGCGTCGGGCCCCCGATGCACTACGACCAGGTCAAGGACGCGCTCCACCCCGGGACCGCCGACCTGGAGGACTTCAGTTACGAGCGGGTGCGCCGGTTGCTGTCCTTCGTACGCGGCGAGCCGGTCACCGATTTCAGCGGCACCGAGGGGTTCGAGGTCTTCTCCGACCGGGTCCAGCCGCACTCGCCGGGGCTGGGCGATCGCATGTGGTACGGCGGCGCCAGCCTCCGCTCGGCCCGATGGGCGGGCGAACACGGCATGAACTTCCTGACCAGCAGCGTCGTCAAGGCGGAGGAGTCGGAGGACTTCGCCGAGATCCAGCTCTCCCACATTCGGGAGTTCCGCGACCGCCACCCCGACGGGCAGAAGGCCCGCGTCTCCCAGGGGCTGGTCGTCATCCCCACCGACACGGCGACGCCGGAGCAGCGGGCCAAGTACGAGGAGTACGCCGCCAAGCGCACGCCCCGCACCGCCGCACCGCAGGGACCTGCCCGCATGATGTTCGCGCCCGATCTCGTCGGCAGCTCGGCGGAAATCGCCGAGCGGCTGTACGCGCACGCCGCCTTCCGGGAGATCGACGAGGTCGCGTTCGCGCTGCCGTTCACCTTCGGCCACGAGGACTACGTGCAGATCCTCACCGACATCGCCACGAGGCTGGGGCCCGAACTCGGCTGGCGACCCGCGACAGGGCCGGACGGGGAGGCGCCCCCGGTCGCGGGCTGACCGGGCCCCTCAGAACGCGTCCTCAGAAAAAGATCGCCTTGTGCGGGAACATATCCGTCTTCCAGACTATTCCTACCAAATAACCAGCTAATTGCTGGACGGCAACGCCGCGGAGGAACACCCGCACGGAGAGAAGAGGACGAGCCCACCATGACCGATCGTCGCCTGTCGCTCGCCGTCGATCTGGACGGAGACGGCGCCCATCCGGCCTCCTGGCGCCACAGTGGCCGCCCACCCGCGCACACGCTGACGGCCGCGGCGCTGCGGCGGGTCGTCACCGAGGCGGAGGCGGCCGGCTTCACGCTCGCCACCTTCGCCGACTCCCCGCTCCTGGCCGGCCCCGCGCCGGACGACGCCGGGCGGCTGGAGGCGGGCACCCGGGCCGCGTTCGCCGCCCTTCTGACCAGCGGCATCGGGCTCGCCCCCACGCTGCACACGACCACGACGGAGCCGTTCCACCTGGCCACGCAGCTGGCGAGCCTGGACCACGCCAGCCGGGGCCGGGCGGCCTGGGTGGTCGGCGCGGCCGACGGCGACGACGCCTTCGCCACCATCGGGGCGCGGGCGCTCACCGGCGAGGACGCGCGGCGTGAGGCGGCCGACGTCATCGAGGTGGCCCGCCTGCTGTGGGACTCCTGGGAGGACGACGCGGTGATCAAGGACGTGGCCACCGGCCGCTACCTCGACTCCGGCCGCGTCCATCACGTCAACTACATCGGGACGAACTTCACCATCTCGGGACCTCTCATCACACCGCGCCCGCCGCAGGGCCAGGTCGTCGTGCTCGCCCCGGCCGCCCTGGAACTCGACGCCCTGGCCGACGTGGTGCTCGTGAGCGAGACCGATCCCGACGCGCTCGCCCGCCGGGCACGGCAGGCCAAGGACGCGGGCGCGGCGCTCGCGTTCGCCGAGATCGAGGTCGTGCTCGACGCCGCCGAACCGGCGGCGCGGAGGCTCGCCGTCCTGGACGCGGCGACGCCGTGGCCGGACTCGGGACGCCTGCGTTACACCGGACCGGCCGGCGGGCTCGTGGCACTGCTGCGTTCGCTCCCCCCGGCCGTCGACGGGGTTCGCCTGCACCCCGCCGTCCTCGCCGCCGACCTGCCGGTGCTCGCCGCGGACGTGCTGCCCGCGCTCGCCGCGGCGGGCCTGCACGCACCGCCCGTGCCCGGGGCCACGCTCCGTACGACGCTGGGCCTGCCCCATCCCGCCAACCGCTTCGCCGCCGTCGCGAGCGCGACCGTCTGAAGGGACGCCCCATGACCTCCCCCAGCCCGACCGGCGCCCCCTACGACCCGCACGCCCAGGTGCACCTCGGCGTGTTCTATCCCGGGGTCGGCCCCCAGCTCATCTGGACGGATCCGCACGCCGCATCCCACACCGCGATCGAGACCTTCGTCCACGTCGCGCAGCTCCTGGAGCGCGGGCTGTTCGACGCGTTCTTCCTCGGCGAGGGGCTCCGCGTACGGGAGAACCGCGGACGTGTGCACGACCTGGACGTGGCCGGCCGCCCCGACGCGATCACCCAGCTCTCCGCCCTCGCCGCGGTGACCGAGCGGATCGGCCTGGTCGCCACGCAGAACACGACCTACAACTTCCCCGCCGACCTGGCCCGCCGCCTGGCGAGCCTGGACTTCCTGTCCGGCGGACGGGCCGGCTGGAACATCGTCACCACCGACAACGCCTGGACGGGCGCGAACTTCCGCCACGGCGGCTGGCTTGCCCATGAGCGGCGTTACGAGCGGGCCACGCAGTTCGTGGAGGCGGCCAAGGAGCTGTGGGCGTCCTGGGCGCCGGACGCGATCGCCGAGTCAGGAGAGGAGGCGTCCTGGGCACGGCCCGGCGCGATCCGCGAGGTCGGACGCGACACCGACCTGGTACGGCTGCGCGCCCGCGCCACCGTTCCGGCCAGCCCCCAGGGACGGCCGGTGCTGTTCCAGGCGGGCGACTCCGACGGCGGCCGCGAGCTGGCGGCCCGTCATGCCGACGTGGTGTTCTCGGCCAACACCGACTATGACAAGGCCGTCGCCTACGCCGCCGATCTGCGGGCCCGGCTGGCCCGTCACGGCCGCTCGCCGGACTCGCTGCGCATCCTGCCCGGCGCCTCGGTGATCATCGGCGACACTCCGGAAGAGGCGAGAGAGCGCGCCGAGTGGGTGTTCGCGGAGCAGGTCTCGCCACCCCGGGCGATCGCGTTCCTGGAGCAGTACTGGAACACCGACCTGTCGGCCTACGATCCGCACGGCCCGCTGCCCGACATCGAGCCGAGCGCGGCCGAGCTGGACCCCTCTCGCGGCACGCTCCCCATCGAGCGGCGCACCGGCAAGCTCGCCACCATCGCCCGGTGGCGGGAGCAGGCCGCGGCGGAGAACCTGTCGATCCTGCAGCTCGTCCGCCGGGTCACGCCGCGCGAGCGCGCCTTCGTCGGCACCGCGTCGCAAGTCGCCGACGAATGGGTGCGATACGTCCGTACGCGTGCGGTGGACGGGTTCAACATCAGCCCGCACCTGCTCCCCTCCTCTCTGGAGGACATCGTGAACAAGCTGATTCCGGAGTTGCAGGACAGGGGCGCCTACCGCACCGAGTACACCGGGACGACGTTGCGCGAGCACCTCGACCTGCCCGCGGTGTCCGGAGGGCCGGACGCGGCGGGCCCTGTGACGTAGCGCGGCCGGCTGCCGCGCGAGGTGGGCGACCACCTCACGCGGCGGTCTCGACGAGGCGCTCCCGCGGGTCATGACCGAGCGGTACGCTCCTGAGGGTCGCGCACCGGACCGCCCCAGAGGCGCCCAGTGGTATCACCCTCGTTCACCCGGCGGCCTCACCGGTTGCCTGGGGTCGATGCGGAACAATCTCCCGGAGGAGCCGCGGGGGCGGCGCGAGGCCCGTGCCGGTCGACACGCTCGACGGCACGAACGGCTCAGCCGATCAGGGCCAGCGCCTTGTCGCTCAGGCCGGCCGGGGCGGTCTTCGGGCTGCCTGCCGAGTAGGGCGGCCGCGGGTCGTACTCGATCGCGAGTTGCACGGTCTGCGCCGTCTCCTCGTCGTGCGTCGCGGCCAGCAGGCTCAGGGCCATGTCGATGCCGGCGGACACCCCCGCCGCCGTCACGATCTTGCCGTCGATGACCACGCGCTCGCCGACCGGCTCGGCGCCGAACCCGGCGAGCTGGTCGAGCCATCCCCAGTGGGTCGTCGCCCTGCGGCCCTTCAGCAGCCCCGCCGCGCCCAGCAGGAACGAGCCGCTGCACACCGAGGTCGTCCACCGGGTGCCCTCGTGGGCCCGTGCGATCCAGCTCAGCAACTCCGTGTCGGACAGCGCCTCGATCGTCCCCGGCCCTCCCGGCACGACGACCACGTCCGGCGCGGGCAGGTCGCCGTACGACGCGGTGGCCGCGAGGCTCAGGCTGCCCCGGTCGTCGAGCACCGGCCCGGGCTCGGCCGCGACGAACGTGACCGTGCAGCCCGGCGCGAACGCGAGCACCGTGTACGGCCCGACGGCGTCGAGCGCGGTGAACCGGGGATAGAGCGGAATCGCGATGTTCATGATCTGCTGCTTTCCTTCGACCGGAACCGGCGGCGGTAGTCGCCGGGTGAGACGCGCCAATGACGGCGGAAGACCCGATAGAGGGTCTCGGGGACGCCGAGCCCCGACTCCCTGGCCACCCGGTCCAGGGGATGCGCGGTGGTCTCCAGCAGCCGCCGGGCGGCGTCGGCCCTGCTGCGTTCGACGTACCTGCCGGGTGAGACCCCGGTCTGCTCGGTGAAGACGCGGGAGAAGTGCCGCTCGCTCATCCCGGCCCGCCGGGCGAGCGCGGGCACGCTCAGGTCCTCGGCCGGGTTGGCGTCGATGAACGCCTGGATCTCGCGCAGCGGCTCGGCACGCGGGACGGCGGCCCGCATCGGGGCGCTGAACTGGCTCTGCCCGCCCGGCCGGTGCAGATACACCACGAGTCCGCGGGCGACGTTCCGGGCGATCGTGTGGCCGTGGTCGTCGACCACGAGCGCCAGGGCGAGGTCCACTCCCGAGCTGACCCCGGCCGAGGTCCAGACGTTCCCGTCGCGGATGTAGATGGGATCGGCGTCCACCTCGACGTCCGGGTAGCGGTCGGCCAGCTCGCCCGCGACCAGCCAGTGGGTGGTCGCGCGCCTGCCGTCGAGCAGCCCGGCCTCCGCGAGCAGGAAGCTCCCGTTGCAGACGGAGGCGACGCGCCGGGCCCCGGCCGCCAGCCGTGTGATGCCCGCGACCAGTTCACGATCCCGCAGGTGTTCCGGCATCGACAGCCCGCCCACGACCAGCAGCGTGTCGATCGGCCCCGCGACCTCGGCCAGCGGGGTCTCCGCGAGGGTCGCGATCCCGTTCTGAGCCGGTATGGCCCCGGCGCGCACGGCCGTCACCTCAAGCCGATAGCCGGCCTCCGGCACGATCAGGTTCGCCGTGGAGAAGACGTCGGCCGGCCCGGCGAGGTCGAACATCTGAAAGCCATCGAAGATCACGATGACCACGCGTCGCTGCATGCCCTCAATGCTCGCGACCAGGACTTGATGGCGTCAACGACATGAACATTGCACATCACGCCATAACCAAAAGCATCATCCCAGGTCGGGCACCTGAATACCAATGGCGTTAGATTTGAACCACGCTTTGCGGCGCCGTCGGAAGCAGGCGCCGAGGAGGTGGCCGGGACGATGCCGAGCGCTCGAGAACTCAAAGACAGGCTCTTCGCCGCGATCAACAGTCACGACCTCTATGACGTGCTGGACTGTTACGCGCCCGACGCCGTGTACATCAGCCCGGCGGGCATCGCGGAGGGCCATGAGCAGATCGCCTGGGCCTACGAGGACCTCTGCAAGGTCTTCCCCGACATCTACTACACCGCCTGGTACAAGGCCCCCTGCGATGACCCCGCCTTCACCGAGTACACGATGACCGGCACGCACATGGGCGCGCTCCTGCTGCCGGGCGGCCGGGTGGCGGCCGCGACGGGCCGTCGCATAACGGTGCGGGGCAGCTGCGCCTGCGCGGTCGAGAACGGCAAGATCGTCACCGATCGCGATTACTACGACCAGCTGGAGCTCTACTCCCAGCTCGGCATCGACCTCGAATCGCCGCCGGAATCCTGAGCCCCGGCGGAACGACAGCCGCACCGGAAAGCGACCACGACGGCCGGTCGCAGTCGGTCACCGCGCCCGGATACGACCTCACGCCTCACTCACGCCGCTGATCTCACCGCGAACGACCGTCTCCTTGCCCGAGCCACGGCCGGGGCTGAAGCGGCGCACCACCTCCGCGCGGTCGAGCCCGCGAAAGAAGGCCGCGCTGAAAATCTCGCCAGCGGTCCGCCGCCTCCGCACCGAGACCCGTTGAGCCACTGGAACGGCGCCAGGGGATCGATCGTCGTCATGCGGGACATCGTGGCGGGCCGCACCGACAATCCGGCCGAGCGAGCGTCATTCCTCGCCGGAGAACCGGCCCCAGGCGGACTGCCGGGTCATGCCGAGCGCGGCCCCGATCCTGGCCCAGGTGACGCCCCGGTCGCGCGCCCGCTGGACCCAGACCTTCAGGTTGTCCTCGACCTGCGCGCCGACCTCGGCGATCCGCGGAAGGAACTCCAGGATCTGCTCGTCGGTCATGCTCTCGGTGTACGGGATCTCCGGAGCCTCGATGGACTGGGCCGCCAGGATCTCGGCGCAGAGCCCGACGCACTCGTTGCAGATGTAGACGCCGGCACCGGCGATCACCTTGGCTACGGCGGTCTTCGGCTTGGAACAGAACGAGCAGCGGATGTCCTGGTCCGCCAGGGAAGGAGCAGGCACGACGCCTCCAAGGGGGGTGAGCTGTCAGGTTGTTCCTGACGTGCACGGCCAAAAGCTACACCGTCAGGATCAGCCTGACAACCGATCACCCGGAAAGCGGCCGCGCCGCCGGCTCAGCTCTTGGGGCCGAAGGCGTGCGAGACCTCTCCCTTACGGCCGCAGCGCGGGCAGGGCCGGTAGCGCCCCGACCACCAGGTGGCCTTGAGCGTGCCGCTTCCCTTGCACTTGGGGCATTTCGACAGGTAGTTGCGTATGTAATCGAAGACGAGCCAGACGCCGAAGAAGGCCCCGGCGAGGACGAGAACGGTCTGGGAATCCACCATGGCTCCGTGGTCGGGGGACGGACCGGCGACGAAGGCGCCGCCGTACGGAAGCCGGTCGCACGGGGGCGCGGTCACCGTCACTCACCGGCCGGGCGAACCAGTGCCGGAGGCGGGCGCGGGTGGTCACCCGCGCCCAGGGCGCGCGCATGGCCTGCGAGGGGACGCCCATCGTTGCCTCCGGGAACACTGGTCGCACGTGAGAGGACGCCGCACCGCCTCCGGCCGGTGACAGCCGGACGCCCATTGGCTGGAGTCACAACTTTGGAGTCTCAGCTTCAAAGCCACAGCGTTGGAGCCACAGTGTCTGACCACACAGTGTTGGAGCCACGGTGTCGGAGCCACAGCGCCCCGGGGGCGGGGCGGTCCTCAGACTCCCTCGGGCTGGAGCTCCGCCGCCTGCTCCACGTCCGCCCCGGGCCGCCGCAGGACCACGTACGCGACCACGAAGGCGCCGACCAGCAGGGCGAGGGAGACCGTGAAGGCCAGCCGGTAGCCGCCGGTCAGCGCGACCGCCTCGCTCGCCCCGCCCGCCAGCAGCCCGTCCGTACGGGAGGCGGCGAGCGTGGACAGCAGGGCGACGCCGGCGGCCATGCCGACCTGCTGGGTCGTGTTGAAGAACCCCGAGACCAGGCCCGCGTCGTCGGGGCGGGCGTCGGACATGCCGAGCGCGGTCAGCGCCGGAAGCACCAGCCCGGCGCCCATGATGAGCACCATCACGGGAAGCAGATCGGTCACGTAATGCGCGTCGACAGGGACGCGGGCGAGCCAGGCCATCGCACCGATCAGCAGCACCAGGCCGCCCAGCAGTACGGCACGCGCGCCGAAGCGGGTGCTCAGGCGAGGGGACGCGAACAGCGACACCCCCGCGATGGACACCGCCGCCGGAAGCATGGCCAGCCCGGTGCCGAACGCGTCATAGCGGAGCACATGCTGCAGGAACAGCGCGACGATGACCTGGAAGGCGAACATCGCGCCCACGGTCAGCACCTGCACGAGGTTGGCCCCGGCGACGGCGCGTGAGCGGAGGATCCGCAGCGGCATGAGCGGGGTGCGGGCGGTGGCCTGCCGGACGAGGAACGCGGCCAGCAGCACGAGCGCCATCACACCGAACCACAGGGAGCGCGGGCCATACCGCTCGATCTGGACCACGGCGTAGATGCCCAGCATGAGACCGGCCGTGACCAGCAGGGCGCCCAGGGCGTCCGCGCCGGCCGCCAGGCCGAGCCCCCGGTCGGCCGGCAGCGCCCGGAGCGCCAGCACGATCGTGACCACGCCGATCGGCACGTTGATCAGGAAGATGTAGTTCCAGCCCAGCGCGTCGGTGAGGACTCCGCCGAGCACCGCGCCCAGCGACGCCCCGGCGGCGCCGGTGAAGCTGAAGACGCCGATGGCCTTCGCCCGCTCCCCCGCGTCCGTGAACGTCGTCACCAGGATGCCGAGCACGACCGCCGAGGCCATGGCGCTGCCGACGCCCTGGAGGAAGCGGGCGCCGATCAGCATCCCCGGGCTGCCGGCGGCTCCGGCGAGCAGGGACGCGGCGGCGAAGACGGCGTTGCCCGCCAGGAACATGGTCCGGCGGCCGATCAGGTCGCCCAGCCGACCGGCCAGCAGGAGCAGTCCGCCGAACGCGATGAGGTAGGCGTTGACGGTCCAGCTCAGCTCGGCGGGCGCGAAGCCGAGGTCCCGCTGGATGGCGGGCATGGCCACGGTAACGATGCTGCCGTCGAGCACCGTCATCAGCATCGTGGCGGACAGCACGCCCAGCACGAGCAGACGGGATCGGGATATCCGCGACATGGGTCGCCTCCTGTTCATGAGGAACAGAAAGAACCGTAGCAGATAGTTTTGTTGTAGACGATCCCTAACGGACCGGTCACCCGCGCTGGCGCGCCCGCCTCACCGGTTGCGGCGCCTCCACCGCGGTCGCCAGGCGCCCCGTGACCAGCCGGTTGAGCGCGCGCACGAGCACCTCCGCCTCCTCCTCGGGCAGCGACGCGAGGGCGTCCCGGTGGACCCTGTCGACGATCTCCTGGCTCCGCTTGGCCACCTGCGCCCCCTTCTCCGTGACCGCGACGATCCGGGCCCGCCGGTCGGTGCTGGACGGCCGGCGCTCGGCGAGACCGGCCTGCTCCAGGGCGTCGAGGGTGACCACCATCGTGGTCTTGTCCATGTCGCCCAGCTCGGCGAGCTGGATCTGCGTACGCTCCTCCTGCAGCGCGTGGACGAGCACACAGTGCATGCGCGCCGTCAGGCCGATCTCGGCGAGGGCCGCCGCCATCCGCGTTCGCAGCACGTGGCTGGTGTGGTCGAGCAGGAAGGACAGGTCGGGCTCGTCACGTGAGGGCGCCATGGCGGTCATGCGTCCAGGCTACCAATTCGTCCGCTTGCGGATTATCCGCAAAGGTCACACCACGTCACACCGGGTCACACCGTCCGTAGGGCCGCCTCGACGGACGTCGCGCTCGCCGGGACGAGCGGGAGCCGTACGGCGGCGGTGGGAATGCGGCCCTGGGCGTGCAGGACGCCCTTCAGCACGGTGGGGTTGGGCTCGGCGAACATGGCCGCCGACATGAGCGACAGCCGGTGCCCGAGGGCGCGGGCGTGCTCGACGTCCCCGGCCCGCCACGCCTGGAAGAGCGCGGCGAACTCACCGGTGCGCAGGTGGGCGGAGGCGAGGATGCCACCGGAGGCGCCCAGGGCGAGCAGCGCGGACAGGAACGGGTCGTCCCCGGCGAGCACCGCGAAGTCCTCCGGCGGGTCGGCGAGCAGGGCGACCGTGTCGAGGTCGACGCCGCCGACGGCGTGCTTCACCCCGGCCACCATGGGCAGCTCGCCCAGCCGCCGCAGCGTGGCCGCGCCCACCGTCTGCCCGGTGCGATAGGGGATGTTGTAGACGACCAGCGGCACCGGGGTCTGCTCGGCCAGCGCGGCGAAGTGGGCGAGCACACCGGCCTCGGATGGGCGGACGAACGCGGGAACCGTCACCAGCGCCGCGTCGGCCTCCCCCTTGAGCGCGCGCAGCGCCTCGGCCGTGCTCCGCGTGTCGGCCGAGCCAGCGCCGACGGTGAGCGTGGCGCCCCGCTCACGGCAGACCCGGCCGCACAGCTCGATGACCGCGCGCCGCTCCTGCTCGGTCAGCGTGGCGACCTCCGCGGTGGTGCCGAGCGCGACGAGCCCGGACGCACCGTCGTCGAGCACGCCGCGGGCCAGGTCTTCGAGCGCGTCGAAGGCGATCTCGCCGTTCTCGGCGAACGGGGTGATCAGCGGGACATGGATGCCGGAAAGAGTCATGCCGCGATCCTTCCGGCGGCAGAGCATGTAGGTCCAGTTCGCCTTTCTGTCGAAACCGTTAAGCTGAGCTGATGCTCGACGTCCACTTCCCGCGCTGATGCTCGACGTCCGCAGGCTGCGCCTGCTCCGCGAGCTCGCCTACCGGGGCACGATCGCCGCGGTGGCCGAGGCGCTGACGTTCACTCCCTCGGCCGTCTCCCAGCAGCTCGCCGCGCTGGAGCGCGAGGCGGGGGTCGCCCTGCTGGAACGCACCGGACGCCGGGTCGCGCTCACCCCCGCCGGGGTGACACTCGTACGGCACGCGGAGGCCGTGCTCGAACGGCTGGAGCAGGCGGCGGCGGAGCTCGCCGCGGCCAAGGGGGACTTATCCGGGACCGTGCGGATCGGCGCCTTTCCCACTGCGACCCGCGCCATCCTCCCCTCGGCCCTGGCGGCGCTCGCCCGCAGCCATCCGGGCCTCGACCCGATGGTGGACGAGGTGGACCCGGCCGAGGTCGCGCCGCGCCTGCGCGCCGGCGAGCTCGACGTGGCGCTGGTCCATGAGTACGACTTCGTCCCGGCCGAGCCCGATCTCGCCCTGGACGCCGTCCCCCTTCTCGACGAACCGATGTATCTGGCCACCGTCCGCCCCGCCGGCGGGGAGGGGGACGCGGCCACGCTCCTCACCTGCCGAGACGCGCCGTGGATCGTCTCGACGCCGGGCACCCTCTGCCACACGATGACCGTGCGCGCCTGCCAGGCGGCCGGCTTCTCCCCACGCGTACGCCACCACATCGACGACTTCGCCACGGTCCTGGCGATGGTCGCCGTCGGGCAGGGCGTGGCGCTCGTGCCGGAGCTGGGCGCCGCCGACCCGCCCGACGGCGTCACGCTGACCGCGCTGTCGATGCGCCGCCGCACCCGCGTGGCCTTCCGCCGGGGCGCCGGCGGCCATCCCGCCGCCGTCGCGCTGATCGCGGCCCTGCGTTCCGCCGTCCGCTAGGACGAGTGGTTCCGAAAGGTTGGGCGCGCTTGCCGCCCGGCAGGCGACCGGGGAGCCCAGGGTCAGGTGCGGCGGGCGGCCCAGACGGTGCGCTCGGTGCGTACGGCGAGGTCGTCGCGGCGCAGGATGCTGTGCGGGCTGTCGGCGTCCAGGAGTTCGTCGAGGGCGGCGAGGTCCTCAGGGCCGAGTGCGGGCGCGGCGGCGCCGCGGAGGCGTTGCAGGCTGCGGTGGGCGTAGCGGCCGATGGCCTCGCCGCGGTCGCCCTCGACGTCGCCCTCGACGTCGCCCTCGATGTCGACGGTGATGGTGCGCTCGGCCTCGACGGTGAAGCCGGCGGCGGCCAGCATCGGCCCCCAGTCGGCGCCGCGGTGCGGGACGTGTTCAGCGTGGAAGCCGTCGGTCGCTCTGTGGACGCGGTCCTCGAGCCCCGGCCGGCCTTCGGGGGCGTCGGCGGGCAGGAAGCGGGGGAGGCCGTCCAGCTCCACGACGGCGAACAGCCCGCCCGGCGCGAGAAGTTCGTAGACGCTCCGCAGTGCGCGGTCGGGATGGGCCATGTGATGCATGGACGCGGAGGCCCACACCAGGTCCGGTGTGCCGAGGTCGGGCCAGCGGCTGGTGTCGAGGTCGGCCTGCACGGTGCGCACCCGGTCCGAGACGCCGCGGGCGCATGCCTTCTCACGCAGGAGCCGCAGGTGACCGACGGAGGCGTCGACCGCGGTGACGTGCGCCTCTGGGAAGCCTTCGAGGAGCGCGAAGGTGCCCGCGCCGGTGCCGCAGCCCAGGTCCACGACCTGGCGCGGCTCGACCTTCAGCGGCAGCCAGGCGGTGATGGATGCGATGTGCTCGGCGAGGACCTCGGCGTCGAGGTCGAGGATCTCCGCCTGGCCGCTGTCGTCGTGCTCCTGGTGGCGGCCGTGCGAGCCGCCGTGGTGCGGGGTGTGCTCGTGCGCTGGGGTCATGACATCACCGTAAGCAGCCCATGCGCCTACGGCATGACTCCTTGCGAGAAACGCAACAAGGTGGCTCGGTGTGCTGCCCGCCGCGCAAATGTGGCGGGGCAACCCGTACTCGCGAGGGTGCTACTCGCAGGGGCCCTGCGCGCCGTCGCACTCGCCGGTCTCGCCCGCGACGCGCCGGTGGCCCCGACGAGCGTCGCGGTCGAAGATGCCCATGATCTCGCACGGGCCGCCCTCGGCTCCGATCGCGTGCGGCATCATGGTCGGGAACTCGGCGGCCTGGTTGGTCTCGATGCGGAACCGGCGGTGGCCGAGCATGAGGATCGCGGTGCCGGAAAGCACGACGAGCCATTCGCGGCCGGGGTGGGCGCGCATGCGGGCGGGATTGCCGGGCGGAGGCTCGGTCATGCGCTGACGCATGACGCTCATGCCGGGGTCGCCCTTTATGGGCCAGCGCATCAGACCGTGGGCGCCGTCGATCATCGGGCTGATGACGACGTCGTCGGCGGCGTTCTCCACGAGCTGGTCGAGTGTGGTGTCCAGGGCGCGGGCGAGGGTGACGAGCTGGTCCAGGGCGAGGCGGCGTTGTCCGTTCTCGATCCGGCTCAGCGAGGACTGGCTGAGGTTGGCGCGGGTGGCCAGTTCTTCCAGCGACCAGCCCTGTGCGACGCGCAGTGCGCGGATCCGTTTGCGTACGAGGCTGTCCAGCGCTCCGTCTTCTTGCGTCATATGCAACAGCGTATGCCCCGCCCGCAATTCGCGCTTGACGTCGAATCCAGATGGCCCAGCACGAGGCCAGGTGCGATGAAAGCGCGACATGTCCGGACAGACTTCCCGCTGCGAGAGCGACCCCTGCCCGCCCAGACGGTGGGCGATCCGCGCGTCGTCGCCGCCATCGCCTTCGTGGCCTGAGAGCCGCACCGCCGGAACGCATCCCTGCTGGACGTGCACCTCTTCCGGGAGCGCGGGCCTGGCCGGCGACTCCATCACGCTGCTCGTCGTCTCCGGCGTCCAGGCCGGACCGTCGCCGTCACGTCGCAATGGAGACGCCCTGCCGAACGAGCTCCTGGGCGCCTTCATCACCGATCGGAATCACTCGTCCAGGAGTCAGAACACCGGGATGATGTCCTCAGGGTCGATCACGTCGACGTTCACGCCGTCGATGTCGAGCTCGGGGATCGCGGGGAACTCGATCCCCCACCGCTCGACGATCGCGCGCACACGGGCCATCGCCACGCGCCAGTTGTCGGCCTGCTCGTCGTACGACAGCACGCCGAGGCCGCCCTCCCGCGCGTGGTCCATCAGCACGCGGTGGTTGTGCAGGAAGTACGGCGGGAGCTCCCAGAAGCCCTCCGGCGGCTCCCACAGGATCATCGACAGGAACACGAACCCGGCACGCAACTGACGGGTGATCAGGCCGCGTACGTCGTCGGTGAGCCCGGGCCACTCGTTCTCCAGGATCGTCATGCAGATCTGGAGGTGCCGCGACTCGTCCCGGCCGATCTTGTGGAACATCTCCGAGAACAGGGGGTGCTCGGTGCCGGAGGCCATGCCCCGGAACAGCGTCGAGGCCGCCATCTCCCCCATCATGAAGCTCGTGAACAGCACGGCGAGCGAATACTTGCCCACGGCCGTGTTGTAGCCGTTCCAGTAGCGCCCGCCGTTGTGATAAAGCCAGCCGATGTTGTTGTGCGCCGCCCGCTCCAGGTCGGTGGAGGGCTGCCAGTCGAGCGGGCCGCCGGGCCACAGCCGGGCGATGGACCGCTGGCAGCACTCCTCGTGGTTCATCTCGTCGCGCGTGATCGAGAAGAAACACTTGCGGACGGGATCCTCCTCGTGCTTCTCGAACGCCTGGATCGTGGCGCGGGCGAAGACGGCCGGGCCCGAGGCGTCGAAGTTGGCCAGCACGGAGAACCAGTACATGATCCCCAGCCGTTGCTCGGCCGTGAAGTCCCGCGGGTCGAGCGCGTCCCACGGCAGGTCGGCGGGGTTCCAGACCATACGCTTGGACTTCTCGTAGATGGCCGCGAGCTTCTCGGTCTCCACCCGCCACTCCATCGGGTAGATGTTGGGCTGCGGGATCTCGGGCGCCGGCCAGAAACCACCCTCAGGAACCACGACGTCCGACATCGCCTCACCATCCCGCGCGCGTGTGACCCGCATCACGTTGTAACACTGTCAGCCCCATCCTGCGCCGCTCCGTCACACCAATCAAGTGCCCACTCCGGGCCGCCTGCGGCCGGCCTGTGTCATGCGGCCCTCCGGCTGCCCTGCGTGACCGCCACGCAGGCGAGCACGGCCAGGGCCGCCGCGATCGTCGCGGCGCCGATCTCCTCGTGCAGCAGCAGCCACGCCCACACCAGGTTGAGCAGCGGCTGCGCGAGCTGGGTCTGCCCGGCGCGGGCGATCCCGCCCATCGCGAGCCCGGCGTACCACGGAATGAACCCGAGGAACATCGACACCAGCGCGACGTACGTGAACCCGGCCAGCGACTCGGCCGAGGGCGCCGCCGATGTGGTCAGGGCCAGCACGACCGTCGCGGGCACGGTGAGCGGGGCCGCCAGCACCAGGGCGTACGAGATGACGCGCCAGCCGGGCGTCTCCCTGGCCAGGCGGCCGCCCTCGGTGTAGCCGACGGCCGCCGACAGCAGGGCGAGCACGAGCAACACGTCGGCCCCGGCGAGGCGGCCGGTGCCGCGGGTCAGCGTGAACACGGTGATCGACAATGCGCCCGCCGCACAGGCGGCCCAGAACAGCGGCCTCGGCCGCTCCCCCGCCCGCAGCACCGCGAACGCGGCCGTGGCGGCCGGGAGCAACCCGATGACCACGGCCGAGTGCGCCGTGCTCGCACCACCGGCCAGGGCCAGGGTGCTGAACAGCGGGAAGCCGACGACCACCCCCAGCACGATCAGCGCGTACGCCCGCAGGTGGGCGCGGGGCGGCAGGAGCGGCGCCCCGGCGGCCTTGAGGCAGACCGCCGCGGCGACCGCGGCGACGGCCGCGCGCCCGATCGCGACGAGGTACGGATCGAACCCCCGCAGCGCGAACGCGGTCGCGGGAAGCGAGCCGGAGAACGACAGCACGCCCAGGCCGGCCAGCAGGCTGCCCCGCCATGCCGAACGGTGCGGGGCTGCCGCTATCGGGAGAACTACAGTAGCGCTATTGTCAGCTTTCATGAATGACGATAGCAGTATCGCTCGGCTCGCCGCGATCCTCCGGGAGGAGACGGAAAGGGCTCGGCCGGGCGAGCGGCTGCCGTCCAGCCGGGAGATCATGCGCCGCCACGGCGTGGGCCCGGTGACGGTCTCGCGGGCGATCGCGCAGCTCGCGGCGGAGGGGAGGGTCGTCACCCGGCCCGGCGCGGGCGTGTTCGTCGCCCCGGCCCGGCGGCCGGTCGCGCGGACGCCCGACCTGTCGTGGCAGACCGTGGCCCTCGGCGACCGGGTGGTGGACGACTCGGCGACGGCGAGCCTGCTGGCCCCGCTTCCCGACGGCGTCGTGCCGCTCACCGGCGGCTACCTCAACCCCGATCTGCGCCCGGTCAAGGCGCTGGCCGCGGCGGCCGCGCGAGCCGTACGCCGGCCGGAGGCGTGGAGCATGCCCCCGCTGAACGGCCTGCCGGAGCTGCGCCGGTGGTTCGCCGCCGAGGTCGGCGGCGCGGTGACGCACAGCGACGTGCTCGTGGTGAGCGGCGGCCAGTCGGCGCTCACCCTCGCGTTCCGCGCGCTGGCGGCCCCCGGCTCGCCGATCCTCGTCGAGACCCCCACCTACCCGGGAGCGCTGGCGGCGGCGAGAGCGGCCGGGCTGCGGCCGAGCGCGGTGCCGCTCGACCGGGACGGCGTGCGGCCCGACCTGCTGGCGGAGGCGTTCGCGATGACGGGTGCGCGGGTGTTCTACTGCCAGCCGACACTGCACAACCCCACGGGCGCGACGCTGACCCGCGAGCGCAGGGAGCAGGTGCTCGCCGTGGCGCGGGCGGCGGGGGCGTTCGTGATCGAGGACGACTACGCGCGTTATCTGGCCACGGGACCCGTTCCGCCGCCCATGGTGACCATGGACACCCACGGCACGGTGGTGCACATCCTGTCGCTGAGCAAGATCACGTCACCGAGCCTGCGGGTGGCCGGCCTGACCGCGCGGGGCCCGGCCGCACACCGGCTGCGCGCCTGCCAGGTGGTGGAGTCGTTCTTCGTCGCCCGGCCCCTGCAGGAGACGGCCGCCGAGTTCGTGGGCTCCACCGCCTGGCGGCGTCACCTGGGCACGGTCCGGCAGGAGATCGGCGTACGGCAGGCCACGCTGCTGGCGGGGCTCGCCCGCCACGCGCCCGCGGCCGAGGTGCAGCTGACTCCCGCCGGCGGCCTGCACGTCTGGGTGCGGCTGCCGCCCGGCGCCGACGAGGCGGAAGTGGTCGAGGCGGCGCAGGCACAGGGCGTGGTGGTGAGCCCGGGGCGCATCTACTACCCCTCCGAGCCCCCGGGACCACGGCTGCGGCTCACCCACACGGCCGCGATCGGCCTGGCCGAGCTGGAGGAGGGAATCCGCCGCCTCGCCCCGGTCTTGTCACAGCTGTCACATCAGTCCCACCAGTGAACCTTTGCCCCGGCTGAGCCGTCTCTTCTCTGTCACCCTTCAACCCCTCACAGAGGAGACAGCGTGCGCGTCCGTTCTCTGTTGATCGCGTTATGCGCCGTGCTCGCGTCAGCCGGCCTGCTCGTCGTCCCGTCCGCCGCCGTGGCCGCCCCCGCGGGGACCTCCTCCGCGTCGGCGGGCTGCTACCGCCAGGTCGGGGACCACTGGGAGTGCGTCACGCCCGGCGCGTTCTGCCCGGCGGCGGCCCATGGCAAGAGCGGAACCTCGCAGGACGGCGACTCCTACCGGTGCGTGCAGGACGGCTCCTACTGGCGGTGGAAGCCGGCCGGCTCCTCCGGCGGCACGACGCCCAAGCCGACCGCGAAGCCCAAGCCGACCGTCAAGCCCAAGCCGACCGTCAAGCCGAAGCCGGTCGCGAAGCCGTCGGGGGCGAAGTGCTCCCGTAAGTACCTGCCGCTGCCGGACCCGAAGTGCCAGCCGGGCGCGCGCAACCCCGCCGTCACGCAGAAGACGATCAAGTCGACGATCTGCGTGCCCGGTTACAGCAGGAAGGTCGCGCCTCCGGCGAGCTACCTCAACGCCCTGCGGGTCACGCAGATCGCCCAGTACGGCTACGCGGACAGGAAGCCGTCGCACTACAAGGAGGACCACCTGATCCCGCTCTCCCTGGGCGGCTCGCCCAAGAGCGCGAAGAACCTGTGGCCCCAGCCGGTCCTGGCGGGCACGGGCAAGACCCCGGCCGCCAAGGACGCGGTCGAGCTCACCCTGTGGAGGGCGGTGTGCCGCGGCAAGGTGCCACTCGCCAAGGCGCAGCAGGCCATCGCCAAGAACTGGCGGACCGCGGTGCGACGGCTCGGCCTCTAGACGGCTTCCCTACGACCCGGGCGTCATCGGCGCTCCTGCCGCCGACGCCCGTCCCGCCGGTGCTCGTCCTGCCGGTATTCGCCCGACAGGCGCTCGCGACGCTCCTTGTTCCGCAGCGCCAGATAGGCCAGGTAGCTGAAGCGCATGAGGCTCTCCTCGGAATAGTCGACACCAGTGAAACACTCGCGGTGGTGTTGTTATTTCATGACCTCCGACTGTCGTAAAGTGGTCACGAGGGGTGATCGATCATGACGGGCCCGGCGGAGCTGCTCCGCGACTTCGTGAACACCTACGACGTCGAGGGAGACGCCGATGAGCTGGCCTCGCCGGCCGAGCTGTCCGTCTGGCTGCGCGAACGGGGGCTCATCGGCGACGACGACCGCGCCGCCGACGAGGACCTCGCGATGGCGACCCAGCTGCGCGAAGGACTGCGCGCCGCGCTGCGCGGCAACCACGACGGAGGTCCGTACGAGGTTCCGGAGGGACTGGACGCGGCGCTGGCGCAGTTGCCGGTGCGCGTGACGCTCTCGGCGGGGATGCCGGCGCTCGAACCCATGGGGTCCGGAGTGGCGGGCGGGCTCGCACGGCTGGCGGCGCTGATTCCGGCCGCCCACGCCGACGGCACCTGGCCGCGGCTGAAGGTCTGCGCCGAGAGCACCTGTCAATGGGCGTTCATCGACTCGTCGAAAAACCGGTCTCGCTCCTGGTGCTCCATGCGCGTCTGCGGAAACCGCACAAAAACTCGGGCATATCGGGCACGACGCCAGGCGGAAGGTACGCCGAGGCCCTCCTGACCAGTACGGTGTTACAGGCTAAGAAAGGAGCCCGTCGAATGGGTGTTAGAGCTGCCCGCCTCGAAGACGTCGACGCGGTGACCAGCACCCAGATCCGGGCGTGGAAGGCGGTTTATCGCGACTTCCTGCCACCGATCCCGTTGGAACAGATGACGGGGCCGGCGGCGGAGAAGATGTGGCGCCGCCAGTGGGAGGAGGCGATCCTCTCGCCGCCCACGCCCCGTCACCGTCTGCTCGTCGCAGTCGAGCGGGTGGTGCCCGACACCGACGCGTTCACCGCGCTCGGTCCCGGCGGCATCCTGGCGACCGCCGCGCAGCGCGCCTCCGACCGGGTCGTGGGGCTGGCGTCGCACGGACCCGCCGAGGACCCCGATCTTCACCCGGCCACCACGGCCGAGTTGATGACGTTGCTCGTCGATCCCAACCACATCCGGCGCGGACACGCCAGCAGGCTGCTCAACGCGACCGTCGACCACCTGCGCGAGGACGGCTACAGCACCGTCGTCACCTGGGTCTTCGCCGACAACCACCCGATGATCGGATTCCTGGAGTCGGCCGGCTGGGGCGAGGACGAGGCCGAGCGCGTTCTCGACATGGGCCGCCCGATCCGGATGATCCGCCTCACCACCGACATCAGCTGACTCGCCTCCTTTCCTGCCCGTCCGTACGGCTTGCGCCCCCGGGGGCGTCGCCTCCGCCAACCCCGCTGTCACGAGAAGATGGGGGATTGGCCAAACTAGGTACGCCTTCACCGGCTACGCACAGGTAGGAAAAGGGAGTCACGTGGCCACCCCAGCTCAATGGTTAGCGGGCGCACGCCCCCGTACGCTGCCCGCCGCCGTCGTCCCGGTCGCCGTCGGCACCGGAGCCGCCATCGCGGAAGACGGCGCGATCTGGTGGCGCGCCCTGCTCGCGCTGTTCGTCGCGCTGGCGCTGCAGATCGGGGTCAACTACGCCAACGACTACAGCGACGGCATCAAGGGCACCGACAAGGACCGTGTGGGGCCCCTGCGCCTGGTCGGTTCGGGTGTCGCGGCCCCCAAGCAGGTGCTCGCCGCCGCCCTCGGCTGCTTCCTCGCCGCCGCGGTCGCCGGTCTCGTCCTCGTGGTGGTCACCCAGGCATGGTGGCTGCTGCTCGTCGGCCTCGCCTCCATCCTCGCGGCCTGGTTCTACACCGGAGGCTCCCGCCCGTACGGCTACCGCGCGCTCGGGGAGATCTCGGTCTTCGTGTTCTTCGGCATCGTGGCCGTCGCCGGGACGACGTACGTCCAGGTGGAGCGGCTGACCTGGCTCTCGCTGGCCGCCGCCGTGCCCGTGGGGCTGCTCGCCTGCGCGCTCCTCATGGTCAACAACCTGCGTGACATCGTGACCGACGGCCCCTCGGGCAAGCGCACGCTGGCCGTCGTGCTCGGCGACAGCCGTACGCGCCTGGCCTACTCGGCGACCCTGGTGCTGCCCTTCGTGTTCGCGCTCGCTCTGGTGCCCGTACGGCCCTTCGCCGCGCTGACCGTGCTGGCGCTCCCCCTCGTGGCCGCCCCGATCAAGACGGTCCGCTCCGGCGCGACCGGTCCCGCGCTCATCGCGACGCTCCAGCAGACCGGCCGCCTGCAACTCGTCTTCGGCGCCTTGTTCACCCTCGGCCTCGCCCTGTTCTGACCGGATCCCCGATGGACCGCGCGTGGACCTGGGACCGGCCCCTGCCGCTGCGGTGGCTGCTGCTCGACGAGTTCACGGACACCCCGGGTAGCGCGATGGGGGTCTGCACCGACATCAATGGGCTGTTCGCCGCGCCCGCGCAGCCTCCGGAGGCGCAGGGCTTCCTGCTCCACGGCCAGGCCGGGGACCGGGCACGTGCCGCCGCACCACCGGGGTCTTCCACGACCGGCCCTATCCGGAGGAGCGGCCGGTGACCCTCGTCGGCTGCCGCCCGGAGGAACCGCTGCTCACGCTGCTGCGGCGGCGGTCCGCCAGGAAGCGGCACCTCGCGGCGACCGTCTGCGCCGTCGACGTCACCGGCCGCGCCGTCCCGACGCACAGAGCGGTGTCCTCCGTCGTCATCGAGGCGAACCCCTCCCGGCTGGACCCCGGGCTCCTCGACATCACCCTCGACGGCGGTTTCGACGAGCCGTTCCCCGACGGCGCCCGCGCGATCTGGGACCTCTGGCATGCGGGACGGCCCTCCCGGCGCAACCTCTGGGCCGGGTACGACCGCCGCCTGCGGCACGAGTGGGTCGGCGCGGCGCTGTGCCACCATACTCATGATCAACCGGACCGGCCGCCGGGCAGGACCTGTCACCTCGACGGGCGGTTCGTCACCGACATCGAGGGCTTCTACTGCGCCGTCGGTGAGGCCGTCAACGGCCCCGGCGGCTACTTCGGATGGAACCTCGACGCGTTGGTGGACTGTCTCCGAGGCGGATGGGGCGCCAGTCGCCCCTTCCGGCTCGTCTGGCATCACGCGGAGGTGGCCCGCCGCCATCTCGTTCCCGGCTACGACCGGCCCGCGTACGCCCTGCGCTCCTGGGGCCCGCCCGTCACCCTGGACGAGCTGCTCGGCATGTTCGCCGAGGTGGACATCACCGTCGAGTTGCGCTGACACCGCCGCTCCGGCCGGGCTGGAGGACCTCCGGACGCGGAACGCCGTCACCGGCAGCCGGGCCGCATCCGGAGGATCCCATGGAGGAGCGCGTCGCCCTTGAGGCGGTCAGCCCTGGGGCACGAGCCGGTCCTTGATGAGCGCGATCACCTCGTCAAACCGCGCGTCCATCTTGTCGAACCGGGCGTCTATGCCGTCCAGCCGCCGATCGATGCCGTCAAGGCGGGTCTCCACGCGTTCGATCCGCGCATCCATCTTGTCGAGCCGGGTCTCCACGTGCTCAAGCCGCTCGTCCATCTGGTCGAGGCGGATCTCCACGCGATCGATTCGCGCGTCCATCTTGTCAAGCCGCTCGTCCACGGCGTCGAAGCGGACGTCCATGCCGTCCAGCCGCTGATCGATGCCGTCAAGGCGAGTCTCGACACGCTCGATTCGCGCGTCCATGCCGTCCAGCCGCTGATCGATGCCGCCGAGACGGGTCTCGACGTGATCCATCCGCGCGTCCAGGCCGTCGAGACGGCGGTTGACGAATTTAAGCTCGGCCTGGATACCGAGAGAGCGGTCCTCCATCGCCGTGAAGCGCTCGTCGGCGAGGTCGAACCTCGCCCTCATCTCGGCGAAGCGCGAGTCCATGCGCGAGCGGAACTCCATCACGTCGTCGCGCGTCGCCTGGAACAGGCGGATGTTCGCGCCCTGTGCCTGCTGAATGTCCAGGCGCGCACGCTCGACCTTGTTGTCGACGGCGTTGATGAGGATCTTGAAGGACTGCACGTCCGTCTCGAGTGCCGTGACGCGCTCTTCGAGCTCCATGCCGGCCATGGTAGTCATGCCTTTCTCCGGGGGGTCGTCGTTTGGAACGGTCCGCCGAGCGGCGGTCCGGGGGACAACCATGCCCTAGGACGGGAGCGGTTTCGAACCGCTTCGGACCACCGAAAACCGTTCTGGAGAAGGACCTGAACCGCGTGGATGACCTTTGCCGCCCCGGGTAGACGAGTCGCACTCCCTGAGCGGCCTCCTGCCGCGCGAACTGGGAAGATGGCGGCGAAACGCCGAAGGCGCCCGCTCATGCCCGCGATGCGGGAATTGCTTGCCCCGGAACGCGGGGCTGTCGCTCGTATGTGTCCATGCCGACCCTGCGGATGGCGTCTCAACCGGGATGGACCACTCCCGGCCGCCCGGCCTGTCCCCGACGAGGACAGGCCGGGCGGCCGCGGAGACTACTGCAGGTCGAGGAGGCGCTCCAGGCCGACGGTGAGGCCGTCGAGCCCCTGCACACGGCGGACGCCCAGCAGGACGCCCGGCGTGAACGACGCCCGGTTCATCGTGTCGTGCCGGATCGTGAGGGTCTCCCCCTCGCCGCCCAGGATGACCTCCTGGTGGGCGATCAGCCCGGCGAGCCGTACGGCGTGCACATGGACGCCGTCCACATCCGCGCCCCTGGCGCCGTCGAGCGCGGTGGTGGTCGCGTCGGGAGAGAGACCGAGCCCCGCCTCGCGCCGCGCCTGCGCCACCAGCTCCGCCGTACGGCGGGCGGTGCCGGAGGGGGCGTCGGCCTTGTTCGGATGGTGCAGCTCGACGATCTCGACCGACTCGAAGTACCTGGCCGCCTGCGCGGCGAAGTGCATCATCAGCACGGCCGCGATGCCGAAGTTGGGGGCGATGAGCGCGTTCGTGCCGGGGTTGGCGGCCAGCCACCCCCGCACGGTCTCCAGCCGCTCCGCGTCGAAACCGGTCGTGCCCACGACCGTGTGGATGCCGTGGGAGATGCACCACTTCAGGTTGTCCATGACGACGTCGGGGTGGGTGAAGTCCACCACCACCTCGGCGCCGGTCAGCGCGTCGAGCGGATCGTCCTTGTCGACCTCCGCCACGAGTTCCAGGTCATCGGCCGCCGCGACGGCCTTGCACACTTCCACACCCACGCGCCCGCGGGCGCCGAGAACACCGACCTTAATCACGCGCCCAAGGCTATACGTGACGGCGGCGGGCGAGGCGGCGAGGAGCGGGCCGACGCGCCCGAGCCCACGACGGCGAGAAGCACCGCCCCCGGCGCGAGCCGTAACAGACCGGCGCGCCCGAGCCCACGACGGCGAGAAGCACCGCCCCCGGCGCGAGCCGTAACAGACCGGCGCGCCCGAGCCCACGACGGCGAGAAGCACCGCCCCCGGGCGCGAGCCGTAACGGGCGGACGCATGGCCGGGGCGGCGGCAGGCGAGCGGGCCGCACGTCCCAGAAAACGCAAGAGGCCGCGTCGGCGCGGAAGGGCGTCGGCGCGGCCTCAGCGGCACGATCAGGCGATGGCGGAGCCGAAGTCCTTGTCGGAGTAGGGCCCGATCACCGCGAGGGTCAGCGGCCGGTTGAGGACGTCCTCGGCGACCGCGGCGATCTCCTCGGGGGTGACCGCCTCGATCCGCCCGAGCACCTCGTCGACCGTCATGAGCCGCTCGTACACGAGCTCGCTCTTGCCGATCCTGGACATGCGCGAGCCGGTGTCCTCAAGGCCGAGCACGAGCCCGCCGCGCATCTGGCCCTTGCCGCGGGCGATCTCCTCGGGGGTGATCCCCTCGGCCACGACCCTGGCCACCTCGTCGCGGCAGATCTTCAGCACGTCGTCCACCTTCGAGGGCAGACAGCCCACGTAGATGCCGAACTGGCCGGTGTCGGCGTACTGCGAGGTGTAGCTGTAGGCGCTGTAGGCCAGGCCGCGCTTCTCCCGGATCTCCTGGAACAGGCGCGACGACATGCCGCCGCCGAGCGCCGCGTTCAGGACGCCGAGCGCGAAGCGCCGGTCGTCGTTGCGGTGGAACGCGGTCATACCGAGGACCAGGTTGGCCTGCTCGGTCGGCCGGTCGACCACCCGGACGCCGGTCCTGACGTCCACGCCGGGGCCGCCGATGCGCGGCGGCGCGGGCTCGGCGGAGCCGCCCAGCGCGCCCGCCCGCTCGTACGCCGCCGCGACCAGCGCGACCACCCGCTCGTGGTCCACGTTGCCCGCCACCGACACGACCGTGCGGGGCGGGACGTAGAACCGCTGGTAGTACTCGCGGATGCGGTCACGGGTGAGCGCGTTGATCGACTCCTCGTTGCCGAGGATCGGGCGGCCGATCGGCGTGTCGCCGTACAGCTCGGCGGAGAACTGCTCGTGCACCACGTCGGAGGGATCGTCGTCGTGCATGGCGATCTCCTCCAGGATCACGCCGCGCTCCGACTCCACGTCCTCCTCGGTGATCAGCGAGGAGGTCACCACGTCGGCGAGCACGTCGATCGCCAGCGGCAGGTCCTCGTCGAGCACCCGGGCGTAGTAGCAGGTGTACTCCTTGGCGGTGAACGCGTTGATCTCACCGCCGATGCCCTCGATGGACGCCGAGATCTCCATGGCGTCGCGCGTGGGCGTGCCCTTGAAGAGCAGGTGCTCCAGGAAGTGGGTGGCTCCCATGTGCTCGGGGGCCTCGTCGCGTGAACCGATGCCCACCCACAGGCCGACCGCCACGCTGCGCACGGTCGGCATCGTCTCGGTCACGACCCGAAGGCCGCCGGGGAGGACGGTGCGGCGGATGACCCCCGCGCCGTCCTTGCCCGGAAACAGTGTCTCGGTCGTCACGAGTTGCGCTCGTCCCGGCCGCCACGAGTACGGCTGCGGCTGCGGCGCGGAGTCCGCGGCTGCTCCTCCTCCGCCGGCGCGGCGCCGGCCTCGGCCTGAGCGGGCGCGGCCTCGCCGTTGTCGGCACCGGCGGCCTTCTCGGCGGCCTCCTTCTCGACCACCTCGACCGGGACCAGCGAGAGCTTGCCGCGCGAGTCGATCTCGGCGATCTCCACCTGGATCTTCTCGCCGACGTTCATGACGTCCTCGACGTTCTCGATCCGGCGTCCGCCGTGCAGCTTGCGGATCTGCGAGACGTGCAGCAGACCGTCCTTGCCCGGCAGCAGCGAGACGAACGCGCCGAAGGCGGCGATCTTGACGACCGTGCCCAGGTAACGCTCGCCGACCTCCGGCATGTGCGGGTTCGCGATGCCGTTGATCAGCGTACGGGCCGCCTCGGCGGACGGGCCGTCGGTGGCGCCGATGTAGATCGTGCCGTCGTCCTCGATGGTGATCTCGGCGCCCGTGTCGTCCTGGATCTGGTTGATCATCTTGCCCTTGGGGCCGATGACCTCGCCGATCTTGTCGACCGGCACCTTGATCGTGATGATGCGCGGCGCGGTCGGGTTCATCTCCGCCGGGGAGTCGATGGCCTCCTGCATCACGTCGAGGATCGCCAGGCGGGCGCCCCTCGCCTGCTTCAGCGCGGCGGCGAGCACGTGGGCCGGAATGCCGTCCAGCTTGGTGTCGAGCTGGAGCGCGGTGATCAGATCCTTGGTGCCGGCGACCTTGAAGTCCATGTCGCCCATGGCGTCCTCGGCGCCGAGGATGTCGGTCAGCGTGACGTAGGTGTCACCCTCGCCGATGAGGCCCATCGCGATGCCGGCGACCATCTCCTTGAGCGGCACGCCCGCGTCGAGCAGGGCCATCGTGGAGGCGCAGACCGACCCCATCGAGGTCGAGCCGTTCGACCCGATGGCCTCCGACACCTGCCGGATGGCGTACGGGAACTCCTCGCGCGACGGCAGCACGGGGATCAGCGCCCGCTCGGCCAGCGCGCCGTGGCCGATCTCGCGGCGCTTCGGCGAGCCGACGCGGCCCGTCTCACCCGTGGAGTACGGCGGGAAGTTGTAGTTGTGCATGTAGCGCTTGGTCCGCTCGGGATTAAGCGTGTCGATCATCTGCTCCATGCGCAGCATGTTGAGCGTGGTGACGCCGAGGATCTGCGTCTCGCCCCGCTCGAACAGGGCCGAGCCGTGCACCCGCGGCACCACGTGGACCTCGGCGTTGAGCTGCCGGATGTCCTTCGGGCCGCGGCCGTCGATGCGGACACCCTCGTTGATGACGCGCTCGCGCATCAGCTTCTTGGTGAGCGACCGGAACGCGGCGCCGATCTCCTTCTCGCGGCCCTCGAAGTCGGGCAGCAGCTTCTCGGCCGCGAGCATCTTGACGCGCTCGATCTCCAGCTCGCGCTCCTGCTTGCCCGCGATCGTCAGCGCCGCGGCGAGCTCGCTCTTGACGGCGGCGGTCACGGCCTCCAGGGCGTCGTCCTGGTAGTCGAGGAAGATCGGATACTCGGCGGTCGGCTTGGCGGCGACCTCGGCCAGCTTCGACTGGGCCTCGCAGAGCACCTTGATGAACGGCTTGGCGGCCTCCAGGCCCTGGGCCACGGCCTCCTCGGTCGGGGCGACCGCGCCCTCGGCGACCAGCTTGAGCGTGTCGCGGGTCGACTCGGCCTCGACCATCATGATCGCGACGTCGCCGTCGGCCAGGACGCGCCCGGCGACGACCATGTCGAACGTGGCGCGCTCGAGCTCGGTGTGGGTCGGGAACGCCACCCACTGGCCGTCGATCAGCGCGACGCGCACGCCGCCGATCGGGCCGGAGAACGGCAGCCCGGCGAGCTGCGTGGACATGCTCGCGGCGTTGATCGCGATCACGTCGTACAGGTGCTCGGGGTGCAGGGCCATGACCGTCGCGACGATCTGGATCTCGTTGCGCAGGCCCTTGACGAACGACGGGCGCAGCGGCCGGTCGATCAAACGGCAGGTCAGGATCGCGTCCTCGGACGGCCTGCCCTCACGGCGGAAGAACGAGCCGGGAATGCGGCCGGCCGCGTACATCCGCTCCTCGACGTCCACCGTCAGCGGGAAGAAGTCCAGGCTCTCCTTGGGATGCTTGGACGCGGTGGTCGCGGACAGGATCATCGTCTCGTCGTCCAGGTACGCGACGGCGCTACCCGCCGCCTGCCGGGCCAGCCGCCCGGTCTCGAACCTGATCGTGCGCGTGCCGAAGGGACCGTTGTCGATAACGGCCTCTGTGCTGTGGACACCCTCCACGGGGGACCTCCTCTTCGGGTCGGTCTCCCCGCGTCCTCTTTTTCGCCGGGCTCCCCGTTCAGGTGCAGTGCCGGTCTTCGATCGAAGCGCCCGGTCCGTCCGCGCGGCTGTCGCCGCGCCGACCGGGGGCCACTACCGAGGACCGGCCCTCTCACGCCGCGGGATCGCGCTGCGGCTTGCTTGCGGACGCGGGGCACTGTGTCTCGGCTATTCAGTTGTCTCGGCTATGGAGTTGTCGTGCTCAGCCATTGTGGCTGGTTATGGAAAAGGAGCGGCGAAGAATCGCCGCTCCTTCCTCACCTTATCGGCGAAGGCCCAGCCGCTCAATGAGCGAGCGGTAGCGGGTGATGTCCTTGGCCTGCAGGTACTTCAGCAGCCGGCGCCGGCGGCCCACCAGCAGGAGCAGACCACGGCGGCTGTGGTGGTCGTGCTTGTGGGTCTTGAGGTGCTCCGTGAGGTCGCTGATCCGCTTGCTCAGAAGCGCGATCTGGACCTCCGGCGACCCGGTGTCACCCTCGCTGGTGCCGTACTCGCTGATGATGGACTTGGTGGTAGCGGCGTCAAGCGACACTGCTTCTCCATTCTGGTGAAATGGCACGCGCAACGGTTCCCATCCCGCGAACGACCGTGCGTGCCTACAGTCGCCGTGACAGGACAGCCGGGTGGCTTACACCACCTGAGCATGGCTGACATACAACCTTACCAGCCCGTAGGACACGCCGCGTCACGCCTGCCCTTCAGGACGTGAACGCCCGCGCCCTGGCCACGTCGTCGTGCATCTGCTCGATCAGCGCCTCGATCGAGTCGAAGCGGAGCGTGTCGCGCAGCCGGGCGCCGAAGTCCACGGCCACGTGCGCGCCGTACAGGTCCAGGTCGTCGCGGTCCAGCGCGTACGCCTCGACCGTGCGCTCCACCCCGTCGAACGTGGGGTTGGTCCCGATCGAGATCGCGGCAGGCCAGCGCTCCCCCTCGTACGGCGAGGGGCTCTGGGTGCACTGCAGCCACCCCGCGTAGACGCCCTCGGCGGGGATGGCCGTGTTGGGCGGCGACTCGACGTTCGCGGTGGGGAAGCCGAGCGCCCGGCCCCGCTGGTGGCCGCGGACCACCACGCCCTCCACCCGGTGGGGACGGCCCAGCAGGGCGGCCGCGCCCTCGACGTCACCCTCGGCCAGCCGCTCCCGGATCACCGTGGAGGAGATGGCGTCGCCGTCGCTGACCAGGGGCACGCCCTCGGCCGTGAAGTCGTACTTCTCGCCCAGCGTCCGCAGGGTCTCCAGGTCGCCCGACGCCTTGTGGCCGAAGCGGAAGTTCTCCCCCACCACGACCCCGGCGGCGTGCAGCCGGTCGACCAGGGCCGTCTGGACGAACTCGTCCGGCGACATCCGGGAGAACTCCAGCGTGAACGGCAGCACGCACACGGCGTCGACGCCCAGCGCGTGGAGCAGCTCGACCCTGCGCTCGGTGGTGGTGAGCCGCGGCGGGTGGCTGCCGGGACGCACCACCTCGTCGGGGTGCGGGTCGAAGGTGATCGCCACGGCGGGCAGCCCCAGCTCGCGGGCCATCTCGACCGCTCGGGCCACCATCCGCTGGTGACCGAGATGCACGCCGTCGAACACGCCGATCGTGACGACGGACCTGCCCCAGTCCTGCGGGACCTCGTCCAGCCCGTGCCAGCTCTGCACCTCGACCTCGCTTCTGTGTCCGATTGCCGTGCCGTCGGCGAGGCGGCCGTATCGCCTCGTCTGGGAACCGCGCAGTAGACAAGACTGCCATGCCCCGGGGGGTGCCGAGGCACCAGCCCCCGGCCTCAGGAGACGAAGACCACCAGAGGCCGGGCCGTCCCGCCCCGCTCCTCGGCGAGCGCGAGCAGCGTGCCGTCCGGCCCGAAGACGCCGATCGGGCCAGGCCCCAGGCCCGCCGCGCGCAGCCGCCCGCCGTGGGCGACCAGCCGCGCCTCGTCCTCGCCCACGTCCCTGCGGGGGAAGGCCGCCGCCACCGCGTCGGCCATGGGCATGATCACGCACTCCCGGGAGAGATCCTCGATCGTGCGCGCCGCCTCGATTCCGTACGGCCCGACCCGGGTGCGGCGCAGCCGGGTGAGATGGCCGCCGACGCCGAGCGACGCGCCGAGGTCGCGGGCCAGCGCCCGGATGTAGGTGCCGCTGGAGCAGGTGATCACGGCGTCCAGGTCCACCGTCTGCGGGGTCCGCCGGATCTCCCCCACCTCGAACGCGTGGATCGTGACCGGCCGGGCGGCCAGCTCCACCTCCTCGCCGGCGCGGGCCCGCTTGTAGGCCCGCTGCCCGTCGACCTTGATGGCGCTGACCTGCGGCGGCACCTGCATGATCTCGCCGGTGAGCGCGGCGACGCCCTTGTGCACCTGGTCGTCGGTCACGTGCCCGGCGGCGGTGGTGGCGACCACCTCGCCCTCGGCGTCGTCGGTGTTCGTCGTCACGCCGAGGCGGATCGTGGCCTCGTAGACCTTCTCGGTCAGCGCGAGGTGCCCGAGCAGGCGGGTCGCCTTCTCCACCCCGATCACCAGCACGCCGGTGGCCATCGGGTCGAGCGTGCCCGCGTGACCGACCTTGCGGGTGCCCGCGATGCCGCGCATCTTGCCGACCACGTCGTGCGACGTCCAGTCGGCCGGCTTGTCCACGATGATCAGGCCGCTCGGCGGCGGCGTCCTTCTCGCCTTGGGCGTGCTCATGACCGGCTCCCTTCCGGAGCGAGGAGGGGACGCAGTGCGGCCATCGTGTCCGCCACGGACAGCGCCGAGGAGAACCCTGCGGCACGCGCGTGGCCGCCGCCACCGAGCGCGGCGCAGGCCCGGGCCACGTCCACCGCGCCCTTCGACCGGGTCGAGACGTTCCAGCCGCCCTCGTCGTCCTCCTTGAGCACGACCGCGACCTCCGCCTCGTCGACCCGGCGCACGACGTCGATCACGCCTTCCACCTCGTCGTACGGCAAGCCCTCGGCGGCGCGGTCGGCACGGCTCACGTAGGTCCACACCAGGCCCAGGCCGCCCGCGGCGTCCGGCTCCAGGGCGGCCCGCCCGAGCGCCGTGCCGAGCACCCGCAGGTACGCGAAGGGCGAGCGGTCCCACAGTTCCCTGGCGATCTCCTCCGGGCGCAGCCCCGTGGCCAGCAGCCGGCCGGCCATGGCGTGCGCGGCCGGGGTGGTGATGGAGTGCCGGAAGGAGCCGGTGTCGGTCACCAGCCCCGCGTACAGGCAGGTGGCGACCTCACGGTCGACCGGGAGACCGAGCCGGTTGAGGAGCTCCTCGACGACCATCGTGGTCGAGGCCGCCCCGGGGTCCACGAGGTGGACCGTCCCGAAGCGGGTGTTCGACACGTGGTGGTCGATCACGAGGAGTTCGCGGGCCTTGCCCGCATGGGGCGCGAGCAGGCCCAGCCGCTCCATCGTGGAGGCGTCGAAGGTGATCATCAGGTCGGGCTCGGCGGGGTAGGCCGAGGGCTCGACCAGCAGGTGCTGGCCGGGCAGGAACCGCAGCAGCCGGGGCACGGCGAACACCCGGTCGCCGAAGGACGCGACGACCTTCCTGCCGGTGGCCGCGAGCGCCAGCCCGAGGCCCAGCATCGAGCCGAGGGCGTCCCCGTCCGGGGACACGTGACAGGCGAGCGCCACCGTGCCGGCGGCGCTGATCAGTTCGGTCGCACGCCGCCAGTCCGCCTCGCCGGCGGCGCTTTCGTTCGTGGTCACCGGGCGGGGTGCCCCGCGCGGCCGGTGGGCTCGTCCTCGCCCTCCTCCTCGGCCGCCTCGGTGTCGAGGTCGTCCTCGAAGCGGTAGGGCTCGGCGTCCCCGGCGAACTTCGCGCCCTCCGCCTGGCGTGCGATCTCCGCGTCCTTCTTCTTGGCCAGCTCGAACAGGTCGTTCATGTGGCGGGCGCTGTCCGGAAGCGGGTCGTGCACGAACGTCAGGCCGGGGGTGTGCCGCAGGCCGGTCTGCCGGCCGACCTCGGAGCGGATGATGCCCTTCGCGCTCTCCAGGGCGGCGGCCGTGTCGGCACGCTCCGCCTCGGAGCCGAAAACCGTGTAGTAGACGGTCGCGTCGCTCAGATCCGCGGTGACCCTGGCGTCGGTCACCGTCACGAACCCCAGCCGCGGATCCTTGATCCGCCGCTCCAGCATCTCCGCGACCACCTGCTGGATGCGATCGGCCAGCTTCCTGGCACGCGCTGCGTCCATGCTCACGCTCCCTCGTATCTGTACGGCTGACGCGCGGGCCCCGGCCGTCTATTCCTCGTGGTCGTTGAAGAGCCGCCGCCGCGCGGACAGCAACTCGATCTCGGGGTGGTAGGCGACCAGGCGTTCGCAGGCGTCGAGCACCTCGTCGCAGTTGGCCGCGGACGCCGACACCACGGCGACGCCGATCTCGGCGCGCCGGTGCAGGTCGAGGTGGCCCGCCTCGGCGACGGCGGCGGCGGGATACTTGCGCTGGATCTCGGCGATGAGCGGCCGGACCACCGAGCGCTTCTGCTTCAGCGAACGGACGTCGCCGAGCAGGATGTCAAGAGTAAGAGCACCGATGAACATGGGTCGTCACCACGTCGGCGAACGTCCGGCCGCCGCCCCCGCGCGTGGCGGGGGCGGCGGAACGGCGCGTCAGACGCGCGGCTTCTCCTGCATCTCGAACGTCTCGATGACGTCCTCGACCCGGATGTCGCTGTAGCCGATACCGATACCGCACTCGAAGCCCTCGCGGACCTCGGTCGCGTCGTCCTTGAAGCGACGCAGCGACGAGACGGTGAGGTTGTCGGCCACCACGACGCCGTCGCGGATGAGCCGGGCCTTGCTGTTGCGGGTGATGACGCCCGAGCGGACGATCGAACCGGCGACGTTGCCGATCCGCGGGACCTTGAAGACCTCGCGGATCTCGGCGGTGCCGGTCCTGACCTCCTCGAACTCCGGCTTCAGCATGCCCTTGAGGGCCGCCTCGATCTCCTCGATCGCCTGGTAGATGACCGAGTAGTAGCGGATGTCCACGCCCTCGCGCTCGGCCAGGTCGCGCGCCCGCACCTCGGGACGCACGTTGAAGCCGATGATGACGGCGTTGTCGTCGCCCATCGCCAGGTTGACGTCGTGCTCGGTGATGGCGCCGACCGCGCGGTGGAGCACCCGCAGGCGCACCTCGTCGCCGACGTCGATCTTGAGCAGCGCGTCTTCCAGTGCCTCGACGGAACCGGAGACGTCACCCTTGATGATGAGCTTGAGCTCGTCGACCTGGCCCTTCTCGAGGTCCTTGAACAGCTCCTCGAGGGTGCGGCGACGGCCGGACCTGGCCATGTCGGCGATGCGCTGCCTGGCCGCCCGCTGCTGGGCGATCTGGCGGGCCATGCGGTCGTCGGTGACGACGATGAAGTTGTCACCGGCGCGCGGGACGGCCGTCAGACCGAGGACCAGGACCGGACGCGACGGGTCGGCCTCTTCGACCGTCTCGCCGTTGTCGTCCAGCATCGCGCGGACGCGGCCGAAGGCCTCGCCACAGACGATCGAGTCGCCCACCCGCAGCGTGCCGCGCTGCACGAGCACGGTCGCCACCGGGCCGCGGCCCTTGTCGAGGTGCGCCTCGATCGCGAGTCCCTGAGCGTCCATCTCCGGGTTGGCCCGCAGGTCGAGCTCGGCGTCCGCGGTCAGCAGGATGGCCTCGAGCAGGTTCTCGATGCCGATGCCCTGCTTGGCCGAGATGTCGACGAAGAGGGTGGAGCCACCGAACTCCTCGGCCACCAGGCCGTACTCGGTGAGCTGGGCCCGCACCTTGGTCGGGTCCGCGCCCTCCTTGTCGATCTTGTTGACCGCCACCACGACCGGGACGTTCGCCGCCTGGGCGTGGTTCAGCGCCTCGATGGTCTGCGGCTTCACACCGTCGTCGGCCGCGACCACCAGCACCGCGATGTCGGTGGCCTGCGCACCACGGGCACGCATGGCGGTGAACGCCTCGTGACCCGGGGTGTCGATGAAGGTGATCTTCCGCGGCTCGCCCTCGTGCGTCGTCGCCACCTGGTAGGCGCCGATGTGCTGGGTGATGCCGCCGGCCTCGCGGGCCACCACGTTGGTGTGGCGGATCGCGTCGAGCAGCTTCGTCTTACCGTGGTCGACGTGACCCATGACGGTCACGACCGGCGGGCGCGGCGCGAGGTCGGCCTCGTCGCCCTCGTCCTCACCGAACTCGATCTTGAAGGACTCGAGGAGCTCGCGGTCCTCCTCCTCCGGGCTGACGACCTGGACGTCGTAGTCCAGCTCGGCGCCGAGAAGCTGAAGCGTCTCCTCGTTGACCGACTGGGTCGCCGTCACCATCTCGCCGAGGTGCAGCATGATCTGCACGAGCGAGGCGGGGTTGGCGCCGATGCGATCGGCGAAGTCCGACAGGGACGCGCCGCGTGGGAGGCGGATCGTCTGGCCGCCGCCACGCGGAACCTGCACGCCGCCGATCGCCGGGGCCTGCATGTTGTCGAACTCCTGGCGCCTCTGGCGCTTGGACTTGCGGCCACGGGTCGGACGGCCACCCGGACGCCCGAACGCGCCCGCCGTGCCGCCACCGCGACCACGGCCGCCGCCACCGCCGGGACGGCCGGCGAAACCGCCGCCGCCACCACCGGGACCGCCGCCCGGACCACCGGGACGACCGGCACCCGCGGCGCCGGGACGCGGACCGCCGAAGCCGCCACCGGGACGACCACCGCCGCCACCCGGACGGCCACCGCCGCCCGGACCACCGGGACGACCGCCGCCACCGGGACCACCGGGACGACCGCCCGGCGCGGCCGGACGGCCCTGCGGCATCATCATCGGGTTCGGACGCGGACCACCGGGACGCGGGCCACCGGCTCCGGGGCCGGGGCGCGGACCGCCCATGCCCGGTCCCGGACGCGGACCCGCAGGCCCGGGACGCGGACCACCGGCGCCCGGAGCGCCGGAACGCGCGCCCGGCGGACGCGGCATGGCTCCGTCGCGCGCGCCGTCACGACGCGGCTCGCGAGGGGCTCCGTCACCACGGTCGGGACGGTCCCCACGGTCGGGACGACCGCCGTCACGGCCGCCGGGCCGCGCGGGGCGCTGGCCCATGCCGCTGGCGGTCGAGGAGAACGGGTTGTTGCCCGGACGCGGGCCACGCGGGCCCGGCTTGGGCGCACCGGGACGCGGAGCGCCACCGGTGGGCGCGCCGGGACCGGCGGGTGCGCCGCCCGGACGCGGAGCCGGCGCCGGCCGGGGACCCGGCTTTGGCGCGCCGGCGCCTGGGGCGCCCGGCCTCGGGCCTGCGGCCGCCGGACGCGGCCCCTCGGGACGGGGCGCCTGCGGGCGGGCGGCCTCGGGGCCGGGTGCGCCCGGCTGGGACACCGGCGGGTGAGGCATCGGAACCGGACGCGGAGCGGGCCGCGGGCCGGGCTTCGGACCCGGCTTGGCCACCGCGCCGGTGGACTGTGAAACGGGCGCCTGCGCGGCGCCCCCGTTGGCCTGGCTCTCTGCCGGCCTCGGCGCAGGCTTCGGCTGCGCCGGACGGGCGGGCTTCCCCCCGCCCTTGGAGGCGTCACCCTTGAACGCCTCGGTCAGTTTGCGGACGACCGGCGCCTCTATCGTCGAGGACGCCGACCTCACGAACTCGCCCATTTCGGTGAGCTTGGCCATCACGACCTTGCTCTCGACCCCGAACTCCTTGGCGAGCTCGTATACCCGGACCTTCGCCACTGCACTCCCTAACTCGGCCCGGGAGGCTCGCAGTGCCGCCGGACCGTCGCTACCTGAACGTACTCATCGCCGCGTGCTCATCAGGCGCTCATAGCAATCTGACTCCGCCCATCAACTCGGCGTCCTACATGACAATTTCGTCGTGCCCTGGCTCCCGGAGCCGATACCGAGGGCCAGCGGTAACCATTCACCCGGACCGTCCCGGCGTCAACCCCTCCAAATGAGCCCGCAGCAGCGACGTATCGAGCGGTCCCTCCACGCGAAACGCGCGTGGGAACGCCCGGCGACGCTCGGCGAACTCCAGACAGCGCGGGGACGGATGCAACGAGGCACCACGTCCCGGGAGCCGTCCTCGCGTGTCGGGGACGATCACGCCCTCGACCACGACCAGGCGGAGCAACTCGGACTTTACCGTGCGAACCCGGCAGCCCACACACGTTCTCAGCGGGGCTGCCTGGTAACCATATTCCAGCTTACCTTGCCGACGCATCAGCGGGATCAGCAGGTGCCTGCTCGGTGTCCGGACGGATGTCGATCCGCCAGCCCGTAAGACGGTTGGCGAGGCGGGCGTTCTGGCCCTCCTTGCCGATCGCCAGGGACAACTGGTAGTCGGGCACGATCACACGCGCGGTGCGGCTCTCGGCGTCGACCACCTCGACACGGGAAACACGCGCGGGCGACAGGGCATTCCCGACGAACTCGGCCGGGTCCTCCGACCAGTCGATGATGTCGATCTTCTCGCCGTGCAGCTCCGTCATGACGTTGCGCACGCGCGAGCCCATCGGGCCGATGCAGGCGCCCTTGGCGTTGACGCCGGGCTTGCGCGACCGCACCGCGATCTTCGTGCGGTGGCCGGCCTCGCGGGCGATGGCCGCGATCTCCACGGTCCCGTCGGCGATCTCCGGCACCTCCAGCGCGAAGAGCTTCTTCACGAGGTTGGGGTGCGTGCGCGACAGGGTGACCGACGGCCCCTTGGGCCCCTTCTTCACCTGCACCACGTAGCAGCGGATGCGCTCGCCGTGCGCGTACTCCTCGCCCGGCACCTGCTCGTTGTGCGGCAGGATCGCCTCGATCTTGCCGAGGTCGACCAGCACCACCCGCGGGTCCTTGCCCTGCTGGATGACGCCCGCGACCAGCTCGCCCTCGCGGCTGGCGAACTCGCCGAAGTTCACCTCGTCCTCGGCGTCGCGCAGCTGCTGGAGGATCACCTGCTTGGCCGTGGTGGCCGCGATCCTGCTGAAGTTGGACGGGGTGTCGTCGTACTCCCGCACGACCTCGCCGTTCTCGTCCATCTCGGCGGCCCAGATGATCACATGGCCCGTGTCGCGGTCCAGCTCGGCCCGCGCCTTCTGCGCCGCGCCCTCCGTGCGGAAGTACGCGATCAGCAACGCGTCCTCGATCGCCTTGACGACCAGGTCGAAGGAAATGTCCTTCTCCCGCTCCAGGCTGCGCAGGACGCTCATGTCAATGTCCACAAGGCTCCCCCTAGCCCTCGTCGTCGGCGTCGTCGATGTCTTCGTCGACATCGAGGTCTTCGTCAAGTTCGTCGTCGAGCCCGGCGTCGCGCCGGTTGAACTCGACCTGCACGCGGCCGCGCACCAGCTCGCCGTACGCGATGCGGCGCGCGCCGTCCAGCTCCACATCGGTCTCGCCGGCCTCGGTCACCCGGCCCTCCACGGAGGTGCCGTCACGCAGCTCGGCCTTCACCAGCCGCCCGCGCGCCCGTCGCCAGTGGCGCGGCTCGGTGAGCGGCCTGTCGACTCCGGGAGAGGTGACCTCGAGGACGTACGGGCTGCCGCCGAGGACGTCCACCTCGTCGAGCCGCTTGGAAACGGACTGGCTCACGTCGGCCACGTCGTCGAGGCTCACACCGCCGTCCCGGTCCACCACGACGCGCACCAGCCGCCGGCGGCCCGCCGGTGTGACCGTGACGTCCTCCAGGTCGAACCCCTCGGCGGCGACGACCGGGCCGAGCAGCTCAACCAGGCGGCCGCGTCGAGCGTCGCTGCCCATGCCGACCTCCCAAATGACCGTGTGGCTGTGATCGTTGCCTGTGACCGTAGTGCCCAAGCCCCTGGTGCCCAAGCCCGATGTGCCAACAGCCTATCGACACCGGGAGGTGGAAACAGCGCCACACCCGGGCGGCGATCCGACACGGGCACGATCGACACGGTCACGGGCGATGACCAGTGCGCGCCGCGCCGTACGATGCTGTGTCGTGAGACACAGCGGCGGGCCACGGGTGACGAGACGCGTGTTGCTGGGCTCCGCCGCCGCTGCCGGTCTGGCCGCGGCGGGTTGTTCCCCGGCCCCGCGGAAGCCTGCCGCTCCGGCCGCTCCGGATCCGCAGACCGTGCTGCTCACCTCGCTGATCACGGGCAAGGAACACCTGGTCTCGCTCTACGGGCAGGCGGTCGCCGCCCGGCCCGCCCAGGCCGCCGCGCTGGAGCCGTTCCGTCAGCGTCACGCGGCGCATCTCCAGGCGCTGCGCGCGCTCCTGCCCGCCGGGGGCGGAACGTTCCCCGCGAGCCCCGCGCCGCCGGCCTCGTCCTCCGCGGCCCCGTCGCCGTCCGCCGTGTCCGCCGTGTCCGCCGTGTCCGTCGAGACGCTCAGGGACGCCGAACGGCGCGCGGCGTCGGCGCGACCCGCGCAGATGGCCACGGCCTCCCCCGCGCTCTCCCAGCTCCTGGCGAGCATCGGCGCGTGCGAGGCCGTCCACGTCGTCGCCCTGGGGAGGGTGCGTGACTGAGAGCGCGGCCGAGCCCTCCAAGGCGCCCACCGGCGACGCGCTCGACCGGGCCCTGTCCGCCGAGCACGCCGCCGTGTACGCCTACGGAGTGATCGGCGGGAAGACCAGCGGCGCGCTGCTCAAACGCGCCACCGCAGGGTTCGACGCCCACCGGGCACGGCGCGACCAGCTGCGAACGCTCATCACCCGGCGAGGCGGCACGCCCGCCGAGCCCGGCCCCACCTACCTCCTGCCTTTCGAGGTGCGCAAACCGGCCGACGCGGTGCGTCTGGCCGTGCTGGTGGAGCAGCGGGTGACCACCGCCTACCTGGAGCTCGCCGCCGACCGCGACCCGGCGCTGCGGCGGCTCGCCGCTCTGGCCGCGCAGGAGTGCGCGACCCGCGCGTACGGCTGGCAGCCGAAGATCGGCGACCCGTTCCCGGGCATGGGCCGCGGCGGCGCCGACGTCGACGCCGCCCCTGCGGAGGAAGCCGGGTCAGAGGAGGCAGGGTCAGAGGGGGCAGGGTCAGAGGGGGCAGGGTCGGATGCCGCTTCCTCCGAATCGGCCGGGGCGGACGCCGCCCCCGGCCAGGAGGCCCGGCCGGAGCAGTCCGCCCAAGGCGGCCAATAGGGCCCTCGCCCTGGAGTTCAGCAGGATCCGCCCCGGCGAGTAAGCAGCGCAACCCACGGACGGCGCACAACGACACGGTCCCGCCGCCCCGGCACCGGGAAGCCCTGCCGGAACAGTCCGGCCCAGCGAGCCGGCAAGGTCGCGCGGCCCACGGAGCAGCGCCCCACAGGCACAGCAACGCGGCGCCGCCGCCCCCTTCGTACGGGGACGGCGGCGCCGTGTGGTGATCAGATGTGCCCGGCGATCAGGCCCGGCAGGCGGCCAGCACCCGCTCGACGGCCTCGTCCAGCGGGATCTCCTCCTTGGTCCCGGTGGCCCGGTCGCGCAGCTCGACCACGCCGTTGGCCAGGCCCCGGCCGACGATCAGCACGGTGGGCAGGCCGAGCAGCTCGGAGTCCTTGAACTTGACGCCGGGCGACACGCCGGGGCGGTCGTCCACGAGCACGCGCAGCCCCCGCGCCTCAAGGGTCTCGGCGAGGTTGCTCGCGACCTCGATCTGGTTCTCCTTGCCGGTGCCCACGATGTGCACGTCGGCGGGCGCCACCTCCCTGGGCCACACCAGGCCCAGCTCGTCGTGGCGCTGCTCGGCGAGCACGGCCACCGCCCGGGACACGCCGACGCCGTACGAGCCCATGGTGATGCGGATGGGCTTGCCGTCGGGCCCGAGCGCGTCGAGCTGGGCGGCGTCGGCGTACTTGCGGCCGAGCTGGAAGATGTGGCCGATCTCGATGCCCCGGTCGATCGACAGCGGGTGCGCGCAGCGGGGGCAGGCGTCGCCCGCCCGCACCTCGGCGGCCTCGATGGTGCCGTCGGGCTGGAAGTCGCGGCCCACGACCACGTGCGCGGCGTGCTTGCCCGGCTCGTTGGCGCCCGTCACCCAGGCCGAGCCCTCGACCACGCGGGGGTCGACCAGGTAGGTGATCCCCAGCTCCTTGAGCACCTGGGGGCCGATGTAGCCGCGCACCAGGCCGGGGTGGCGGGCGAAGTCCTCGGCCTCGAAGATCTCCGGCACGCCGGGCGCGAGCGCCGCCTCAAGGCGCTTGAAGTCGACCTCGCGGTCGCCGGGCACGCCGACGATCACCGTCTTGACCTCGTCGGAGCCCGGCGTACGGACCTTGACGACGAGGTTCTTCAGCGTGTCGGCTGCGGTGATGTCCAGGCCGTACGTCTCGTTGACGTACGAGACGAGCGACTCGATCGTCGGGGTGTCGGGCGTGTCGAGCACCTTCATGGGGGGCTGCTCGGCGGTGACGGCGGGCGGCGCGGGCGTGACGACCGCCTCGGCGTTGGCCGCGTATCCGCAGTTGTGGCAGGCCACGAAGGTGTCCTCACCGGTCGGGCAGGGGGCGAGGAACTCCTCGGAGGCCGACCCGCCCATCGCGCCCGACATCGCGAAGCAGATCTTGTAGTCGATGCCGAGGCGATCGAAGATGCGGATGTACGCCTCGCGGTGCATCTCGTAGGACCGCTTGAGGCCGTCGTCGTCGAGGTCGAAGGAGTAGGAGTCCTTCATGACGAACTCGCGGCCACGCAGGATGCCCGCCCGGGGCCGGGCCTCGTCGCGGTACTTCGTCTGGATCTGGTAGAGGGTGACGGGGTAGTCCTTGTAGGAGGAGTACTCCCCCTTCACCATGTCGGTGAACATCTCCTCGTGGGTGGGCCCGAGGAGGTAGTCGGCGCCCTTGCGGTCCTTCAACCGGAACAGCGTGTCGCCGTACTCGGTCCAGCGGCCCGTGGGCTCGTAGAAGTCCCGGGGCAGCAGCGCGGGGAACAGCACCTCCTGCGCGCCCATCCGGTCCATCTCCTCACGCACGACCCGCGCGACGTTCTCCAGCACGATCTTGCCGAGCGGCAGCCAGGAGTAGATGCCGGGCGCGACGCGGCGGATGTAGCCGGCGCGGACGAGCAGCTTGTGGCTCGGCACTTCCGCGTCCGCCGGATCCTCACGCAGGGTGCGCAGGAACAGGGTCGACATACGCAGCAGCACGGCTACTCCTTGCTCGTAAGAGGTCTCGTCCGCGGCGCCCCCTCGGGGTGCGATCGGATCTCCTCACGGACCCTCGGAGACGACCGGAGGGACGAGACGAAGACGATGTGCCCCCAAGGCTATCGACTCCGGGGGCCACACCGCCTCACGTAAAACGAACGGCGAGCCGATACAGGGCCGCCGGCGTCAGCCGCCGAGCAGTTCCTCCCAGTGCTGACGGCCCCGTCCACCCGTGCCGACCGAGCCTGCCGGGCCGTCCAGCGCCGCCGACAGCCGCCACAGGCCGGGCCTGGTCCGCAACCGCTCCATGCCGAACGGGTCGATGGCGCGCAGCACGAAGGTCACGCCCATCACGTTCAGCATCGCCGTGGACGTGGTCGCCGGGCCCGCGGGGGCCGCCCGTACGGCGTCCTGGCCGGGCTCGCCGATCCGGTCAAGGAGCTGCGCCGCCACCTCGGCGGCGTACGGGCCGTCGCGCCACTCGATGTGCCAGGAGCGGTCGGTGCCCCGCCACCATGTCAGGTCGCGGCACGCCTCCAGCGTCTCCGCCTCACCGGATAAGGCGGCCATGACCCGCCCCAGTGCCTCATACCTCAGCCCGTCCGGCACGGAGCCGGACGGCGGCGCGTCGCCGTCCTCTTGACCGTTCTGCGGGCCGGGCACCGTGGCCGGTGAGGCCCCGGGCTCGTCCCGCCCCCCGCGGAGTCCCCTCATGTCAGGGAGGGTGCCACCGCCCGGCCTTCTCGTCCGCGGGTTTCCCCGTCTTTTAGCCCCACTGCCCACGGGCATCACTTTGATCGTGGCCGCATGGTCGCCGCAACCCCGCGAACCATCACAACACGGATGACAATCCGGTGTGCGCGGCACGGCGTTCCACTGGCAGTGCAACCGGCGGTGATAAAGAATCACAGACAGGGAGCATCCGCAGATGCTGGAGGCCATGGTGACACTGCGCGTCGCGATCGTCGGGTCGGGCCCGGCCGGCATCTACACGGCCGAGGCGCTGGTCAAACAGTCGCAGGACCCCGTCGAGGTGGACGTTCTCGAACGCCTGCCGACACCGTATGGGCTGGTCCGCTATGGCGTGGCGCCCGACCACACGTCGATCAAGTCGATCGCCGGCTACCTGCGCAGGGTTCTGGAGACCCCGGGGGTGCGCTTCCTGGGCGGCGTCGAACTGGGCGCCGACCTGTCGGCGGACGACCTGCTGTCCTGCTACGACGCCGTCGTCTACTGCACGGGCGCGATGGTCGACAGGCACCTCGGAGTCCCGGGCGAGGACCTGCCGGGCAGCGTCGCGGCGACCGACTTCGTCAACTGGTACTGCGGCCACCCCGACGTCCCGCCGGACACGTTCTCCCTCGACGCGGAGGAGGTCGTCGTCATCGGCGTCGGCAACGTCGCCGTGGACGTGGTGCGGATCATGGCGAAGACGGCCGACGAGCTGCGCGGCACGGACGTGCCCGAAGAGGTGCTCGACCGGCTGGCCGCCTCCAAGGTGAAGCGGATCCACATGGTCGGCCGGCGCGGGCCCGAGCACGCGAAGTTCACCCTGAAGGAGCTGCGGGAGCTCGGCGAGCTGCTGAACGCCGACGTCCTCACCTATCCCGACGAGGTCGCGGTCGCGGACCTGACCACGCTGTCGCGCCAGGTCAGGGGCAACGTGGACGTGCTGCGGTCGTGGTCGGAGCGCAAGCCTTCCGACCGGCCCCGCCGCCTGGAGGTGCGTTTCTGGCTGCGCCCGGTGGAGATCCTCGGCGTGTCCCGGGTCGAGGGCGTACGGCTGGAGCGGACCCGGCTGGAGAACGGGCGGGTCGTCGGGACCGGCGACTTCGAGACGATCCCGGCGGACATGGTGATGCGCTCGGTGGGCTACCAGAGCGTGGCGCTGCCCGGGGTGCCGTTCGACCCGGCGACGATGACGGTGCCGAACGTCGCCGGCAAGGTGACCGACCGGCAGTACGTCGCGGGCTGGCTCAAGCGCGGGCCGACGGGCGTGATCGGGACCAACAAGTCCGATGCCGCCGAGACCGTGCGCACGCTGCTCGCCGAGGTGGTGCCGGGAACGGCGACCGCCCGGCTGGACGACCTGCTCGCCGCGCGCGGGCTGAGCCCGGTGACGTACGAGGACTGGCTGGCGATCGAGGCCGCGGAGGCGGCGCTGGCCGGCAGCCTCGGGAGGGGCGAACGGGTGAAGCTGGTGGGCAGGGACGCGATGCTGAACGCGTGCGGCCGGCTCTCCCGCCCAGGCGGCGCGTCCTGACAAGGACCGGGGCCTGACAAGGCCGCGTCCTGGCGGGTGCCGGGTCCTGATGAGGGCGCGCCCTGACGAGTGCCGCGTTTCTGGCGGGTGCCAGGCTCTGGCGGGTGTCGATTTCTCGCGGGTGCCGGGTGCTGACGGGGGCGCGCCCTGACGAGTGCCGCGTTTCTGGCGGGGCCGAGCGCTCACGGGCGCCTCCTGACACGGCTCGTTGGGGTCACGTCCTGAACGGGCGTCTCGTCCTGACGGGGCGTCTCGTCCTGACGGGGTGGCGTGGTCAGGACCAGTGGGCCGGCCGGTGGTAGCGCCCTCCGTCGCGGCCGGGCACGAGATCGGGCAGTTGCGACTGCCTGACGAGCGCCTCGCCGAGAGGAAACCAGGCGTCGCTCGCGAGGCGAAGGCCGTCCGAACGTCTGCCGGGCGGGAAGACGGTGACGACCCGGGTCTTGCCGCCGCGCCGGGCGTCCACCTGACGCACCGCCTCGATGGCCGCGCACAGGTCGGAGTCGGCCGAAAGCAGCAGCACCATGTCGACCCGGTCGAGGGCGACGTCGCCGACCATCGCGGCGGCCAGCGCGACGTCGGACTGCTTCTCCTCGTAGGTCCGCCGGGAGACGCCGCAGGCCCGGCAGGAGGCCCGCTGCTCCTGGAACCGCCCCAGCACCACCTCGACCCCCAGGCTCTCCAGGACCGCGAGGTAGGTCTTCTGCCGCAGCAGCGCGGCCGGCTCGCCGCGCACGTGGGCGCTGAAGTAGCGGACGGTCGCAAGCGTCTGCCCGGACCTCAGCAGCCGGCCCGCCAACGCATGGAGATCGAGCCAGAGATAGCGGCGTCCCCGCAGGGAGCGCAGTCCGTAGTAGAGGTTGAACCCGTCCACGTAGACCCCGACACGCAGGACCTGGGGAACGGGGTTGTCGCGCAACGCCATCATCTCCTAACATGGAGTCACCGCGCCCGGGGTTACGTCCCCGGGCTCTACGGCCCCCGGCAGGGGGCCGTTTCTTTTTCCCCCACCGATTCGATCACCTGTTCGATCGGCCGTTCGAGGAAAAGAATAGCCAACCGAACGTGGTCGCGCAGCGACGTTGTGTGATGAGGTCTTCGTGGCGAGGGCTTCTGCGAGGATCGTCCCTATGGAGACGACGCTGACCGGCCCAGGCGGCCTGCTCGACGGCCTGCTCGACGGCTTCGCCGGGACCCATGACGAGCAGCTCGCCCGCTTCCCCGTAAGGGAGCCCGCGTGGCAGCCGGTGCACACGGTGTATGTGCCCGCGGACCGGGTGACGGCGGAGATCGTCCAGCAGTGGCGGCACGCCGCGACCGATCTCCTCCACCGGCTCCTGTTCACCCCAACCGAGCTGGCCGAGCTGTTCGATCTCGACCTCGAGCTGGCCCAGCCCGTGCACGACCGGGTGCGCAGGAAGCTGCACGCCGAGCCGATCGAGGACCTGCGGATCGACTTCGAGGACGGCTACGGCACGCGCTCCCCCGAGGAGGAGGACGGGCACGCCGAGTCGGCGGCGGCGGCGGTGGCCGCGATGCACGAGGCGGGCACGCTGCCCCGCAGGTGGGGGCTGCGGGTGAAGTCGTTCGCCGACGGCGACCCCGTGCGCTCGGTGCGCACGCTCGACGGGTTCCTGACCGGGGTCGTACGGCGGGCCGGCAGGCTCCCCGACGGGTTCACGGTCACGTTCCCCAAGGTCCTCATGGAGGACTACCTGCACCAGTTCGCACGCTGCCTGGAGGCGCTGGAGCACGGGTTGCGCCTGCCCCCGGGCACCCTGCGCTTCGAGATGCAGGTGGAGGCCCCGCAGACCGTGCTCATGCTCCAACGCTCGGCCGACCTGGTGCCCTCGCTGTGCGGCCGGCTGGCGGCCGCCCACTTCGGCGTGTTCGACTACACGGCCGCGCTCGGGCTGCCCCCGGACGAGCAGCGGCTCGACCACCCGGCCTGCGACCACGCGCGGCACGTCATGCAGACGGCGCTGTCGGGGACGGGCGTGGAGCTGTCGGACGGCTCGCTGGCCGCGGCCCCGGCCTCGGACGCGGCGGCCGACGTGCACGCCCTCCTGCGCAGGCACTCGGCGCTGGTGTCGCACTCGCTGGCGCACGGCTTCTACCAGGGCTGGGACATGCACCCCTCGCACCTGGTCAGCCGCTTCGCGACCGTCTACGCCTTCCACCTGGCCTGCTACGAGAAGTACGCCGACCGGGTGCGCGCGTGGCAGGAACGGCGCGCGGCCTCGGGGGGCGTGCTGGACGAGCCGGCGACGATCAGGACCCTGGTCGCCGCCCTGGCCCGGGCCGACCGCGCTCTCTGCTGAGACCGGTCCCTCTGCCGACACCGGGCCCACCACGGCCTCTGCCGAGACCGGCCGGCCATGGCCCCCTGCTGCCCCCGGCCGGCCGCGCCCACCCTGGACAGTACGCACGGGATTTGCCATATCGGCAAGGTTCCTTGCCGCCTTCGCCACCTGTGCCGCACTGTGGGCCCGACGTCGACAGCAGACGCCGACACGGGAGGCAGAGGTGGACGAGAAGAAGTACGACGTGGTCGTGGTGGGCGGCGGCCCGGCGGGGCTCAGCGGAGCCCTGGCGCTGGCGCGGGCCCGGCGGTCGGTGCTGGTGGTGGACGCGGGAGAGCCGCGCAACGCCCCGGCCGCGCACATGCACAACTACCTCGGCCTGGACGGCACGCCACCCGCCGAGCTGCGGGCGGCCGGGCGCGAGGAGGTGATCGGGTACGGCGGTGAGGTCGTCACCGGGCGGGCCGAGACGGCCACGCGGGAGGGCGACGGCTTCCTCGTGACGCTGGACGACGGCCGCGCCGTCCGGGCCCGCCGGCTGCTGGTGGCGACCGGGGCCGTGGACGAGCTGCCCGACGTGCCGGGCCTGGCCGGGCGGTGGGGCCGCGACGTGCTCCACTGCCCCTACTGCCACGGGTGGGAGGTGCGCGACCGGCGCATCGGCGTGCTGGCCATGGGGCCGCTCTCCGTCGAGCAGGCCCTTTTGTGGCGGCAGTGGAGCGACGACGTGGTGTTCCTGGCCCACCACTGCCCCGCGCCGTCCGAGGAGGATGCCGAACGGCTCGCCGCGCGGCGGATCCCGGTCGCCGAAGGCCCCGTCACGGGGATCGAGGTGACCGGTGACGCGCTCACCGGGGTGCGGCTGGCCTCCGGCGAGGTCGTCGCGCTGGACGCGCTGGTCGTCGGCGCACCGCTCACCACCCGGTCCCAGGTGCTGGAGTCACTCGGGCTCAAGCCGGTCGAGGTGGAGCTCGGCGGCCACCTGGCGGGCACCCGGATTGCCGCTGAGCCGACCGGCGCGACCGCCGTGCCGGGGGTCTACGTGGCGGGGAACGTGACGGACGTACGCGCCGTGGTGATCGCGTCCGCCGCCGCGGGCCTGGCCGCAGGGGCGGCGATCAACGCGGACCTCGTCGCCGAGGAGACCCGTGAGGCCGTCGCGGCCTACCGCGACGACATGCGCACGATGTTCGAGGAGGCGGCCTGGGAGGAGCGCTACCGCTCCCGGCCGGCGATCTGGAGCGGCGACCCCAACCCGCAGCTCGTCGCCGAGGCCGCGCAGCTTCCTCCGGGCCGGGCCCTCGACGTCGGCAGCGGTGAGGGCGCCGACGCCGTCTGGCTCGCCACGAGGGGCTGGCGGGTGACGGGAGCCGACATCTCCGCCACGGCGCTGGAGCGGGCCGCCGCCCACGCCGTCGACGCGGGCGTCGCCGACCGCACCGAGTGGGTGCGCGCGGACCTGCGCGACCATGTCTTCCCCGAGGGCGCGTACGACCTGGTGTCCGCGCAGTACATGCACCTGCCGGGTGAGGCCAGGCGGACGCTGTTCGCCCGGCTGGCGGCCGCGGTGGCTCCGGGCGGCACCCTGCTGATCGTCGGGCACCACCCGTCCGATCTGGTGACCAGGGTCCGGAAGATGCACTTCCCGCAGATGATGTTCACCGCCGAGGAGGTCGCGGCGTCGCTCGATCCGGCCGAGTGGGAGATCGCGGCGGCCGAGGCCCGGCCGCGCACGGCGGTCGACCCGGAGGGCCACGAGGTCACCAGCCGCGACGCCGTCCTGGTCGCCCGACGCCGCGCCTGAGTCTCGGCGCCGGACGGTCAGGGCCGGACGGTCAGGGCCCGACGGTCAGGGCCGGACGGTCAGGGCCCGACGGTCAGGGCAGAGTGGCCAGAGCCAGGTGGCCAGGGTGGCCAGAACCGGGTGGCCAGAGCCAGGCGCTCAGAGCCGGTCCACGATGCCGCGCCAGCGCCTGACGAGGCCCGGGTCGACCGGCTCCTGCCAGGAGCCCCGTACGGCGGTGCCAACATGGAAAGCGCGGATGCCGTAGTCGAGCAGGACCGGCACGTGCTCCTCGCGCAGGCCGCCGCCCGCGAGCACCAGCGAGGCGTCCCCCGCCTCGGCCCGCGCGCGTAACACGCCGAGGCCGCTGCCGACCCCCTCGGGCAGGCCCGACGTGAGGACGGTCGCCAGGTTCGGCAGCAGCCGTACGGCACGCCAGGCGGCCCGGACGTCGGCGGCGTTGTCCACGGCGCGGTGGAAGGTCCAGGGCAGCGGCGAGACCGCGTGGATCAGCGCGTCCGTCGCCTCCCTGTCGACCGACCCGTCCTCGGAAAGGAAGCCGAAGACGAAGCCCGCCGCGCCGGCCTCGGCGAGTTCCTTGACGTGGCCGCGCAGCCGGTCGAGCTCCTCCGGGGACACGGTGAACCCGGCGTTGCAGCGGAGCATGACCATCTGCGGCAGCCCACACTCGCGTGCGATCGCCGCGACGAGGTCCGCCGAGGGGGTGAGCCCGCCCACGTCCATGCCGGACACGATTTCCAGGCGGTCCGCTCCGCCCTCCTCGGCGGCCACGGCGTCACGCACGTCGAGCGCGATCACTTCAAGGAGGGATCCCGTCATGAAGTGAACAGTATCCGGTCCCTTTGCGGGGCCTCACGGCATCCGCCCTGTTCAGCACTCGATCAACTCGTTGTGAGCGGTGATGTCAAGAACTCTCCAGGCTTGCACCGCATGTCCCGAGCGCTGGGCCGGCACCATCGGCGTGCGCCGACGGGACGGCGCGGCCGGGATCGCGGCGCCGGCGTCCCGCTCGAACAGCGCGCCGGAGGCGCGATGCGGCAGGTCGACGGTGCGGACGTGCCGGAAGCCCGCCTTCTTGTAGTACGCCTGCAGGCGGGCGTTGTCCTTGGCGCAGTCGAGCCGCAGGTAGGGCCGGTCGTGCGCGGCGGCCCGCAGGGCTGCCCAGTCGAGCAGCACCTCCCCCAGTCCCTGGCCCGAGCATGTCCTGCTCACGGCGAGTTTGTGGACGTAGAGCGCGTCGCCGGGGCGGTCGGCGGGGGTCCAGAACTCGGGGTCGGCGTGGCCGTCCACGGCGATCGTGGCGGCCGGCTCCGGGGAGCCGTCGTCCAGGAGATACATGACGCCCGCGCCGATGAGCGGCTCGATGCGCTCGGCGGGGAAGCCCCCGGCGGGCCACTGCCGGACGCCGAGGCCGTTCAGCCATCCGGCGGTGCGCGTCAGCAGGGCGAGGACCCCCTCAAGGTCGGCCGGGGTGGCGCGACGCAGCGTGAGTTCCATAACAAGATCCAGGGTGTTCGCGGGCATGCCTGATTCCTTTCGTGCCGACGGCGGCGATTTGATCACTGAGAGTGACGGCTGGATGCCGTACAGCGTCCGTCCGGGAGACGGCGGGCCCGCTAGGGCGCGCGGGTTCTGCGCGGTCCCCTGCCGGGGTCAGGACGGGAATCGCGGAAGCGGCCCTCCGGAGGAGGGCCCGTCGGCCGGGGACGCCCGCTCAGGCCAGAGGGCGTCCGGGCCTCGTCAATGACGTTCCAGCTCGTATCGGATCAGATGCTTGTCTGCGGGCAGCACGGACACGGCGACGCGGACGGGCGTGTCGTCGGCGTCGTAGCCGACCCGGGTGTGGACGACGACCGGAGTGCCGGGCTCAAGCTGGAGCCGCGACGACTCGTCGGATGTCGGCATGCGGGCCGAGAGGTCGTCGATCACACGTACCTGGAGATGACCCAACTCCTCCAGCACCCGGTTGGCCCCGCGCGTGATGTCGCCGGGCCGGGCGATCTCGGAGTCCCCCACGATCTCCAGGGGGAAGTAGGAGTCCAAGGTGTTGTACGGCTGGCCGTCGACGAAGCGCAGCCGGCGGCGCACGACGGCCAGCGCGCCGTCGGCGAGGGCGAGGCGGGTGGCCACGTCCTCGGGCGGCTCGACGATCGAGACCTCGATCCGCTGGTCCGCCGTACGTCCTTCGGAGCGGACCGCGTGCACGAACGTGTCGAAGCGCCGCCCCTCCTGGTCGTACGGGAGGAACTCGTCCTGGGGGCGCATGAGGAGCGGGCGGCGCTCGCGTACGAACGTTCCACGCCGGCGCATCCGCAGGATGAGACCCTCGTTCTCCAGCTCGCCCAGGGCCAGCCGCACGGTGTTGCGGCTGACGCCGTGTGCCTCCATGAGGTCGGCCTCGGTCGGAATCTGGTCGCCCGGCGCGAGTTCGCCCGCATAGATGGCCCTGCGTACTTCGGCGGCCACCTGCTGGTAGAGCGACGATCGTGCCATCTTTCCTCAATCCACCCTTTTGTTCCAACAAATCTAGAGGATCTCGGTCTACCGGGAAACAACCCCTTGACCAGAGCCCACCCAGCCGCGCATTATCCAAACGTTGGTACAAATCCATCCAATGGAGGGACACGTGAGGGCGGTCGGTGCGAGAACGCCGAACTCGCCCTGGCGCGAGCCCCCAACCCGGACCCACAGAGGCCGGGCCTGCAGAGCCCAGACCTACCAGAGCGACGGGAGCGGCATGTCAGAGCTGTCGGTATCCACCGACATGACCGCCTTGTGCGGGAACGGCGTGACATGCCCGAACATGCGGTACGACAGCGCGCCGGAGCGTCCGGTCGAGAACGGCCGCTCCCCACAGACTCCGCGCGAATGAACGAGGTCTCGACCCCAACCCTCGCCGGGGTCGAGGTCTCGCGCCGGGGCGGAGCGCGTCCTGGCGGGTCCCCCACGCCCGCCAGGACGCGCCACCGTTAGAAAGCCCCGCTGAGCAGCCACCGCCGAGCAGCCACCGTCAATCGGCCACCGCTGATCACGCGCAGGGAATGCATCGACTCCGGCCCTCCTTGACTTCATGGGGAGGCGACCGAGGAGGCACGTGCGCGATGAGCATCCCTGTGGCCCGGAAGGTCGGCCGTGACGGCGCCAGGAGAATTCCGGCCGTCAATCCCCAGCATTTCAGGAACGTCCTCGGCAGGTACGCCGCCGGCGTCGTGGCCGTCACCGCGATCGACCCGGAAACCGGGGAGCCGTGCGGCCTGGCCGTCAACTCTTTCACGTCCGTGAGCCTCGACCCGCCGCTGGTGTCGTTCTGCGTCTCGCGGGCCAGCACGAGCTGGCCGCGCCTGAAGGCCGCGCCCGCCCTGTGCGTCAACGTGCTCGCCGACCACCAGCGGCAGGTGTGCGACCGGCTCGCCGTCCCCGGCGGGGACAAGTTCGCGGGCCTGTCGTGGGCACTGTCCCCCGCGGGCGCGCCCGTGCTGGACGGCGCGCTCGCCTGGATCGACTGCGCGGTGGACGCGGAACACCCGGCCGGCGACCACGTGATCGTCGTCGCCCGGGTCACCGGGCTCGACCGGCACGACGACGGCGGCCCGCTGGTGTTCTTCCGCGGAACGTACGGCGGTTTCCGGGCCTGACGCGGAACCGACCGGTCGGTATGCTGCCCGCATGACTCTGTTCTCGGTGGAAGGCAAGACGGTCGTCGTCACGGGCGGGTCCCGGGGCATCGGGAAGATGATCACGCGGGGGTTCCTCGACGCGGGCGCCACCGTCTACATCTCCTCACGGAAGAAGGACGAGCTGGAGGCCACGGCCGCCGAGCTGGGCTGCCACGCCGTACAGGCGGACCTGTCCACCTCCGACGGCGTCGAGACGCTGGTGCAGGCGGTGTCGGAGCGGGAGAGCCGGCTCGACGTGCTCGTCAACAACGCGGGGGCGAGCTGGGGCGCGCCGCTGGAGGAGTATCCGGAGCACGCCTTCGACAAGCTCTGGAACATCAACGTCAAGGGCGTCTTCTTCCTCACCCGCCGCTTCCTGCCCCTGCTGCGCGCCGCCGCGTCGCCCGGCGACCCGGCCCGCGTGATCAACATCGGGTCGATCGACGGGCTCCGGGTGCCGTTCATGGAGAACTACGCCTACTCGGCGGCCAAGGCGGGCGTCCACATGCTGACCCGGCATCTGGCCCGCCAGCTCGCCCGGGAGTCGATCACGGTCAACGCGATCGCGCCCGGGCCGTTCGAGTCGAAGATGATGGCCTTCGCGCTCGACGACCCCCAGATGCGCGGCGCGATCGAGAGCAACGTCCCGCTGGGCCGCATCGGCAGGCCCGACGACATGGCGGGCGCGGCGATCTTCCTGGCCTCCCGGGCCGGCTCCTACCTGACCGGCACCGTGATCCCCGTCGACGGGGGCATCTCCGCCTAACGTGGTCACCATGTGGCAGGTGGCGGTGTGCGGGCCGGGCGAGTGCACCCCGCAGGAGGCCGAGGCGGCCCACGCCGTGGGCCGCCTGCTGGCCGGGCGCGGCGTGGTCGTGCTGTGCGGCGGCTATGGCGGGGTGATGGCCGCCGCGGCGGCGGGCGCGCGGGAGGCCGGGGGCGTCGTGGTCGGCGTCCTGTCCGGCCGCGACCGCGCCGGGGCGAGCCCGGACCTCACCGTGGCCCTGCCGACCGGCCTGGGCGAGGCCCGCAACGCGCTGATCGTGCGGGCCGCCGACGCGGTCGTGGTCGTCGGCGGCTCCTGGGGCACGCTGTCCGAGCTGGCGCTCGCCCAGCGGGGCGGCACGCCCGTGATCACCCTCGGTGGGTGGCGGGTCCTCGACGCCGAGGGCCTTCCCGTGCCCGGTCCGGTGTCCGCCGCCGACCCGGCCGACGCCGTACGGCTGGCGCTCGCCGCCGCGGAGCGGGCGCTCAGCCCTTGAGCATCTCGGCGAGGGCCTCGGCGAACAGGTCGGGCGCGGCCAGCTCGTGCCGCAGGAAGAGGTAGGGCTCGGTGAGCTCCAGCTCGATCAGCACCGGCTCGCCGTCCGGCATCCGCACCAGGTCCACCCGGGCGTACAGCAGGGTCTCCGGCACGGCGGCCAGCACCCGCTCCGCGAGGGCGAACTGGTCGTCGTCCGGGTCGCGCAGCGTGGCGCGGTTCTCCGCGGTCTCGGCCACCCCGGTGAGCATCGGGTGCCGGCGTACGGCATGGCTGAACTGTCCGCCGAAGTACAGCAGCGACAGCTCGCCCTCCTGCTCGACGGACGGGACGTACGGCTGCACCATGACCGTGCGGCCGGCGGCGAGCAGCGTCGCCGCGTGGCTCTCGGCGGCGTTCCGGTCCGTGGTGCGGATGGTGTCGCGCGCCCCCGCCGAGACGGCGGGCTTCACCACGTATTCGTCCCATTCGGGCAGCTCCGTACCCGGCTCCGCCCAGTGCGTCGGCACTGTGGGCACGCCGAGCGTGCGCAGGTAGGTCTTGTCGGTGTTCCACTCGATCACCGGCGCGGGGTTGAGCAACCGCGTCACCGACCCCACCCGGTGGGCCCAGGCGACGAACTCGTCCCGATAAAGGATGTAGTCCCAGGGCGAGCGAACCACCGCCGCGTCGAAGTCCGACCAGTCGACGCGGGGATCCCTCCAGTTCACCGGCGAGCCCTCGATGCCGGCCCCGAGCCAAGCGGTGAGGGCGGTCTCCCGCTCGTCGTCCTGCTCGGCGGCCGGATGGTCCGTGGTGACGTAGGCGACCTTCATTACGCTCCCATTCGCATGTCAGCAGTGACCAATGCTATGGGCAATGTCAGGCGAGGCCGGCGAGCACCTCGGCCGCCGCCTGGCCGCAGACCCGGGCGGCACCGTGCGTGGCGATGTGCACCGCGCCCAGGTCCGTACGGCCCGGCAGCCCCATCTCGACCACGACGCCGTCCGGCCGGGCGGCCAGCAGGCTCTCCAGCAGGTCCGTCTGCCAGGGGTGCCGGTGGGCGTCCCGCACCACGACCACGAGGGGCCGGTCGGCGGCCTGGCGCAGCATCGTGCCGGCGACGCCGTTGTGCACGTCCGGCTGCCGCAGCCGGGTGACCGTGGTGCCGGGCAGCAGCTTGCCCAGCGGCTCCCCCGCGCCCCACGGCATGTCCTTGTCGATCGCGAGGTTGGTCTCCGGCGCCAGCTCCACCACGTGCGGGGCGGCCGTCAGCGGCAGCGGGCCGTCCGCGCGGTGCCGGGTCACCCGTACGGCCCGGCGGGCGGCGACCAGCCCGGCCTCGTCCCTGCCGTCGTCCCCTCCCTCGTCTCGGCCGTCGTCCACGGGTTGGGCGGCCTGCGCCTGCCAGGCGGTCAGGGCGCGCACCCGCGCGGCGGCGTCGGCGAGCCGCTCCTCCGGCAGCCTGCCCTCGGTCACCGCGTCCGCGACGGCGGCGCGGATGTGCTCGTAGGTCGCCTCGTCGGCGTTCTCCCCGCCCACGCAGACGGCGTCGGCCCCGGCCGCGACCGCCATCGCGCTCGCGCCGCCCAGGCCGTACCGGCCCGACACGGCGGCCATCTCGATTCCGTCGGTGACGATGAGGCCCTCGAAACCCAGCTCCTCGCGCAGCAGGCCGGTGAGGACGCGGGGGCTGAGCGTGGCCGGCAGCTCCTCGTCGTACGCCGTGACCAGCAGGTGGCCGGTCATGATCGAGCGCACGCCCTCGTCGATGGCCACCCGGAACGGCCACAGCTCGACCTCGGCCAGCTCCTCGCGGGAGACCGTGACGCGCGGCACGCCGTGGTGGGAGTCGACCGACGTGTCGCCGTGCCCGGGGAAGTGCTTGGCGCAGGCCGCCACGCCGGTGGACTGCAGGCCGCGGATCCAGGCGGCCGTGTGCCGCGCGACGAGCAGCGGATCGGCGCCGAACGACCGCAGGCCGATGACCGGATTGTCGGGATTGGAGTTGACGTCGGCGGCCGGGGCGAAGTCGATGTTCACTCCCACCGCGCGCAGGTCCCGCCCGATGCCGCGGGCCACCCGCTCGGTCAGGTCCACGTCGTCCACGACACCGAGGGCGTAGTTGCCCGGCCGCGAGCTGCCCGTGCGGGCCTCCAGCCTCGTCACCTCCCCCGCCTCCTCGTCTATGCCGATCAGGATCTCGGGGTTCTCCGCGCGCAGGGCCGAGGTCAGCGCGGCGAGCTGGGCCGGGGTGTCGACGTTCCGGGAGAACAGCACCACACCGGCGAGCCCGCCGGCGAGCCGCCGCCGCACCCAGTCGGGTGCGGTGGTCCCGGTGAAGCCGGGCAACAGGACCGTGTCGGCCAGACGGAGCAGGTCAGGGCTTCGCTTCATGCTGCGCCCACATGGCATCGCTCAGGCATGCCCCGCAATCTAATAGGAAAGTTTCCTATTTGCTAGGGGGCGGGCCTGGGTTGTCGCCCTGGATCACACGTCGGTGCGGTGGAGCCGGTTCTCCTTCACCTCGAAGCCCGCGATGGTCGTCAGTGGCGCGCCGGGACGGTCCACGAAGGCCACGGCCCGGTAGTCCGCGCGGAAGTTCTCCATGTCGGCCGCACAGGACACGTAGCCGTGGCGGCTGTCGAAGAACGCGATGTGCGGATTCAGCGAGAGGATCTCGCTTGCGTCGGTGATGCCCGGCGCGCTCGTCACCGACGGCCCGACGAACTCGACCCCGAGGGCGCGCGAGGCCGGATCGGCCCAGTCGGCGCGCACGTCGCTCGCGTACGCGCTGTGCACGTCGCCGCTCAGCACGACCATCCCGTCGGGGGCGGCGGCGAGCACGCGGGCCCGCGAGTCCGGGTAGCCGTCCCAGGCGTCGGCGCTGACGGCTTCGAGCGGGAACCTGCGCTGGGAGAAGAAGACCGCCTGCGCGAGCACCTTCCACCGGGCCGTCGATCCGCGCAGCCGGCCGGTCAGCCACTTCTCCTGCTCGGCGCCGAGCATGTCCCGCCCCTCGCGATACTGCCGCGTGTCGGCGAGCAGGAAGTCGGCCACCCGGCCGTACGGCCGCCAGCGGTAGTTCTGCAGCGCGGAGCCGGACGGGTGGACGCGCAGCGGCTGGTGCTCGTAGTAGGCCTTGAACGCCGCGGCCCTGCGCTTGAGGAAGGCGGCGGGGCTGCCGCCGTCGCCGGGCAGCGCGCCGGCCCAGTTGTCGCGGACCTCGTGGTCGTCGGGGATCGCGACCCACGGCGCGGCGGCATGGGCGGCCTGCAGGTCCGGGTCCATCTTGTAGCGGGCGTAGCGGTTGCGGTACGCGCCGAGCGTCGTGCACTCGGCCGTCGACTCCAGCGGGCGCACCCAGCGGCCCGGCTTGGGGTTCTTCGGCTTGCCGTACTCGTAGATGTAGTCGCCGAGGTGGAGCACCAGGTCGGGGCGCTCGGCGGCGAGGTGGCGCAGCGCGGTGAAGTAGCCGTGCTCGTAACGCTGGCAGGAGACGAAGCAGAACCGGACGGGGGCGGTCGAATCGGAAGCGGGCGCGGTCCTGGTGCGACCCACCGGACTGACGTGTCCCTCGATGGAGAAGCGGTAGAAGTAGTCGGCCGCGGGCCGCAGCCCGGCGACGCGTACGTGCACGCTGTGCGCCCAGTCCGGCTGCGCGGGCGCGGTGCCCGACTGGACGATCCTCTTGAACTTGTCGTCCTCGGCGAGCTCCCACCGTACGCTCATCGCCCGGTTGGGCATGCCGCCGGGCTGTGTCGGATGCAGTGGCTCGGGGGCCAGGCGGGTCCACAGGATCACGCCGTCGGATAACGGCTCTCCTGATGCCACCCCCAAGGTGAACGGATACCCCATTTTCGCCATGGGTTCGATCCTGCCCTACCGATCCCGCCCGTGCGGGGAGGTCGTACGAGGCGAGAATGTGAACAAGCTCTTGCTCGACAGTCATAATGGGAGCCGTGAACCAGCGTAAGGACTCCGGCGGCACGGCCGCGCCGGTCAGGGCGAAGCGGGGGACGGCGGGTTCGGCGTCCGAACGGCGTGACCACCTTGTCAAGCTCGCCGCCGAGTTGTTCGCACGCAAGGGCTTCCAGGCCACCACGGTGCGGGAGATCGCGCTGGAGGCGGGCATCCTGTCCGGCAGCCTCTACCACCACTTCGACTCCAAGGAGACGATCGTCGACGAGGTGCTCCGCACCTTCCTCGAGGATCTGATCGCCCGCTATCGCGCGGCGCTGGGCACGCACACCGACCCGCGCTCGATCCTCGCGGAGATGGTCCGCATCGGCTTCGGCACCCTGGAGGACCACCGGGCGGCCATCACGGTCATGCAGAACGACTGGAACTACCTGCGTTCGCTGCCCGGAGACCGGTTCGACTACCTGGTGCGGGCCGAGGACGAGGTCGAGCGCCTGTGGGTGGAGCAGATCACGAGCGGCCAGGCCATCGGCCAGTTCCGTCCCGACGTCGATCCCAAGCTCACCTATCGGATGATCCGCGACACGATCTGGGTGACCGTGCGCTGGTTCCGTCCCGGCGGCAGGCTCGACACCGACGCCCTTGCCGACCACTTCGTCAAGCTGCTGTTCGACGGCCTGGCGACCGGAGAGCGGGCGAGCCAGCCGTGATGACACTCCTCAAGGCCGTACGGCTCGCGCTGACCGAGCTCGCCGACCCCGCCCGGGCCGCGGGCATGCGGTCGTACATGAAGTCGGACATGCCGTTCCTCGGGGTCCCGGCGGTGCCGCGGCGGGCCGCGCTGCGCAAGGTCTTCAACGAGCACCGGCTCGACAGCGCCCCCGAGTGGCGCAGGGCGGTGCTGGCGCTGTGGCGAGAGGCGGAATACCGCGAGGAGCGCTACGCCGCCATCGAGCTGTCCGCGCACCGCTTCTACCGGTCCTGGCAGACGCTCTACACGATCCCCATGTACGAGGAGATGATCGTCACAGGGGCGTGGTGGGACCTGGTGGACGACATCGCCGTGCACCGGATCGGCACGCTGCTGCGGCTGTATCCCGACAGCATGCGCCGCATGGTGCTGGAGTGGGCGCACGACCCCGACCTGTGGAAGCGGCGCACCGCCATCCTGTGCCAGAACTCCTTCAAGGACCGCACCGACGTCCACCTGCTCTACGCCTGCATCGAGCCCAGCCTGTCGGACACCGACTTCTTCGCCCGCAAGGCGATCGGCTGGGCGCTGCGCGAGTACGCGAAGACCAACCCGCAGGAGGTGCTCCGCTACGTGAAGCACCAAGGCCTCAGCGGGCTGAGCCGCCGTGAGGCGCTGCGCAACCTGCCCGAAGCGTAAGGGCCTGCGGGGAGGGCCGGCGTTCAGGGCCGGTGTTCAGGGCCGGTGTTCAGGGCCGGTGTTCAGGGCCGGTGTTCAGGGCCGGTGTTCAGGGCCGGTGTTCAGGGCCGGTGTTCAGGGCCGGTGTTCAGGGCCGGTGTGTAAGTCGGGCGTGCCAGGGCCGGCGGGTCAGGGCCGGCGGGTCAGCCAGGGCCGGCGGGTCAGAGTCGGTCTCCGAGGAGCCACCGCGCCGCCCGCCGGAGCAGCGTGCGGCGCACCGGGTGGGCGTACGACCGGGTGTCGTGGCCGAGCGCGTCGTACACTACCCTGCCGCCCGCCACGCTCCTCGCCCACAACAGGGGCTGGTCCTCCGAGTACGCCAGCGGCTCCACATCGGGGAGGACGTCGAGGTCGGTGTAGACCTCGTCGGTCACCTCGAAGCCGCTCAGGCCGTCGACGATCGGGTGGCCGGAGCCGAGGCGGATCTTCGCCGGGCCGATCGGCGGATGGTACGACCGGCCCCACCTCCAGGCGCCGCCGATGATCTCGGCCCACTCGGGCCAGTCGTCGAAGCAGAGCGAGGCGGTGTGCACGGCGAGCAGCCCGCCGCCCCTCGCGAGGTGGTCGAGCACCGTCCGCCTCACGGATTCGGGTGTCTCGAAGCGCCAGCGGTCTCGCTCGTCCGCGAAGTCGTCGCCGTCCATCGTCCAGCGGAACGCGTTGACCGTGATGAGGCCGGTCGGCGGGGGCGCGGCCAGGGCGCCGGCGACGTCTTCGGTGATCTCCGACTCGACGCCGATCCCGGCGAGCACGTCCGCGAGGGCGGCGGAGGTGGCCGGGAAGTCGTGGGCCACTCCCCCGGACACGATGAGGTTGCGCGGCATGACAAGCACCTTAGAGCCGGCTTCGGGGCGCCGGATCGCGAGGGCCCGCGCTTCCCAGGACCGCCGCCACCAGATCGGCGGCGGCGTCCTCGTCCGAGCCGAGGTCGGTGAGGCCGCCGACGAGGCTCACGACGACCGCCCGCTGGAAGCACGCTCTTAGCAGGAGCGCCGCCGCGGCGTCGGGCTTCGTCCCCGCCGGGAACCTGCCCAGCCGCTGTTCCTCGGCGAGGTGACGGCCGAGGACCGCGACGGGTATGTGCGGACCGCCGCCGGTGCCCGCGAGCATCTCCCGGAAGCCCTCCCGCAGCGAGGCCTCCGCGAGCAGGCCGGCGATGAGCGGCAGCGACCTGCCGAAGTAGGGATCGCCGCCACGGCGAACTCCCGCAGGCTCGCGGCCGGGTCCCCCTCCCCCAGGGTCGCGCGCAACCGGGCCACCGCGGGGGGGCCAGGGCGGGCATCTGTTCGAGCAGCACCGTGACCTCGACTGAACCGTCGTGCAGCCGCCCCGCCTCACGAACGGACCGGCCACGGGCGCCTACCGCGTCGCCGTCGGCGACAGCGTGCGCGGCGGCACGCGCATCTCCAGGGAGGACCTGGCCCGATACCTGCTCAAGGCGCTGGACGACCCGGACACCGTCCGGCGCATGATCGCCCTCGCCTACTGACGGCTCGGCCGCCGCACCGGCGGACGCTCAGGGCCGGGCGCGGTCGCCCAGCGCGAGCAGGACGTCCCTGAGCTGGTCGGCCAGGGCTCGCATGGCCGGTTCCGGCACGTCGGCCAGCAGCTCCCGGTGTGCCACGGTCGTGGCCAGCGCCAGCTCCTCGGCCTTCTCGACGCCGAGCGGCGTGAGCCGCACCCACGAGCTGCGCCCGTCCGCCGGATCGGGCTCCCGCTCCACCAGCCCCCCGGCGACCAGCCGCTGCAGGATGTTGCTCGTCCCCCCGGTCGTGAGCATCAGGTGAGAGGCGAGCCTGCTCGGCTTGAGCCGGTATGGCCGGCCGGCCCTGCGGAGGGTGGCGAGCACGTCGAACTCCGCGTACGTCAGGCCATGGCGGCCGAGCACCGCCTGCGTGACCTCCTCGATGCGGGACTTGAGCAGGCTGACGCGCTTGACGATCTCCAACTGGACGGTGGCCGCCTCCGGCAGTTCGGCCCGCCACCCTTCGATCATCTCGTCGACCCGGTCCCGCTCTCGCATGCCCTTGAGCTTAGTCCTTCATCCTGATAGCTTTCCAAAAAGCTTTACCAAAAGCATTCGGGAAAGAGGTTTGCGGTATGAAAACGATCATCGTCAACGGCACCGTCGTCGACACCGAACCGCGTCCACACGTCGTGCCGGACGCGACCGTCGTCATCGAGGACGGCGTCATCGTGTCGGTCGAGCCGAGACCCGATGACCGGGCAGAGGACCGGCCGGACGACCGGGCGGGCGACCGGGCGGGCGACTCCGCGGGCGGCTGGGCAGGCGCTTGGGAGGAGGGCACCGAGATCATCGACGCCGCGGGCGGCATCGTGCTCCCCGGCTTCGTGGACACCCACCGCCATGTCTGGCAGAGCGTGCTGCGCGGCATCGCGGCCGACGCGACGCTCGGCGCGTACCTCGACCTGGTCCTCGGCACCCTCACCCCGGCGTTCCGCGCGGAGGACGTGTACGCAGCCAACCTGTGGGGCGCGATCGAGGCGCTCGACGCCGGGGTCACCACCGTGTACGACTGGTCGCACATCCAGCTCACCCCCGGCCACACCGACGCCGCCGTGGAGGCACTGCGCGAGTCCGGCGTACGGGCGGTCTTCGGGTACGCCCATCGGGGAACGGGCGACGCCGACCGCGCGGAGGACGAGGTGCGTCGGGTGCGCTCGGCGCTCCTGCCGTCCGACGACGGCCTGGTCACCCCCGCCCTGGCCGCCTGGGGCCCGGTCTACGGCTCGGTGGAGGCGGCGCGGGCCGACTGGGCGCTCGCCCGCGACCTCGGCCTGCGCGTCAGCCTGCACGCCACCGGCGCGGGCCCGGTCGAACGGCTGCACGACGCCGGCCTGCTCGGCCCGGACGTGCTGTTCGTGCACTGCAACGGCATCCCGGACGAGTCGCTGAAGCTGGTCGCCGGCAGCGGCGGCACGGCCTCGGTGGCCCCGGTGGTGGAGTCGCAGATGGGGCACGGCCACCCTGAGACCGGCAGGCTGCGGTCGTCCGGCATCGCGACGGGGCTCGGCGTGGACACCGTCACCGACGCCCCCGGCGACATGTTCTCGGTGATGCGCGCGGCGTTCGCCGCCGGACGCGCCGGACAGGCGGCGCCGGAGCTCACCGTGTCGGACGTGCTCGCCATGGCGACGATCGAAGGCGCGGCGGCGATCGGGATGGACCACAGGATCGGCTCGCTGCGCCCCGGCAAGCAGGCCGACATCGTGATCCTCGACGCCGCGGCCCCTGGCCTCGCGCCCGTGCACGACCCGGTCGCCGCGATCGTCACGGCGGCCGGCACCGCCGCCGTCGACACGGTGCTGGTCGGCGGGCGGGTCGTCAAGCGCGGGGGCCGACTGGTGGGCGTGGACATGGACCGCGCCCGCGACCTCGCCGTACGCACGGCCCGTCACGTGACCACGCAGGCCAGGACTACATCCGCAAGGTGACTTTTTTGCTCCGGTGACAACCGCCCTTTCGGGTGAGACCTTGAGTCAGGGCCGGGGAGTGTCTGGCAGATGCGGCCCGTCGCGAGCGATGGGTGGGGCGACGACCTGATCCGAGGGGGCGGCGTTATGAACGCCTGGTCGGTACCGGGCTACCGCGAGGTGCGCGAACTCGGCGCGGGCGGCGCCGGGCGGGTCGTGCTGGCGACCTACGTGACCACGGGCGCCTACGTCGCGATCAAGTATCTGCGGGAGGAGCTGCGGCAGGATCGGCGTTTCCTCGCCGGGTTCCGGCACGAGGCCCAGATCATGGTGGAGCTGAACGACCCCAACATCGTGCGCCTCTACGAGTACGTCGAGGCGCGCGATGGCGCGGCGATCGTCATGGAGCTCGTCGACGGGGTCTCGCTGCGCAGGATCCTCTCCGCGCACGGCTCGACCAGCCCGGAGGCGGCGCTGGTCGTGCTGAAGGGCTCCCTCGCGGGTCTGTCGGCCGCGCACGCCGCGGGCATCGTCCACCGGGACTACAAACCGGAGAACGTGCTGATCCAGGCCGACGGCAACAGCAAGCTGTCGGACTTCGGCATCGCGACGCCGAGCGGCTCGCCGGAGACCCCCGCGGGCACGCCGCCCTACATGGCCCCCGAGCAGTGGTCCGGCGAGCCCGCCGGACCGGCCGCCGACGTCTACGCCGCCACCTGCGTCTTCTACGAGTGCCTCACCGGGCGCCGGCCATATCGGGCCGGCGACCTGACGGCGCTGCGCATGCTGCACCGCGGCGCTCCCATCCCGGTGGCGGACGTGCCGAGCTCGGTGCGGGGTCTCGTCACGCGCGGCATGGCCAAGAACCCGGCGGACCGGCCGCCCACGGCACGGGCGTTCATCGCCGACCTGGAGACCGCCGCGACCGCCGCGTACGGATCCGACTGGGAGCAGCGGGGCCGCCGCCACCTGGCCGAGCTCGCGACCCTGCTGGCGCTGACGTTTCCGCTGGCCGCCCCGGCCGAGCCGGTCGAGGCGTCCACGTCCCTCGCCAGGACCGTGCTGTCCGAGCGGCTGGCGCGCTCGGCGCCCCGGTTCGCCATCGGCGCGGCCGTGCTGTCGGCCGCCGCGATCGTGGCGGTGGTCGCGGCCAACCGGCAGACCCCGATGGCCCAGGACACCGTGCTCACCCCGCCGCCGTACAGCGCGCCCGCGGCACTTCCCCCGGCCCCGGACTCGATCGACACGGCCCCGTCCGCCGCGCCCGGCGAATCAGAACCCGGCGAATCCGGCGAGACGATGCCGGACGAGTCGTCGGAGGCCGCGCCCGAGCCGGACGACGCAGCACCGGGCGACGCAGGTTCGTCCGGCTTGGGACCGGGTGGTGCGGGTTCGTCCGGTGCAGCTCCGGGCGGCGCGGATCCGGGTGACGATGCTCCGGGCGACACGGCTCCGGGCGGGAACTCCGGGACGACGCCGCCCGATCTGTCCGGCACTCCGGTGTCGTCGGTGTCCACCGGACCGGCCGTACCACCGACGCCCTCCGTGCCCGGGAGCGCCACCCCCTCCCACATGGGCGCGACCGCGTCGCCCGCGCCGGCGCGGGTGACCGGTCTCGGCATCGCGGCCTTCGACGGCCAGGCCGTCACGGTCGACGTACGGACGAGCACCACGGCCCGGGTCCGGCTCACCGCGCGTTTCGCCTCCGGGCCGTCACGGGACGCGCTCACCGCCGCGCCCGCGCAGACGGTCGCGCTGCGGGGCGCGACGTCCTATCACATCGGCCTGCAGCAGCCCTTCCCCTCTCCGGCCTGCGGCACCACCGTCTATCGGCGGGTCGAGGTGTCCACGGTCCCCGTCGCACAGGCTGGAACCCGTACGCGGACGCGGAAGCTCACCGGGCCGCCCTGCCCGGCCCCCACGGTCGAGCGCGTGGCGATCGACGGCTGGGACGGCAGGACGGCGGCCGTGACGGTGCGGACCTCCGGCAGGGGCCCGGTCAGCGTCTCCAGCGTCTTCACGCGCGACGGACGCGAGGCCACGGCCGACACCCGTACGCTCTCGGGCCGCACGTCCTACTCGTTCACCGTGCCCGCCGGTCTCGGCCCCGTCGAGTGCGGGAGGAGGGCCGTGTTCGGGGTGCGCGTCACGACCGATCCGGCCTATCCCGGTGGGCCGCGCGAGGCCGCAGTGCGGGTCGCCGGCCCCCGGTGCCCGAAGCCGCAGGAATCGCCCTCAGCGCCTCCGAAGGAGAGCCCGGGCCCAGCGGATGACCCGGGCCCGGCGAAGGAGAGCCCGGCTCCAGAAAAGGAGAGTCCCGCTCCGGAGAAGGACCCGGGACCGGCGAAGAGCCCCGAGCCGCCCACGTCCCGCAGCCCCGAGCCGAGGGGCCATGAACCACGCAGCTCCGAGCCGAAGCTCTCCGGTTCGCAGGACGGCCCGCGCCTCCGGTGAACTCCTGACGACGGCGAGCAGCAGGATGGTGAAATATTCACCGCCGTCCTTACGGCCGGTCTTTCACCTGCGCCCCGAAGCGCCTGCTCAATCCGGGAATGCGTGACACGAAGACGAACGAGAGCCGAATCAAGTGTCTTGACATAGCCTGCCGTGCCGAGATTGACTCCCGGCTCCAGGAACGCACCACCCGTCGCTATCGGCGTCCTGAGGATGTTAACGCTAACACCCGTCTTGAGAGGGAGAGCCCGTGCGACTTGTCAGCTCTTTCCGCCGCCGATCGAACGTGGCGGCTGCCGCCGCCGTGCTGCTGACGGCCGGCGTCACGGTGACCGCGGCCCACGTCGCGTCGGCGGCCACGACCGGATGCGAGGTCGGCTACACGGTGACCAGCGAGTGGCCCGGCGGCTTCGGCGCGAGCGTCCGCGTCCGCAACCTCGGCGACGCGATCAACGGCTGGAGTCTGACCTGGTCGTTCCCGGCCGGGCAGACCATCACCCAGCTGTGGAACGGCTCCGTCACCCAGTCCGGCTCGCAGGTCACGGTCACCAACGTCTCCTACAACGGCGCCATCCCCAGCGGCGGCAGCGTCGATTTCGGGTTCAACGGGAGCTGGAACGGCTCCAACCCGGTGCCGTCCGGCTTCGCCCTCAACGGCGTGACCTGCACCGGCGACGTCACCTCCCCGTCTCCTTCGCCGTCTCCATCCCTGACTCCATCCCCGACTCCCACTCCCTCGCCGTCCGCCTCCCCCACTCCCACGCCTTCGCCTTCGCCATCGCCCTCGCCCTCGCCGAGCCGGCCCGCCATCGAGAACAACTTCCCGGTCACGCGAGAGGGCGCGTACGGCACCAACCGCTACACCGTGTTCCGGCCGTCGAACCCCGCGGCCGTGGGGCGTCCCATGCCGGTGCTGGTCTTCGGCAACGGGGCCTGCGCGCACACCGACGGGAGCGAGGTGATCCAGGCGCTGACGTTCATCGCGGCCCGCGGGTTCGTCGTGGTGGACACCGCGTCGGTCAACGGCTCGCCGAACGGCGTGCAGAGCGGGTCTCCGATCCCGTCACTGCTGACCGACGGCATCAGCTGGGCCGAGCAGGAGAACGCCCGCGCCGGCTCGCCGCTCTACCAGCGCCTCGACCTGTCCAGGGTGGCCACGGCCGGGCACTCCTGCGGCGGGCTGGAGGCGCTGATCGCCGGCCAGGACCAGAGGGTCAAGAGCGTCGTCTCGCTGGACAGCGGGCTGTTCGCCGACGGCTCGTTCGGATACTCACGCGCGGAGCTGTACAAGCTGCACACCCCGGTGATGTTCCTGGACGGCGGGCCCTCCGACATCGCCTACGACAACAGCCGGGCCAACTATGACCTGACCCGGGTGCCGGCCGTGCTTGCCGAGCAGTCGCAGGCCGGTCACGTCGGGTTCATCACCGGCGCCCAGATGAGCGAGGGCATGACCGCGGTGGTCCAGTTCCTGGACATGACCCTCAACGACAACGCCACCGCGCGGTCGTACATCCTGGGGCCCTCCGGCCTGGCGTCCCGGGCCTACTGGACGGTCCGCAGCAAGAACTTCTGATCCCGGACGACGATCGGGTGACCGTGTCAGGCGCGGGCGTGCGGGCCCGCGCCGACCGGTTCGGGCTCCGTCCCGGCCGGCCCGCCGTCCTCCTCGTGACCCTCGATCGACAGGTTCGGCAGGATCCGGTCGAGCCAGCGCGGGATCCACCAGTTGAGCCGGTCGAGCAGCACCATCGCGGCGGGCACGAGGAAGCCCCTGATGAGGGTCGCGTCGACGGCGATGGCCACGGCGAGCCCGACACCGAACACCTTGACCAAGGGGTCGGGGTAGGCGATGAACGCGGTGAACACCGCCACCATGATCAGGGCGGCCGAGGTGATGACGCGGCCGGTCGACCCCAGTCCCTCGGCCACCGCGCTCCGGTTGTCCCCGCTGCGCGAGTAGGCCTGCCGTACGGAGGTCAGCAGGAAGACCTCATAGTCCATCGACAGCCCGAACAGCACGGCGAACAGCATGAGCGGCACGTACGTGTCGATGGGCACGGAGAAGAACAACGTGGCGAGATAGGACCCCTCGGCCGAGGGCGGGGGGTCCATGCCGACCAGGCGGCTGCCCAGGCCCTGGGAGAACACCACGGCGAGCGCGCCGAAGGCGGCGCCCAGCGAGACGAGGTTCATCACCGCCGCCTTGATCGCGACCAGAGGCGCGCGGAAGGCCAGCAGCAGGAGCAGGGCGCTGAGCAGCACGACGATGCCGACGACCAGCGGCGTCCTGCCCATGATGCGGTCGCCCGCGTCCGCCAGCCCGGCCACCTGGCCGCCCACGTGGACGTGCGCCCCCGGCACCTCGATGGCCCGCACTCGCTTCACCACGTCGAGTGCCCGCGGGTCGCTCGGGGCATAGTCGGGGACGGCCTGGATGAGCACCGAGCGGCCGTTCTCGTTGACCTTCGGCGGGGCGACGAAGGCGACGCCGTCGGTGTGCTCCACCCGCTGCCGCAGCACCTGCACGACCGGGTCGGGCGGGGTCGAGTCGGCGATCTCCTTGTCCAGTTCGGCCACGACGACGAGCCCGCCGTTGGCCCCCGGGCCGAAGCCCGCCTCGATCAGCTCGTACGCCCGCCGGGCCGGGGTGCCCTTGTCGCCATACCCGTTGTCGAGGGGGCCGAGCTTGATCGTGACGGCCGGGGCGGTGAGCGCCGCCAGCACGACCACGGTGACGGCCAGCACCCGCCAGGGGCGGCGCGCCACCCAGGCGCCCAGCCTGGCCCAGCCCGTGGCCGGGCCGTCGCGGCGGGCGGCGCGCCCGACCAGCGGCAGCCGCAGCGCGTCGATCCGGTGCCCGAGGAGGCCGAGCAGCGCCGGCACCAGGGTGATCGAGGTGAGCACGGCGCACACGACCGAGACGCCGGTGATCCAGCCGAGTGTGCGCAGCAGCGGGAACCCGGCGAACATCAGCGCGCTGAGGGCGATCACGACCGTGCCGCCGGCGAACAACACGGCCCCGCCCGACGAGGCCGCCGTACGCCGGACCGCCTCCTGCACCGGCACGCCCTCGGCCAGCAGCGTCCGGTGTCGCGACAGCAGGAACAACGCGTAGTCGATGCCGACGCCGAGGCCGATCATCGTCGCCAGGATCGACGCGGTCGACGGCACGTCCACGACGTGACCGAGCAGCGCGATGAGGCCGAGCCCGACGCCGATGCTGATCAGCGCGGTGAAGATCGGCACGAGCGCCGCGACCAGTGTCCCGAAGGCGAACAGCAGCACCAGCGACGCGAAGACGACGCCGGCGATCTCGCTCGCGCCGGTCTTGATCTGCTTGTCGGCGGGGGTGGAGCTGTCGGAGGGCACGACCTCGATGCCCGCGCGTACGGCCGGCGCGGCGGCGGCGACGAGTCGCTCGGATGTCTGGGCGAGCTTGGTGGTGTCCTGCCCCGTCAGCCGTACGGTGATCATCCCGATCCGCAGGCTCGACGACATGCCGCCGATCCGGTACGGCGTCTCCACCTGTGCGACGTGCGGCGTGCGCCGCAGGGCGTCCATGGCCCGCTCGACGGCCTGTCTGCGCGGCTTGTCGATCAGCGTGCCGTCCGCGGTGTAGAGGACGAGCTGCACCGTCCCGCCCGGATCGAATCCCGGTCCGAAGCCCTCGCGCATGAGCTCGTGCGCCCGCTGCGCGTCGGTGCCGGGGATCGACACGTTGTTGTTCACCGGCCGGCCCCACACCAGGGTGCCCGCCGTCAGCAGGCCCGCCGCCAGCACCCACAGCGTCAGCACGATCCAGCCGTGGCGGGCGCACCATCCGCCGAGCCGCCCCAGAAGTCCGCTCATCGCCGTCCGTCCCGGGTAGCATGTCCTCCCGGCCGTCCTGTACGGCCGTACAAAACGAGAGTAAAAGGAACTGATCGGCGGGCGAGCGGCGCGCCGGAAAATGAGACGATGACCACACTCGATCAGGGCAACGCGACCCGCTCCCGCATCCTGGCCGCGGCCCGCGACCTGTTCGCCGAACGGGGATACGCCGCCGTGTCGCTCGCCGACATCGCGGCGGCGGTCGGCCTGACCAAGACGGCGGTCGCCTACCACTTCCACCCCAAGGACCGGCTCGCGGCCGAGATCATCGCCCCGGCCGCCGACGACCTGCTCGCGCTGCTCGGCGGCGAGTTCACCGGCCATCGGGAGTTCCTGCGTGCGTTCACCGCGTTCGCCGTACGCCACCGGGCGGTGATCCGGCTGCTCACCGACGACATCGGCGGCGCCGACAGCGCCCCTCCCGGATCGCCTGGCGAGGCGATCCGGGAGTTCAGCCGGGAGCTGTTCCTGCGCCTGGCCGGGCCCGATCCCTCCCCCGGCACCCGTGTGCGCGCCTGGGCCGCCCTCGGCGCGGTGCAGTCCGGTGTGGTGAAGACCATGGACCTGCCCGCCGACGTGGTCGAGGAGACGCTGACCGCCGCCGCCGTGGCAGTGTTCGAATCTTGATATACGAATTCCCTTGCGATCACGCGTGGAGAGCGTCACATTTCGTCTGAACGTTCAACCTTTCCGCCGCGTCCTTAGGTGGCACCAGCGGGACGGATGCGAGGGGAGTGACGGCCAGCCTTGGACGTACCGGCCGACGGGGAGGGCCGCGCGGGCGCGCTCGGCCAGGTGGTCTCGGCCCTGTCGAACACGCCCCGGACCGTCCTCGTCCTCGGCGAGCCCGGCATCGGCAAGACCCACCTGCTGGGTGAGGCCGCGGCGCGGCTGAAGGGCTTCCGCGTGCTGCGCGGTCAGGCCCGCGAACTGGACGGCGGGCGCGCCTACGCCCCGCTCGTCGAGGCCTTCGCGGCGGTGGAGGGCGAGGCGGGCGAGGCCCTGTCCGGCCTGCTCGACGCGGTCGACCAGGCCGCGCTCGGCCATCCCGCCGCCGCGCCCGGCGCGATGGCCGCCCGGCTGCTTGAGTCGCTGCCCGGCCCCACCCTCATCGCGATCGACGACCTCCACCTGGCCGACGCCGACACCTTGAGCGTGCTGCGGGCCCTGCCACTCCGCCACGACGCCATCGCGATCCTCGGCACCGCCCGCCACCCTCCCGCGCTCGACGTGGACCTGTCGATCCGGCTCCAGCCGCTGACGATGAGCGAGGTCGCCGACCTCGTCACCACGCTGCTCGGCCGTACGCCCAGCGAGACCGTCCTGCGGCGGATCCACGTCGCGAGCCGGGGAAACCCGTGGTTCGCGCAGGAGGCCGTGCTCGCCCTGGTTCAGGGCGGGGCCGTACGCTCGGAGGATCCCGGGGCACGGCGCGGCGCGATCCTCAGCCGGCTGTTCCAGCGCGACAGGGGCGGACGCGACCTCGCCCGCGTGCTGGCCGCCCTGTCGCGGACAAGGGAGGCCGCCGATCTCCCGGCGCTCGCCCAGCTCGCCGGGCTCACCCCGGATCAGGCCGAGCGCGCCTTCGACGCGCTGGTCAGGGACGGCGTCGTCAGCAGGAACGGCGACGGCTACGCGCTGGCGCACCCGCTGGTGGCCGAGGCGCTCTACGACGATCTCGGCGTCTCCGGCCGCAGGGAGGTGCACCGCCGCATCGCCGACATGCTCGAACGGGAAGGGCTGACCGGCACCAGGCGGGTCCTGGAGTGGGCCACCCACATGGCCGAGGCCGGGCCGCCCGGCGAGGCCCTGCCCGCGGTGCTGCGCGCCGCCGAGCTGACCCGCTGGACCGCGCCGCTGTCGGCCGCGCACTGGTACGGCAAGGCCGCCGAGCTGTCCCCGGAGCCCGGCGAGCTGCTGGCCAGGCAGGCACTCGCCTACTGGAAGGGCTCGCGGCCCGCGCTGGCGCTGAACTCGGCCCAGCGCGCGATCGCCGCCCTGCCCGCCGGGCGCCGCCGCACCCGTGCCGCCTACACCGCGGTCGGCGCGGCCCACGTGATGGGGTGGTATGAGGTGGCCCTCGACGTGGCCCGCCGTCAGATCCCCAAGGCCGACGACGCCTCCGCGCTGCTCGCCCAGCAGGCGCTGGTCAGCGCGGAGATGGGCCGCCCCAGCCGGGAGGCCGCCAGGCGCGCCTGGGAGGGCCTGTCGGACTGCCCTCCGCAGGACCGCGCGATCACGGTCGGCTACCTGGCCATCCACGCGCTCCTACAGGGCGACTGGGCCGAGACGCAACGGGCCGTCGACGACCTGCTCACCTTCGCCGCCGCCCTGCCGCCGGGCGCCCGGCTCGCGTCGCTGGAGTCGGCGGCGCACGTGCTGGCGATCGCCGGGATGCGCTCCCGCGCCGTCGAGGTGCTCAACCAGGCCGAGCAGATCCACCGCGGCCTCGGCTGGCACGACATCGCCGGACAGCACGTGCGGACCATGGCCGTCATCCGGCGGATGGGCGGCGAATGGGCCCAGGCGCTGGAGGAGATCGCGGTCGCCAGCCGGGCACTGGCCGAGGCGGGCCTGCTGGAGAACCTCGCCCTGCTGCGCAACATAGAGCTCGACATCCTGCTCGACCAGGGCAGGTTCGAGGATGCCGCCCGGGTGCTCGCCGAGCCGCCGCCCGGCGCGGCGCTGCACCAGGGCATGCGCTGCGTGTTCCGCGCGCGCCTGGCGCTCGGGCGGGGTGACATCGCCGCCTCGCGGCGCGAGCTCGACCACGCCATCGCGTACGAGGTGCCCGAGGTGGTGCACCGGGCCCTGGCGTTCAAGGTGCTGGTGGCGGGAGCGGCGGGCGACGACGCGGCCCGCCGGGCAGCGGCCTCCTGCCTGGACGAGCGGTCGGCGAACGGCACCCCCCGGGCCCGGCTCGCCGCCGACCTGGCGGTGGGCTGGACGTTCCAGGATCGCGCGCGGGCCGGCGCGGCACTGGAACAGGCACGCGCCGACGGCCTGCCGTTCGAGGAGGCACGGGCCCGGCTGGTCCTCGGCGTGCTCGGCGACACGGCACAACTCTCCCGCGCGCACGCGATCTTCACCCGTCTCGGCGCGGCGCCCTGGGAGGCGCTGTCCGAACGCCGCCTGCGGGAGGTCGGGATGGTCCCCGAACCGGCGGGCCGCCTCACGCCCGGCGAGCGCCGCGTCATCGAACTGGTCGCCGACGGGCTGAGCAACCCCCAGATCGCGGAGGAGCTGCACTACAGCCGCAAGACCGTGGAGGTCTATCTCACCCGCGTCTACGCCAAGACCGGCCTGCGGTCACGCGTCGAACTCGCCCTGGCCGTCGAACGCGGCGAGCTGTGACCTAACCCCGCATAGCTACTGACGCGCCCGCGTATCCAGCCCCGCACTGACCGCGGATATCGCGACGTCGACACCGCGCCGGAAAGGGTGCTCGCGGGCCTTGAGCCGGTCACTCACCGCCCCGAAAGACACCTGCGGGGCGTTCGCGGGCCTTGGGTCATCCGGTCACCACGCCGGAAGACACCCGCGGGGTGCTCGCGGGTCCTGGGCGGGTCACCGCGCCGGAAGACACCTGCGGGTGTTCGCGGGCCTTGGGCCGTCCGGTCACCACGCCGGAATAACCTCCAGTCTTCACCGAGCCCGCGCCGGAATGAACCTCCGATCATCGCGAAGCCCACGCCGCTCCAGCCACGCGAGTTCCTCGCAGCTCGGAATCTCCGCGGGGCTCAGCCTGGGCACAGCGCTTCCGGCCGTCGCGGTTCCCCCTGGACCGGGAGCAACCCCTCCAGCCCTCACGGAGCTCGTGCCGACGCAACGCGTCCGGCCGTCGCAGTGCCTTCGTGCCGGGACCAACCTCTCCCGCCCCCCACAGAGCTCGCATTGCCGGCGGCCCTTCCGGCCTACCCCTCACCCAAACCGCGCACCTGGACCGTACGCCCCTGGCGACAGCCCGGAAGCCTCTGCGAGCCGTCTCTGGACGGGACGTTGCATCGAGGACTGCCTCGCATCGCCGGGCTGGGGCTCCATATTTGCCCAGGTCAGAGGTTGATTCGATGGTGTGTTCGAGGTAGGCTTGGGGCAGCCGTTACAGGTGAGCCTAGCTGGCGGGCCGTTGGCCATACGCCGTGTGTTGAGCCGAGT
>NZ_JAATEK010000240.1:0-288 GCF_012034195.1 Microbispora sp. CL1-1
CCGGGAACAGCAGCGGGAGCCGGGCGAGCGACGCCGGGGACGGCGCAAGAGGCGTCACAAGGAGGGGCACGGGGAGCGGCGCAAGGTGCGTCACCGGGATCTCCGGGTGCGTCGGCGGGCGCGATGCCCGGGGCGTTCTTGGGTGCGGCGTTGGGAGCGTCGGCAGGCACGTTGCTGGGGGCGTCGTTGGGGATGGCACCGGGGACCGCGCCGGGGTTGCTGCTGGCGACCGGGCAGGTGCTGCCCGTCTCCAGCGTGCATCGGCTCGCCCGGACCTCGACTCTGGTG
>NZ_JAATEK010000241.1:0-286 GCF_012034195.1 Microbispora sp. CL1-1
CATCCGGCTTGTGTAAAACCGCGGCCCTGTGCCGTACACGCAGTCCGAATAGTCGCGCCCGTCCTCGCAGAACTCCGGCTCGTCGGTAACGCCGCCGGAGGCCCGATCGGAGGTGGTGAACACGATCCGCGCGGTCGGGCTCGAGCCGGGAACGTTGATGTTGTGGCCGTAGCTCACCGCGGACACGTTGACGGCCCTGTCGTACTCCGGGTCGCACCTGCTGTCGTAGTCCAGCGCGACCGTGCAGTAGAAGTCTGCTTCCTTGTCGTAGGAGTAGTCGATCACA
>NZ_JAATEK010000242.1:0-286 GCF_012034195.1 Microbispora sp. CL1-1
TATCCGGCTTGTGTAAAACCGCGGCCCTGTGCCGTACACGCAGTCCGAATAGTCGCGCCCGTCCTCGCAGAACTCCGGCTCGTCGGTAACGCCGCCGGAGGCCCGATCAGAGGTGGTGAACACGATCCGCGCGGTCGGGCTCGAGCCGGGAACGTTGATGTTATGGCCGTAGCTCACCGCGGACACGTTGACGGCCCTGTCGTACTCCGGGTCGCACCTGCTGTCGTAGTCCAGCGCGACCGTGCAGTAGCCGTCTTCTTCCTTGTCGTAGGAGTAGTCGATCACG
>NZ_JAATEK010000243.1:0-282 GCF_012034195.1 Microbispora sp. CL1-1
GAGCTGGCGCTGACCCCGCTTCCCGACGATGTGGACATGTGCCTGGCCGAGGCGGAGGAGTTGCTGTTCGCCCGCGACCGGATCACCAGCGCCCTGGCCGACCGCGTCGGCCGGGTCCACCGAGCAGGTCAGGCCAGGCAGCATGGCCATGCCTCCACCCGCTGCTGGTTGCGCACCGCCGGGGGGATGACCGTGGGCGGAGCTGGCCGCCTGCTCACCCTCGGCGCGGAACTACCCCGCCTCCCCGTCGTGCGGGAGAAGTTCGCTGCGGGTGAGCTGGCA
>NZ_JAATEK010000244.1:0-280 GCF_012034195.1 Microbispora sp. CL1-1
TACTGACCTTTAATTCGTGATGTCGCCTCCCGTTCTCATGGTCAGGCCGGTCGGTGGGAGGCATCCGTCGATGAGGTGGGCCCGGTACTGGATCTTCTTCAGGGCGCGCTTGATGACGCGGACGAGCTGGGGCAGGTCGGCGGCGGCGAGGTTGGCCAGGGCGCCGCGTTTGAGCAGGGACCAGATGCCCTCGGTGGGGTTGAGGTCGGGGGCGTAGGCGGGGAGCTGGACGATGGTGAGCCAGTCGGCGTGCTCGGCGGCGAAGGTCTTCATCCCGGGC
>NZ_JAATEK010000245.1:0-279 GCF_012034195.1 Microbispora sp. CL1-1
AATGCTAAGAGAGACGATGATGCCGGCGGTTGTCAACCCAGCCAGTACACCGAATTTTTTCCGGATGTACGATGAGCGACCCACGTGCCTCCAATCGCAGCAGGGTTCACCCCCGGTCGTTCCGGGCGGCAGTGACCAAACCAATTGATCTTCACATAGACTTTCCACAAAAGTAAAGAGATATCTTTCTGTGACTATGGTGCCGCGGAGAATAACTTTCCCGATGGCCAGCCATCGGCCGGAAAGGGTTCTATGACTAACCTCGGCGGGGACCACGGC
>NZ_JAATEK010000246.1:0-278 GCF_012034195.1 Microbispora sp. CL1-1
ACGGTTTCTCCCTTGAACGGTGCCGGTGGCGAGGGGTCGTCAAAAGGGTGGTGTCTCGAGGTCGCGTTGGATGAGTGTTCCTCCCGATTCGTCGTCCTTTGATCTGCTGTCGTCGTGTTCCTTTGCGCCGGGGCTGCCCGCGCCTGCTGCGTGCGTCGCGTGCCTACAGGTTGGTTGTGCCGGGGCTTCTGCGGGGGTTTGTGCTGGTGGGGTGGTGGGAGGGCATGGTGGGGCCATGATCGTGTCTGGTGCTCCGGGGAGGTCGCCGGGCAGGCGTC
>NZ_JAATEK010000247.1:0-275 GCF_012034195.1 Microbispora sp. CL1-1
AAAGAGGTCACCACGTCCTACGAGGCCGCATACAACGCGATCAGCTGCGGCTGACCCTGCATCTTTCCGCGCAGATCTCCGGATCGGCATGGCCGGCTCACCGCCGGCGTCACGGACCACCCCCCAGCTCGCCGCACGTGGGCGAGCGCCGTCACCGATTGGGAACCATGACCGAGAAGAACAGTGATGTGACGCGACGCCTGCTGTCCCGGCGCGTCTTCACCACCAGCGCGGCCGCAGCCGCCGTGATCACACCGTTCGCCGTGGCGAGTCAG
>NZ_JAATEK010000248.1:0-269 GCF_012034195.1 Microbispora sp. CL1-1
TGGGCAGCCGTCGATCCAGCAGGTGGCGTAGCGGGCGTAGATGGCCCGGCGTTGGGCGGGGGTGGCGAGGCGGACTTTGCGGCCCATGTCGAGGACCTGTCCCTCGGCGTTCATGACGATCCGGACCAGGGTTGAGGTCCGGGCGAGGCGGTGCACGCTGGAGAGGGGCAGCACCTGCCCGGTCGCCAGCAGCAACCCCGGCGGCACCATCCCCAACGCCCCTCCCAGAGACGCCCCCAGCAGCGTGCTTGCCGACGCTCCCAGCGCCG
>NZ_JAATEK010000249.1:0-268 GCF_012034195.1 Microbispora sp. CL1-1
ACCCTTGAGAATCTCGATCGTGTGCGACAACGACGGCTCGGCCACCTGGATCGGCTGGAACCGCCGCTCCAGCGCCGCGTCCTTCTCGACGTGCTTGCGATACTCGTCCAGGGTCGTCGCGCCGATCGTCTGCAGCTCGCCCCTCGCGAGAGGGGGCTTCAGAATGCTCGCGGCGTCGATGGCGCCCTCGGCGGCGCCCGCGCCCACCAGCGTGTGCAGCTCGTCGATGAACAAGATGATGTCGCCCCGGGTGCGGATCTCCTTGACG
>NZ_JAATEK010000025.1:0-114957 GCF_012034195.1 Microbispora sp. CL1-1
GGTGGAGGCTCCGGTTTTTCCGCTGCATGGGTTCACCATCTACGACGGCACGGTGAGCGTGGTGGAGAGCCTGAGCGGCGACCTGACACTGACGGAGACGGCCGAGATCGAGACCCATGAGGAGGCGTTTGAGGCGTTCGCGGGCGCGGCCGTGTACGGGGATGAGTTGCGGGCGCTGCTGGGGGAGATCGCGGCGGACTTCCGGGAGCTGGCGAAGCAACACCACGACTGACGCATTTATGCGTCGTATTCCTTGAGATGGTTCTAGCGTTGGTCATACGCTCCTGCTCGTAGGCATATCTAGCCCCCTAGACGACGGAGCGTGTTCCATGCCCCCATGGCGCCTGTCCCGGCACTTCCTCGGCCGTCCCGCCTCGGTCACCGAAGCCCGCCGCTTCATCACCGCGACCCTCGCCGCTTGGCCGGTGGTGGAGTCGGCTGAGCTGATCGTGAGCGAGCTGGCGACCAACGCCGTCCGGCACACCGCCTCGGCCCGGTTCGGTGGCAAGTTCATCGTCAGCATCCAGGCCGAACCCGATCAGGTCTGGCTCGGCGTCACCGACGAGGGCGGCCCCGGCGCCCCCCGGCTCATCCGGCCTGCCGAGGACGAGGGTGGGCGCGGGCTGCTGCTGGTCGCCTCCATGGCCGACAACTGGGGCGTGTACGGCGGCCCGGCCGGTCGTACCGTCTGGGCGCTGCTCAAGGTCGACTCCATCGCCGCCGCCGCGAAGGCGACCTCCCGGTGATGAAGTGCGTGAGCCCGCACGTCCCCGACCGCCGGCAACCCGGCTGCACGAAGCTGCAATGGTTTAAACCGACAGATGGGGCGCGGGTGCGCGTGCTGGCCTGGACTTGTGACTGCCTGGCCATGGTGTATGAGTTGTGCCAGGCGGGCGGACAGGGGTTCATCCGGCGGACCCTGCAGAACGAGGACGCCCCCGAGATCCGCGAGACGCACCACTGGCCCCTCACCCAGGCGCATGAGGTCTGGGCGGACCTGCTGACGGGGAGGGCGCGGTGAGCCCGCGCGGGGTCCCCAACCGGCGCTCGGCGATCCGGGCCGTGGACCCAAAAACCGGCAAACCCGCCAAAACCGTACTGTCAAGGGGGATAGACGGCATTTCGTCTAGGGCTCTAGACTCGGGTGCGCACCATAGAGGAGGAACCGTGTCACCGAGCGACCTGGACAAAATCGCCGCGATCGACGATCCTTACCTGCTGCTCCGGGTTGCCACCGAACGACTCAACGCGGCTCAGCAGGAAGTCACCGAACTGGCCCGGCTGCGCCGCCGTGTCATTCAGGAACTCCACGCCCAGGGCATGTCGTATGCGCAGATCGCCGAGAAGGCCGGCCTGTCCCGCGGGCGTATTCACCAGATCCGTCACACCGGCCCCGCCCCCGAGGGTGCCTTCTTGGGTACGGGCGTGATCACGATAGCCACACCTCTCAAGCAAGAGGCCGACAACGCCCGCCCGGTGGTCGCGATGGAAGACGTCGCCGCCTCCAAGCGCCTGGAAGACCTGGCGCGTGGCTTCGGCCTTACCGTCGAGCTGGAGCACGTCCCCCTCACTGGCGAGATCGAGCTCAACCGGCCGGGGCTGATCGTGATCTGCGGCCCACGCTTGTCCCAAACCATGGGCGCGTTGTATGAGTCCGACCCCGTGTTGGAGTGGGTCAAGGACGGCGCGTGGACACTGCGCGACAGCCGTACGGGCAAGGTCTATCGGTCGGGCTCCGACTCGGTTCCGCCCCGGCCGATCGATTATGCCTACCTTGGTCGCCTCGCGCGGCCGGACGGGCGGGGCAATCTCCTGGTGTTCACGGGCATTCACCCTCAGGGCACTCTCGGCGTGGTTCACCTGATCAGTACCGAGATCAACGCACTGTGGGGGCAGGTGGGCGACAGGCGGTTCTCCTGTGTCGTCGGCGTCGAGTACGACCCTCAGAGCGGGGAACCGGTGAAAGCGGAACTGGCAAGTCCTCTGTACCGGCACGACGAGGATTGAACGACAGGAGACCACACCGTGCGCGTCGCCCTCGCCACCGAAGCCGCCGACCCCGAACGCGTGAATGAGGACTTCGTCGCTGCGACCCCTGACGCGGTGGTCCTCCTCGACGGTTCGGGCACGCCGGTGGGGTCGGAGTCGGGGTGCACCCATGGCGTGGCGTGGTACTCCCGCACGCTCGGCTCAACCCTCCTCACCTCGATGACGCAAAGCACCGGCCCCCTGGCCGAACTCCTCGCCGAGGGCATCAAGGCGACGACATCACTCCACGACTTCACCTGCGACGTCACCCACCCCGGCTCCCCCTCGGCGACCGTGGTCATGCTGCGCCGTATCGGTGACTTCCTGGACTGGCTCGTCCTGGCCGACTCCGTACTCATCCTCGACACAGGCAAGGCTGAGCCGCTGGTGATCTGCGACGACCGGGAAGCCCAGGTCGGCGCCCGCTACCGCAAGCGCATGGACTCCCTCGATTCCAGTACGCCCGAACACGTCGCCGCCCATCGCGAGTACGTCGAGACGTTGCGCAGTCATCGCAACCGCGACGGCGGCTTCTGGGTCGCCTCCGTCGATCCCCTCGCCGCCGAACAAGCCCTCACCGGCAGCATGCCGCATCGTGAGGTCCGAGCGGCGGCGCTCCTGAGCGACGGTGCATCCCGCCTCGTCGACCGGTTCGGCCTCACCACCTGGCGCGGCCTCCTCGACCTCCTCGCCCAGGCCGGACCCGACGAACTGATCCGGCAGGTCCGAGCGGCCGAGCGCTCCGACCCGCACGGGCAACGGTGGCCACGAGGCAAGACCTATGACGACGCCACCGCCTGCTACTGCCGCTTCTGAGCGTTCCGCAGTCACAATCTGATCAGCGGGCTACGCGGCGGCCATCGGTGCGCGACTCTAGGTGCCACCCTGACACTCGTCCACCCCCCTAGACAGTTGCAAGCGAGCTTGCTATCGTCATCCGCATAGCCCCCTAGACAGTTCTCGTCGCGGACCGGCCGCCGCCGTCTAGGGGGATGGACAAAGGAGGTGATGAGCGATGGCGCTGCAAGGACCCATTCCGGTCAGCTTCGAGCTGCTGTTCCCGTACGGCTGCTATGTCGTGGGGGAGGTGACCGCGGCGAGGGACTTCGACGCCAAGCGCGATGTCCAGGCCAAGGACAAGGCGACCGGTCTGCCGATCTGGCAGGTCCCGGTGATGGACGCCGACCCGTCGCTGAAGGCCGCGCAGAAGACAGTGACGGTGAAGATCCTGTCGGAGGTGCAGCCGGTCGTCCCGCCGTCGCTACCGGGTGTGCCGCTGGCTCCGGCCGAGTTCGATGGGCTGGAGATCAAGCCGTACGTGCATCAGGCGACGGGGCGGCTGGCCTACTCGATCTCGGCACGGGTGATGCGGGCTCCCCGCACCGCGGCCGGCAAGACCGCCAACGCTGCGAAGGACGCGGCGTGATGGGGCGGCGGACGGTACGGCCGTCGACGGTGATCAGCGTCAACACCGGGTGCGGGGCCTCGGCCAAGGCCCTGCCGTACCCGGCGCGGACGCCAGTGCTGGCGCTGGACTTCGGTTCGACCTCGGTGCTGGTGACCACCTCCGACAGCGATCGGGTCAGCCGGGCCGATGTCGAGTTCGCCCGCTGCCTGGCGCGTGAGGCGGCCTCGTTCGCCCGGTCGGTGGAGCGGCGGTTTCACGGCCTTCCCAATGGTGAGGGGGTGGCGGCCCGATGAGGCAGAACCCCTACACGCACCTCACCATCGCCATCACCTCCGACGAACGGCCACAGGTGCGCGTCGCGTTCTACACCCCCCCGCCTTCGCGCCGACGTCCGGAAGCTGGACTCGGGGCGGCCGTACCTGGTCCTGGAGACCCGCGAGGCGTACATGTCGATCTCCACGACCGGGGCCGGACCCGCCACCGCCAGCGACGTGGAGACCGCCCGGCGCATTTTCGACGCCGCCGCCCGGTACCTGGCCGACTGCGAGCGCATGCACGCCGAACAGTCGGCCACCTCCGACCAGCTCACTCTTCCCGCCACCGGCGAGACGGCGGCCTGACATGCAGGTGGGGCCGCGGGAAGCGGCAACTTCCGGCGGCCCCTCGGTTCTCTTCCTGACTGCGAATCAAGAGAAGAGGTGTCCAAGCTTATGCTCAAGCGCCTTCCCGGTGGCGAGGTGCGCAACCTCGTGTCCACCACCCCGGACACGGCGGTCGTGTTCAAACCGGCCGTCGTCCAGACTCCGGCGCTCCTCACGATCCTGGTCTTCCTCGGCCGCCTGGTCGCCGGGCTCGTTCGCACCCTCCTTACCCACCCCATTGCGGTCGCGGTGCTCGCGGTGCCTTGGGTGATCTTGGTCCGGTACGGCTGGCTTACGGCGGTTGCCGCCGTTACCATCCCGTGCTCGTTGCTGTTCGGCTGGGCGCTGGCCGGCCGGGCCTCGTTCGCGCGCTGGGTGGGCTGGCGACTGCTGGCCTTCTGGCGCCGAGTCTGGGTCTACCGGCGGCACTGGCAACCCGTGATGATCGTCTCCGGGCTCGGCCGTCACCTCCAGGGCCGCGACTACCTGCCCCGCCTGCTGCGGGTCGAGTGCGACGGCTGGGCCGACCGCGTCACCGTGCGCATGCTGTCCGGGCAGTCCGTCAAGGACTGGGCCGACCACACCGACCACCTCGCCCACGGCTTCGGCGCACCCTCCTGCCGGGTGACCGTCGCCAAGGCCGGGCGGCTCGTGCTCACCTTCCCCCGGCGCGACCCCCTCGCCGAACCCCTGCCCGCCATCCCGGTTCCCGATGAGGTGACGGTGGGGCCGGTGGAGGTCGGCCGGTGCGAGGACGGCACACCGTACCGGCTCAAGGTCCACGGCACACACGTCCTGATCGCCGGGGCGACCGGGGCGGGTAAGGGCTCGTGGCTGTGGTCGACCATCCGCGGCCTCCTCCCCGCCATGCGCGCCGGGCTCGTGCAGGTCTGGGCCCTCGATCCCAAGCGGATGGAACTTTCCTTCGGCCGCGCCCTGTTCGGGTCCCGGTACGCGGCCGATCCGAAGGAGTGCGCCGACCTGCTCGATGAAGCCGTGAGCGTGATGCAGGAGCGGGCCGACCGGTTCGCCGGCCTCCACCGCTCCCACACCCCCACCGTCGATGACCCGTTCGTCCTGGTGCTCGTGGACGAGGTCGCCTTCCTCACCGCCTACCAATCCGACAAGCGCCTTCGCCAGCGCATCACGGCGGCCCTGGCTACGCTCACCACCCAGGGCCGCGCGGTCGGTGTCGGGGTGATGGCCGCGCTTCAGGACCCGCGCAAGGAGGTCATGAATATCCGCAACCTGTTCCCCGACAAGATCGCCCTCCGCCTGGACGAGTCGGAACAGGTGGACATGGTCCTCGGCGACGGCGCACGCGACCGGGGCGCCCTGGCCGACCACATCTCACCCATCCCCGAACTCGGCGCGGGCGTCGGCTACGTCCGCCTCGAAACCAGCCCTGACCCGGTGCGGGTCCGGGCGGCGTACGTCTCCGACGCCGACATCCGGGCGATGGTCGCCGAGTTCGCGGGGGTGGGCCGATGATGCGGCGTCTTGCCGACCTCCTGGACGGCCTGCGCTGCTCGTGCTGCCAGGCGCTCGATGTGCTGTGGCTCGACCCGCGCGGCCTGGTCGAGTGCCACGAGTGCGGCCAGAAAGCCGCCGTCATCGTTGACGGCCTCGGCCCATCCGACCTCCTGGACCCCCTCAACGCGTGGGACGGTGACCGGTGACCAACCCGCACGACCGCTCCACCCCACGCGCCATCCGCATGGCTCAGCCGCTCGCGCGGGACGTGGTCGAGGAGATCGCCAAACAGTACGGCGTGTGCATCCGGCCGGTGCCGATGCGGCGGCAAGACATCCTCACCGGACAGGTCGAGGTCATCGACGTCCCCTGCGGGGCCACGCTGGAGAGCAAGTGCCCGCCGTGTGCGAAGCGCAACCGGCAGCTTCGGCAGGCGCAGTGCCGGGAGGGCTGGCACCTCGACCACGAACCCGTCAACCTCCCCGACACCCCGGATGAGTACCAGCGGCATCTCGTGGAGCTGCGGGCCGACGCTCAGGCGTGGCGGGATGAGGTGGGAAAGGCCGGCGGGGACACCACCAACCTGGACGCCGCGATCGTGGAGCTGGATGAGGAGATCAACGCGGCGGGGATGCGCGGCAACGTCCTCGGTCGCACCTCCGGCAAGCGCACCCGCTCGACCAAGCGGCGGCAGGACGCCCCGAACCTGCCCAAGCGGCGCATGGCCACGACCACGCTCGGGCGGACCTTCACCGGCGCCAACGGCAGAACCTACCGGCCGTCGATGTTCGTCACGCTCACCCTGCCCTCCTACGGGCGGGTGCTGGAGGGTGCACCGCTCGATCCCGACCGGTACGACTACGCGCGGGCGGCCCGGGATGCCCTGCACTTCTCCAAGCTGGTGGACCGGTTTGTGCAGAACCTCCGCCGCGTCGCCGGATACGACGTGCAGTACTTCGCCACCGTCGAACCACAAAAGCGCCTCGCCCCGCACCTGCACATGGCGATCCGCGGCACCCTCCCCAGGGCGGAGCTGCGGCAGATCGTCGCGGCCACCTACCACCAGGTGTGGTGGCCACCCACGGATGTCGTGCGGTTCGAGGGTGAGCACCTGCCGGTGTGGGAGGACGGGACCGGCTACCTCGACCCCGACACCGGGGAAGTCCTGCCCACCTGGGACCAAGCCCTCGACGCCCTTGACGCCGACGAGGACGCCCGGCCCCTGCACGTGCTCCGCTTCGGCGACCAGATGGACATTCAGAGCGTCCTCGCCGGGACCCCGGACGCCGACCAGCTGATCCGGTACCTGTCCAAGTACCTCACCAAGTCCCTCGGTGACGCGCTCGGCACCGACGACCCGCGCCGCAAGGCCCATGCCGAACGGCTGCTCGACGCCCTGCGCTTTGAGCCGTGCTCGCCCACGTGCCCGAACTGGCTGCGCTACGGCATCCAACCCAAGGGCGCCAAACCGGGGATGGCCCCCGGTCGGTGCAGGGGCAAGGCGCACAAGCCGGACCACCTCGGCTACGCCGGCCGCCGCGTCCTGGTCTCCCGCAAGTGGTCCAACAAGACCCTCACCGAGCACAAGCACGACCGACGCACCTGGGTCCTGGAAGCCCTCGGCCTGCCCGACGAACCGGCCGACCCCCACCGCTACATCTGGCGACCCGTCAAACCCGGAGACCCCGACCTGGCCCCGATCGGCGTACGGCTCCTGCGGTCGGTTCACGAACGGCAGCGCTGGCGTAACCACCTGGCCCGGCTCGAAGCCGAGGCAGACGGCAGAGATTTTTCGGCAACTGAAGGGAGGGCTGCATGACGAACGCGCTTTCTCCTAACGCGCTACTCCCCCCCGAGGCCCAAGGTCGGCTTCTCCGTGTCGAAGAGGCGGCCGAACGGCTGAACACCTCGGTTCGCTTTCCTCGTCGGCTGATCGCCGAACGCCGTATCTTCTTCGTCCGCGTCGGCCGGGGCGTTCGCATTCCCGAAGCCGCCCTCGAAGCGTTCATTGCGGCCGGGCTCGTCGAGCCGGTCAAAGCGCCGAAGGGACGGGCGGCCTGATGGCGAACAGAGACGGTCACCGGCGTTTCGGCAATATCCGCAAGCTTCCCTCCGGCCGCTTTCAGATTCGCTATCCCGGCCCCGATGGGCGGATCCACACGGGCTCCACGACCTACGCAACCAAGACGGACGCCGACCGTGCGCTCACGCTGCTCGAAGCGCAGATGATCTCTGGAGAGTGGACGGACCTCGATCGCGGCAAAGTCCTGCTCGGCGACTACGCGCGGACCTGGATCAAAGAACGTCCTGGCCTGCGGCCCAAGACGGTCGAGCTCTACACCTGGCTCCTTGAACGGCACATCGTTCCCGGCCTCGGCGAGGTGCCGGTCGGCAAACTCACGACAGCGCTTGTCCGCTCCTGGCGAGCCGCCCTTATAGACAAAGGCGTCTCGGTGTCCACGGCGGCCAAGGCGTACCGGCTCCTCCGGGCCGTTCTGATGACGGCCGTCGAAGAGGACAAGCTGATCAGCCAGAACCCCTGCCGCATCAAGGGCGCGGACAACGAGCAGACGCCGGAGCGGCCCATTCTCACCGTCGCCCAGGTCTTCGAGCTGGCCGACCGGATGGCGGACCGGCGATTCCGCGCGTTGATCCTGCTGACCACTTTCGCAAGCCTGCGTTGGGGCGAGGTCATCGCGCTGCGGCGCTCGGACATCGACATCGAGGCGCGCACGGTCCGCGTACGCGAACAGCTCATCGAGCTGGACGGGGGAGACATGGTGCTCGCTCCGCCCAAGTCGCGGGCCGGCAAGCGGACGGTCAGCATCCCCTCGGCCATCGTTCCGGCCCTCGTCGACCACCTCGACCAGTTCACCGGCACGGGAGACGACGCGTTCGTCTTTCTCGGCAAGCGCGGTGCGTTCCTCCGCGGTGGCAACTTCCGGCGTGAGGCCAAGTGGGCGGAAGCGCTCAAGGAGATGGGCGTCAAGGGGCTGCACTTCCACGACCTTCGGCACACCGGCAACACACTCGCCGCGCAGTCAGGCGCGAGCCTCGCCGACCTCAAGGCCCGGATGGGTCACGACAGCGACCGAGCCGCGCTGATCTACCAGCACGCCACCCGCGACGCAGACCGGAAGATCGCCGACGCGCTGAGCGCGCGAGTCGAGGCGGAGCGCGATGCCGGCAAGAGCTAATGGCACGTTAATGGCACGAACGCCGCTTCCCATGATCGTGGAAGCGGCGTTTTGGCTGGTGGAGCCTAGGGGATTCGAACCCCTGACTTCCTGCTTGCAAAGCAGGCGCTCTGCCAGCTGAGCTAAGGCCCCGTGACGGGTGCGAACTGCGCAAATGTGCAGATCCACAGGCCGCCGGTGCATACACGGTAGCAACAGCCCGCACTCGAGCGCCACTCGATACCGCCCGTGCCGCCCGCGTGGCCCCCGGCGCCGGGAAAACCTTCGAGGGAGACGGGCGATCAGGAGGTGGCCACGGGCGAGGCGCCGACCTCGTTGGCGAGGACGAGCCCGGGGAAGTCGGCGATGGATTCGATGATGTGGGTGGCGCCGCCGCCGATCAGGCGGTCCTTGCTGTGGACGCCGGTGAGAACGCCGGCGACGATCGAGGCGCCCGCGCGCCGGCCGCACAGCATGTCGCTCTCGGAGTCGCCCACCAGGGCGACCTGCCGTACGTCGTCGATGCCGGAACGCAGGATGGCGGTGAGCACCATGTCGGGGTAGGGACGGCCGCGTCCGGCGTCTTCGGGACACAGCGCGAGATCCAGCATGTCGACCCAGGTGAGGGTGCTCAGCACCCGTCCCAGGGTCGCCCGGCTGAATCCGGTGATCAGGGCGATCTTCAGGCCCGCGTCGCGGAGCTTCGTGATGGCCTCGACGGCCCCCGGAAGCGGCACGAGACCGGCCCGTTCGATGGCTCCCTCGTACGAACGCTCGAAGGTCAGGTTGGCGGCCTGCGCCTGGGCTTCGTTGCCGGGGAAGATGCCCCGGAAGACTTCGATCTTGGGACATCCCCGAGACCTGTGCACATGCACCATGGCACGGGCATAGGCACTGGTCCCGGGGACGATGCCCTGCGTGGCGATCGCCTCGGCGAACGCCCGTTCCACCATGTCGATGTCACCGATCGTGGTGCCGGCCAGGTCAAGACAGGCCAGCTTCACGGGGCTCATTCCCGTACCCTTGCCACGATCAAGCACCATCCCTGGTGGTCAGTTCTCGCTGCCGGTGGCCTCGGTCCACAGGTCGAGCTCGGCACGGTCGGCCTGCACCTTGCGCCAGACCAGAAGCCCGCCGACGGCGACCAGAGCGAGAACAAGCAGCTTCTTCACGGTGTGACCCCACTTCTCGACGGTCTCACCTGCCGGGTGAGACAACGCCCGGTTCTACGGTTCCCTGCAGCCTAGCAAGGCTTCGGCCTCCGGCCCGGATTGCCAGAAATTCCGGTGCACCAAAATCATGATTACGGCCCGCCCTGCATGCCTGCCGTCCGACCCTGGCGGCAGGGCGGCGAGATCAGAAGTGCCCAGCTCACAACGGTGCTAACCCTGCGCGGGGATCATGTTCGGGGAGATGAGGAGGCCCGTTTTCGGTCAGGCGGCCCCCGCTCCGCTCTCAGCGGAAGTCGGATGTCGTTCAGTCGAGCGCCGCGCAGAGGCGGATCGTGGTTCCCTCGGCTCCCGTACGCACGACGAGGTCGGCCAGGCGGTTCATGAGCCACAGTCCGCGTCCCCCGAAGTCGAACCGCGTGACCGTCTGCTCGCGTTCCAGGGCCTCGTCGGGTATGCCGGGGCCCTTGTCGGTGATCTCGGCGACCAGCGTCCCCGCCTCGCGCCACATGGCGATTCCCCGCGGCGGCGAGCCGTACCGTACGGCGTTGGTGACCGCCTCGTGCACCGCGAGCACGAAGTCCTGCAGGGCCACGCCCTCAAGACCGGCCTCCTGCGCCGACACCATGACGAGATGCCGCACCCTGGTGACCGAACTTCGGTCGAACTCCAGGCTGAGCAGGCTGCCCGCCAAGGTTCTCACCGCCCTCCTGCTTGCCCACGGTGGTAGTCACTCCACTTACCTCCCACGGGCGCCTGACACGTATTTCCAGGTGCGGCTTGCGCCATCGTTTCCTGTGGGCGTGCGGCAGCGGGGTCGCGCAGCGACGCTAGCGCATCGTCACAGCTCCGTCAGGAGCTGCTGCAACATCCGCTTGGTGTCCGTCACCGGCCTGGCCTGGATGCACAGCCGTTCCATGACGGCGAGATAGCGGTCGACGTCATCCCGCTTCTCCAGGTAGATGGCGCTGGTGAGCTGTTCGAGATAGACGACGTCGGGCAGGCCGACTCCCGCGAAGCGCAGGATGCTGAACGGCCCGCCGGCGGCGGCATGCCCGCCGGCGCTGAACGGGATGATTTGGAGCGTTACACGAGGAAGGGTGATCATTTCGAGCAGGTGCTCGATCTGGGCCCGCATCCCCCGGGACCCGCCCACCGGACGTCGCAGCACGGCCTCGTCGATCACCGCCCACACGGTGGGCGGGTCCGGCCGGACCAGCACCTCCTGGCGGTCCATCCGCAGCCGGACGCGGCGCTCGACCTCCTCGTCCGACGCGTCGGGGTGGCCGAGTCGCACGACCGCTTCGGCGTACTCGGGGGCCTGCAGCAGCCCGGGCACGAACTGCACCTCGTAGCAGCGGATCGCGCTCGCGGCCTGCTCCAGGCCGACGTACGCCTCGAACCAGGACGGCAGGACGTCGTCGTACTTGTGCCACCAGCCGTGGGCGTTGGCCTGCGCGACGAGGGAGAGCAGCGCCTCGCGCTCGCTCTCCTCGGTGACGCCGTACAGCGTGAGGAGATCGGCGACGTCGCGGCGGCGGAATCCGACCCGCCCGAGCTCCATCCGGCTGATCTTCGAGTGGGAGGCGCGGATGGCCTGGCCGGCCTCCTCCAGGCGGATGTGCCGGCTTTCGCGGAGCCGCCGCAGCTGGGTGCCGAGCAGGATGCGCAGGACAGTGGGGCTACGGCGTGATCGTGCCGCCAGGTCGAGCGGGTGAGGCACACCCTCGGTAGGGGCCGCAGTCATATGGGGTCCTTTGAGGTGCACCGACGTTTACGCCACGTTAACGATACCCGCCGCGCCGGGCCGCGCAAGTGGCGAGATCATTTCTCTGCTTCGTCCAGAAGGTCGTCGAATTCGCCCTCCTTGACGGAGCGGAGGAATGCGGCCATGGCCTGTAGAGACAGGATCAGCGCAGGTCCGCACGTGTGCCGGGAGTTGCGTACGGCCACCCGCCCGTCGGACAGCAGGGCGATCTCGACGCAGTTGCCGCTCGGATTGCTGTGCCGGCTCTTGCGCCAGTCTTGCCGTCCCAGTTGTGAAGAGGGCATTCCGTTGTAGATCATGGACACGGGGCGCCTCGTTTCGGAATCCCAGCCCAAGCAACGACATTCGTGCGTTTGCACGTGCATCTGTACTTGCACAGGAGCATCAATGGGAGCAGTATGACTTACTGAGTCATCCCGCCACATGGTCGACATCAACCTCATAAGGCTCTCAATGACTGGTTATCGGACAGACCGCGCTTCCCTCGCAGAAGCCGATAGCGGTGCCCGGGACCCCTGGCTGGGCACACTTGAGCAGGTCTTTCCGGATGGCAAGCGCTGGCCCTGGACCTGCGGCGAAGAGCCGTGTGGTGTCCCCCAAGTGGCGGTGCACGAGTTCCACCGTGAGAGCCTCGCCGCGCGCACCGCGCGGCGTTTCACCGCCGGGGTGTTGCAGACCTGGTCCATGGATGACGTCGCCGACGACGCCGCGCTCGCGGTCTGCGAACTGGTCACCAACGCGCTGCGCCACGGCCTGCGGCACCAGGCCATCCATCCCCTGCCGGTGCGCCTGTTGATGTTCCGCTCGGCCCGCGCGCTGCTGTGCATGGTCACCGACCCCAGCAACGACGCGCCGGTGCTGCGCGAGCCCGACTACGTCGCGGAGACCGGGCGCGGCCTGCAGGTCGTCGCCGGGGTCAGCCGCATGTGGGGCTGGGCACGGCTGCGTCCCGTGGGCAAGGCCGTGTGGGCCGGCTTCACGGCCGAGGCCGCCGGCTACCGCTGATCCCTCCAGCCGGGAAGCACCCTCCAGCCTGGCAACACCCTCCAGCCGGGAAACACCGCCCGGAAAGCACCTCCGGAGAAGGCCCGCTCGCAGGCGCGTACGGATCCTCATCAAGGCCCGTCTTGCACCGGTAAGATCGGTGATCAGGCCTGAACGGAGGATCATGCCGGGTTTCCCCCCGGTCGAGCCTGTGGGTTTCGACCCGTCCGTCCCGAACGAGGCCCGGGTCTACGACTACTGGCTCGGCGGGAAGGACAACTTCGCCGCGGACCGCGAGGCGGCGGAAGCCGCGCTGCTGATCGCGCCGGAGCTCCCCCTGATGTGCCGCGAGGGGCGGAAGTTCCTGCGCAGGGCCGTACGGTTCCTGGCCGCGGCCGGGATCCGCCAGTTCGTCGACATCGGCTGCGGCCTGCCGACCCAGGGCAACGTGCACGAGATCGCACAGGAGTGCGCTCCCGACGCCCGCGTGGTCTACGTGGACAACGACCCGGTCGTGGTCAGCCACGGCCAGGCGCTGGTGGAGGACGACGAACGCGTCGCGGTGATCCGCGGCGACGTACGCGACCCCGGCTCGATCCTCACCCATCCGCGGCTGCGTGAGCTCGTCGACCTCGGCGAGCCCGTGGGCGTCCTGCTCGTCTCGGTGCTGGCGGCGATCAACGACGACGACCTCACGATGTCCATCACCGCACGGCTGCGCGAGGCGATCGCGCCCGGCAGTTATATGGTCATCAGCCACGCGATCTGTGACCTCCGGCCGGAGGTGACGGACAGGCTCGCCCTGCTGTTCGCCAGCGAATGGGCGGTCAAGGACGACGGCCGCCTGCGGCTGCCCACCCAGGCCGAGATCCTGCCGCTGTTCGGCGACCTGGAAATGGTGGAGCCCGGCCTCGTCCAGGTGCCCGAATGGCGACCGGAGCCCGGCGAGCTGCGACCACCGAAAGACACGGTCTGGTCGGTCGGCGGCGTCGGCCGCAAGCGTTGACCGACCGGCCGCAAGCGGTGACCACTCGCCCGCGACCATCAGCCGGTCGGCCGCGAACGTAGCCACCTGGCCGCAACCACCAGCCCGGTCAGCCGCGAACGTAGCCACCCGACCACGAACCCGGCCACTCGGCCATGACCACAGCGGGTCGGCAGCGGACGCCGGCCGCTCGGCCGCGAGATGCTCGACCGGTGACGGCCGCGCCTGCCGGGCTCAGGCGAGCAGGCCCCGCGCCAGCGCCTCTATCCGGTCCCGCCACGCCCGCAGCGGCCCGTCGGGGTCGGGCAGGCCGGTCTCGGTGACGACCAGCCGGGCGCCGTGCCCGGTGCCCTGCGACAGCTCCCAGCGCACGCGCCTGCCCGGCTCGCCGGACTCCACGTACGCGGGAAGCCCGGCAGCGGGTTCCCGTACGGCGGTGACGATCCCCTCGCCGATGCCGCCGGGCACCGGCGCGCCCGGTGTCGCGGCGGGCGCGCCGGCGGCCGTCCAGACCTCCTCGACCGGCCGGGTGAGCTGGCGCTCGAAGCGCACCCGCCAGCCGCCGCCCGCCTGGTCGCCAAGGCTCTCGTCCAGCCGCTCGGCCGTGCCCTCCGCCAGCCCGAGCGCCTCCACGTACGCCTCATGGAGGTGGGCGAAGTTCCCCGCGGGCCACTGCGCGGGCCGTCCGCCGACGATCGCGTCCATGGCGTCGAGGCAGACCTGCCAGCCGGACGCGTAGCTCGCGGCGGCGGGCCGGTCCTGGAAGACCTGGGTGAACACGAGCAGGCAGCCGCCCTCGTCGGGCAGCAGCTCGAAACGCAGGATGTTGTCGCCCTCGCGCGGCATCTCCCGCGGCGCGTGCTGCAGGAAGGCGAACAGGCGGGGCGGGTCGAGCTCGGTGATCTCGGCGTCCATCGTCATGCCGCCGCCGTCGAAGGCGATCTTCCCGCCGACTCGCAGGTCCATCTCGACGACCTTGAACGGGAACCACTGGCCGAGCCGGTCGGGCTCGGTGAGCGCCCGCCAGACCTTCTCCCGGGGGTGGGCCAGCCTGCGCTCCATGCGCAACGCCGCCTGTCCTTCGTACATGCCGAGTGTCGCGTTCACGGTGTCTCCTCTGACTGATCGGGCATCGCGTCCAGGTGTCGTTCCAGCGCGTCGAAGCTGTCCGACCACAGCCGCCGATAGGGCGCGAGCCAGGCGTCGATCTCGGCGAGCGGCTCGGGACACAGTTCGTACCACCGGCGCTGGGCGTCCCTGCGCACACGGACCAGCCCGGCCTCCCTGAGCACCTTGAGGTGCTTGGAAGTGCCGGGCTGGGTGAGGCCGAGCCGCTCGGTGAGCTCCCCGACCAGGCGAGGACGTTCGAGCAGCAGGTCGAGGATGCGCCGCCTGGCGGGCTCGGCGAGTACGTCGAAGGTCGCTGACATGCCCTAGAACATACCCGCTCAGCTATATAGCCACAACGGCATATTATCAGCTCGCGATCTCGTTGAGCTCCTTCAGCGCCGCGTCGTCCGGCCGCCACGCCGCCGCCGCGACGTTGGCCTTGATCTGCTCGGGCCGGGTCGCCCCCGCGATCACCGAGGAGACGGCCGGCTGCGCGAGCAGGCCGCCGATCGCGACGTCCAGCAGGGTCACGCCCTGCCGCTCGGCGAACTTCTGCAGCCGCTCCACCACCTCGAACCGCGCGTCGGTCAGATACTCCGGCCGGCCCTGGAGGCGGGTGCCCGCCGGGGGCTCCTCCCCGCGCCGGTACTTGCCGGTGAGCAGGCCGTTCGCCAACGGGAAGTACGGCAGCAGGCCGATGCCGTGGTGCAGCAGCGCGGGGACGAGCTCCCGCTCCACTCCGCGGTCGAGCAGGCTGTATTCGTTCTGCGCGCTCACGAAACGCTCGAAGCCGCGGGTGCGGGCGATCCAGTCGGCGTCGGTGACCTGCCAGGACGCGAAGTTGGACGAGCCCACATAGCGGACCTTGCCCTCCCGCACCAGGTCGGTCAACACCGACAGGGTCTCCTCGATCGGCGTGGAACCGTCCGGGAAGTGCAGCTGGTAAAGGTCGATCCAGTCGGTCTTGAGGCGGCGCAGGGACCGCTCGACCGCCAGGCGGACGTAGCGCCGCGAGGCCCGCGCACCCCAGTCGGGCCCGTTGGCGCCGTTCAGGTCGCCGCCGAACTTGGTCGCGATGACGACCTGGTCACGCCGCCCCTTCAGCACCTCACCGAGGTACGCCTCCGACTCGCCGTAGATGTCGGCCGTGTCGATCAGCGTGACGCCGGCGTCGAGCGCCGCGTCGACCACGGCGCGCGTGGCGTCGATGTCGATCCTGCGGCCGAAGTTGTTGGCGCCGAGGCCGAGAGCCGAGACGACGAGTCCCGAGTCCCCCAGCCGCCGGTAGGTCATTTCGGTCATGCCCGTGGATCCCTTCTCATGGAGCATCTCCCTGCGGGAGATCTCTCCTCACCGTATTTCGGTCCCTTCCAGGGGCCGCCACCGGACCATCCGCGAGAAGATGCGGAGCATGACCTCCGTACGGCACAGCGTCCGGGCCATCCTGTTCGACGGCGACGACATCGTCCTGTTCCGGCGTGTGCGGGCGGGGCGGGAGCCGTACTGGATCACGCCGGGCGGCGGGGTGGAGGACACCGACGCCGATCCCGAGGCGGCGCTGCGCCGCGAGCTCGACGAGGAGCTCGGCGCGACGGCGGGGCCGGCGCTGCACGTGTTCACCCTTGTCGAGCCCGGCCGCCTGAGCACGGTCTTCGCCTGCCGGCTGGTGTCGCTCGACCTGTCGCGCCGCAGCGGCCCGGAGTTCCTCGAACCGGACATCGGCCTGCACGAGGTGCGGCGGGTGCGCCCGGAGGAGGCGCGCACGCTGAACATGGTCCCGCCCGAGCTGGGGGAGTACATCTCCGCGAACGCCGCGACCCTGCCCAAGCTGCTCGACGCCGCGACGTACGCCCCGGGCCGCTATCGGCCGGTCGTGGACGTGCACCTGCTGCTCACCGATGGAGAGAAGGTGCTGCTCGGCCGCCGCCAGGGCACCGGCTATGCGGACGGCGAGTGGCAGATCATGCCGTCCGGGCATCTGGAGGAGGGGGAGTCGGTGGTGGACGCCGCCGTCCGCGAGGCCCGCGAGGAGCTCGGCATCGAGGTGGACGGCTGCGAGGTCGTCCACGTCATGCATCACCACAATGCGGGTGGGACGGCACGGATCGGGATGTTCCTCATGCCGCACTCCATCACCGGCACACCGGTCAACGCCGAGCCGCACAAGTGCGCCGAGCTGGCCTGGTTTCCGTTCGACCGGCTGCCCGAGCGGACCGTGCCGTACTCACGGGCGGGCGTCGAGGCCGTGCGGCGGGCACTCGCCGCGCGCCCGCCGGGCCTCCCCACGGCGAACAACGCCGCACACGACGCCACCATCGACGCCGCGCCCCCGCCGGGCCTTCCCGCAGCGAACAACGCGGCACACGACGCGGCCCTCGACGCCACGCGCCCGCCGGGCCTTCCCGTGGCGGACAACACGGCGGACAACACGGCGGACAACACGGCCATCGACGCCGTTGCAGACGCCGCCCCTGTCGTCTCCGGATCGCCGCTCTTCTCCCTGCACGGCTGGGACGTCCCCCGCCCCGCCGATCTGGCGGCCGAGGCCGTACGCGCCGGGTTCGAGGAGATCACGGTGTGCCTGGTCGCCCGGCTCGACGGCGCGGTGCTCGTCCACTCCGACGACGAGACCGACCGCCTGCCCGCCACGGTCGTACGGCCGGGCGAGAGCGTGGAGGCGGCGCTGGCGCGGCTCGCCCCGGTGGGAGAGGTGACGTTCGCAGGATCGGACGACTACGTCTCGCACCAGGGACGCACCGGACGCCGTCTCGCCTTCTCGGCCCTGCTGACCGAGGCGCCGGAGGCGCCCAAGGGGATGGTGCCGGAGACGCCCAAGGGGATGGTGCCGGAGGCGCCCAAGGGGATGGTGCCGGAGGCGCTCAGGGGCATGGTGCCGCTCCCGGCCGGGTCGCTCGGACGCCTGCCGTACGCCGAGGGGGTATTCGTCCGCGCCTCTTCAGGGGTTTTGTACGGCCTGTCCAGTCGATAGCCTGATGCGGGGTGTGCCGGGAAGTCTGGTCGGCGAATGGGTCCCCCCTACCCGGGGACCGTATCGACGACCGGAAGGTGGACATGAGCACAGCCACACGTGGCAGGCAGGTGAGAGCATGCGTGCCCGGGATCTCGTAGTGCAGTTCCCCACCGTGGATCTCGACTCCCCCGTGGCCGACGCCGCCCGCCTCATGGCCGAGCGCGAGCTGCCCGGGCTGATCGTGCTGGACGAGCGCGGCGTGCCGGTGTCGATCCTGCCGGGCACGCAGGTGCTGCGCCTGGCCGTGCCCCGCTATTGCCAGGACGACCCCGCGCTGGCCCGGGTGATCGACGAGGCGCACGCCGACGCGTTCGTCCGCGCGCTGGGCGATCGCACGGTCCGCGAGGCGCTGCCGGAACGGCCGCGCGAGCTTCCGGTGACCGATCCGGACGCCACGCTCCTGGAGATCGGCGCGCTGATGGCGCGCACCCGCAGCCCGCTGGTCGCCGTGCTCGACGGCGACCGCCTGCTGGGCGCGGTCACGCTCTCCGCGCTGCTGAAGCGGCTCACATGACGGTGACCGCATGGCTGGCGGCGATCGTCTTCGTCGCCACGTACGTCCTCATCGCCAGCGAGAAGATCCACCGGGTCAAGGCCGCCCTGGGCGGCGCCGCGATCATGCTGCTGGTCCACGCGACCGCGGCCGACTCCGCGTTCTTCTCGCAGGAGTCCGGCGTGGACTGGAACGTCGTCTTCCTGCTGCTCGGCATGATGATCATCGTCGGGGTGCTGCGGCAGACCGGCGTTTTCGAATATCTCGCCATCTGGGCGGCCAAACGGGCCAGGGGACGGCCGTTCCGGCTCATGGTGCTGCTGTTGGTGATCACGGCCGGGGCGTCGGCGCTGCTGGACAACGTCACGACCGTGCTGCTGATCGCGCCGGTCACGTTCCTCGTCTGCGAACGGCTCGCGCTGCCGGTCGCGCCGTTCCTGATCGCCGAGGCGATGGCGTCCAACATCGGCGGCACCGCGACCCTCGTCGGCGACCCGCCGAACATCATCATCGCCTCGCGCGCCGGGCTGACCTTCAACGACTTCCTCGTCCACCTCACCCCGCTGGTGATCGTGCTGACGGCGGTCTTCATCGGAATGTGCCGGCTGCTGTTCCGCAAGGCGTTCCGGTACGACCCCGAGCGGGCGGCCGAGATCATGCAGCTGGACGAGCGGGCGGCCATCCAGGACAAGGTCATGCTCGTGCAGAGCCTGTCCGTGCTCGGCGTGGTCATCGCGGCGTTCGTGCTGCACCCGGTGTTGCACTACGAGCCGTCGGTCGTGGCGCTGCTCGGGGCGGGGCTGCTCGTGCTGGTCACCAAGATCACCACCGAGGACGCGCTCCGCGAGGTGGAGTGGCCCACGCTGGTGTTCTTCGCCGGGCTGTTCGTGATGGTCGGCGCGCTCGTCGAGACGGGGGTGATCGCCCAGGTGTCGCAGGCGGCGGCGGAGGCGACGGCCGGGCGGCCCGGCGTGACCACCATGGTCCTGCTCTGGGCCTCGGCCGGACTGTCCGCGATCGTGGACAACATCCCGTACGTCGCGACGATGAGCCCGATCGTGGCCGACCTCGCGCAGCAGGTGCCCGGCGACCACAACGTGCTGTGGTGGGCGCTCGCGCTCGGCGCCGACCTCGGCGGCAACGCCACCGCTGTGGGGGCCTCCGCCAACGTCGTCATCCTCGGCATCGCCGAGCGCAACGGCGCGCGGATCAGTTTCTGGCAGTTCACCAAATATGGCCTGGTGGTCACCGTCGTCACGGTGGCCCTCTGCGTGCCGTACCTCTGGCTCCGCTACCTCCTCTAGCCCGCTGGGCCCCTTCTCTCCAGGGGTCCGGCTTGACGCGGAAATACCATAGGGGGGTATGGTGTTCCCGTCGATGCGGAACGAGTTATCAGGAGTGATCGGCATGACCAGCACCTACACCGTCACCGGTATGACCTGCGGCCACTGCGTCAGCTCGGTCAGCGAAGAGGTCGGCGTGGTCCCCGGCGTGACCGGCGTTCAGGTGGACCTGGCCACCGGCCTGCTGACGGTCGAGAGCGACGGCGGCGTGGACGACGCGGCCGTCGTGGCGGCCGTCCGGGAGGCCGGATATGACGTGGCGGGTGTCTCGTGAACACCCCGGCCCGGCTCGGCGCGTACGCCGCGGGCCTCGCCGTGGTCTTCGTGGCGGCGCTGGGCGCGGGGACCGCGCTGGGCTCCGGTGAGCCCCCGCGCGCGACCCCGCGCCCCGCCCACGGCCATACGGATCCCACAGGCCCCGCGGACTCCACAGGCCCCGCGGACCACGCTGGCTCCGCGCCCGGCCACGCTCACGAGCAGACCTCAGAGGTGGCGAGCGCGCCCCCGGGCCTGCAGATCTCCCAGGACGGTTACACGCTGGTCCCCCTGACCACGACGCTCAAGCGGGGGAAGGCCACCGACTTCCGCTTCACCGTCAACGGGCCCGACGGCGCGCCGGTGACCCGCTATCAGGTGAAGCACGAGAAGAAGCTGCACTTCATCGTGGTCTCCAGGGACCTCGGCGACTTCTGGCACCTGCACCCGGAGGAGGCCGGTGACGGGGTCTGGTCGGTGCCGCTGACGCTGCCCGACGCCGGCGCCTATCGGATGTTCGCGGACTTCGCCCCCGAGGGCGGGCCCGACCTGACGCTCGGCGCCGACCTGTTCGTCCCCGGCGACTACCGGCCCCGGCCGCTGCCGCCGGTGGAACGTACGGCCCAGGTGGACGGATACACGGTGACACTGGCCGGCGACCTCACGGCGGGCCAGGTGACTAAGCTCGTGTTCACGGTGAGCAAGGACGGCACGCCGGTCGGCGATCTCGAGCCCTACCTGGGCGCCAAGGGCCACCTCGTCGCGATCCGTGCGGGCGACCTGGCCTACCTGCACGTGCATCCCGAGGAGGACACGACGGCGGCCGGGGTGACCTTCGCCGCGTCGGCACCGAGCGGCGGCGACTACCGCCTGTTCCTCGACTTCAAGCACGGCGGCACCGTGCACACCGCCGCGTTCACCGTACGGTCCACCGGCACGGCGGCGGGGCATGGTCTCGAAGACGCCCATCCCGGCCACTGACAGCGCACAAGACGCGGAAAGGAGGAGCGATGTCCTCCATCACCGGCGACAAGCCGTCTGCCGCGGGCGGCACCGTCGAGCTCTCGATCGGCGGCATGACCTGCGCGTCGTGCGCGAACCGGATCGAGCGCAAGCTCAACAAGCTGGACGGTGTCACCGCCACGGTGAACTACGCCACGGAGAAGGCCAAGGTGACCTTCCCGGCCGATCTGGACCCCCATCTGCTGGTGGCGGAGGTGGAGAAGGCCGGTTACACCGCCGCGCTCCCCGAACCGCCGAAGCCCGAGCAGGCTCCCGAGGAGCCGGGCGACGAGCTGGCTCCGCTGCGGACCCGGCTGCTGGTGTCGGTGGTGCTGGCGGTGCCGGTGATCGCGCTGGCGATGATCCCCGCGCTGCAGTTCACCTACTGGCAGTGGCTGTCGCTCACGCTCGCCGCCCCGGTCGTGGTGTACGGCGGGCTGCCGTTCCACAAGGCGGCCTGGACCAACCTGCGGCACGGCACCGCCACCATGGACACCCTCGTCTCCCTGGGCACGATCGCCGCGCTGGGCTGGTCGCTGTGGGCCCTGTTCTTCGGGGATGCGGGGGTGCCGGGGATGACCCACGGGTTCGACCTGACCATCACCCGCAGCGACGGCGCGGGCAACATCTACCTGGAGGCCGCCGCCGGGGTGACGGCGTTCATCCTCGCCGGGCGCTACTTCGAGGCCCGCTCCAAGCGGCGGGCGGGTGCGGCGTTGCGGGCGCTGCTGGAGCTGGGCGCCAAGGACGTCGCCGTCCTGCGCGAGGGCCGCGAAACACGCATCCCTGTCGGGGAGCTGCGGGTGGGCGACCTGTTCGTGGTCCGTCCCGGGGAGAAGATCGCCACCGACGGTGTGATCGAGGAGGGCACCTCGGCGGTCGACGCCTCGATGCTCACCGGCGAATCCGTCCCGGTCGAGGTGCGGCCCGGCGACCCGGTGACCGGCGCCACGGTCAACGCCGGCGGGCGGCTGGTGGTGCGGGCCACCCGGATCGGCGCCGACACCCAGCTCGCCCAGATGGCCCGCCTGGTGGAAGACGCCCAGACGGGCAAGGCACAGGTGCAGCGCCTGGCCGACCGCATCTCCGGGATCTTCGTCCCCATCGTCATCGCCCTGTCGGTGGCGACCTTGGGATACTGGCTCGGCACCGGCGAAGGAGCAGGCGCGGCGTTCACCGCCGCGGTCGCGGTGCTGATCATCGCCTGCCCGTGCGCGCTGGGGCTGGCCACGCCGACCGCGCTGCTGGTCGGCACCGGCCGCGGCGCCCAGCTCGGCATCCTGATCAAGGGCCCCGAGGTGCTGGAGTCGACCCGGCGGATCGACACGATCGTGCTGGACAAGACCGGCACCGTCACCGAAGGCCGGATGACCCTGGTCGAGGTCCACACCACCGGCGGGGTCACCGAGCGGGAGGTGCTGCGGCTGGCCGGGGCGCTGGAGCACGCCTCCGAGCACCCCATCGCCCAGGCGATCGCCCGGGGCGCCGCCGAACGCGTGGGCGAGCTGCCCACCACCGAGGACTTCGCCAACGTCGAGGGCCTGGGGGTGCAGGGCATCGTGGACGGCCACGCCGTACTCGTGGGACGGCCCCGGCTGCTGGCCGAGTGGTCCCAGCACCTGCCCGCCGACCTCACCGAGGCCCTGGAGCAGGCGCAGGCGGCCGGCCGTACGGCGGTGGCGGTCGGCTGGGACGGCCAGGCCCGCGGGGTGCTGGTGGTGGCCGACGTGGTCAAGCCCACCAGCGCCCAGGCCATCGCCGACCTGCGGGCGCTGGGGCTGACCCCGGTGCTGCTGACCGGCGACAACCAGGCGGTCGCCCGGGCGGTCGCCGCCCAGGTGGGGATCGACGAGGTGATCGCCGAGGTGCTGCCCGCCGGGAAGGTCGACGTGGTCAAGCGACTGCAGGCCGAGGGCAAGACCGTCGCGATGGTCGGAGACGGGGTCAACGACGCCGCCGCGCTGGCCCAGGCCGATCTCGGTCTGGCCATGGGCACCGGCACCGACGTGGCGATCGAGGCGGCCGACCTGACGCTGGTGCGGGGTGACCTGCGGGTGGCGGCCGACGCGATCCGGCTGTCGCGGCGCACGCTGCGCACGATCAAGGGGAACCTGTTCTGGGCGTTCGCCTACAACGTCGCGGCCCTGCCGCTGGCCGCCGCGGGGCTGCTGAACCCGATGATCGCCGGAGCGGCGATGGCCTTCTCCAGTGTCTTCGTCGTCAGCAACAGCCTGAGGCTCCGCCGCTTCCGTTGAGGCCGCTTCCGCTGACGTCGCCTCCGGGCCATTCGAGGCCGGGTTGTCCACAGCCTGTGGACAACCCGGCCTTGGTCATTCCCGGCGCGCCGGGCCGGTGGAGTGCGGGCTATCCATGCGGCGGCCGGTCTCCTCGATCACCTGCCGCAGGACGTCCGCGAGCTCCGGACGCTCCGTCAGGGCGTCCTCGATCCGGGCGCGCCAGGCGCCGACCTCGGCGGACAACGCGTCCCCACCTGCGGCGCGGGTGCCCTGCGCCGGCCCGGCCTCCTCGCGCTGGAGGCGCAGGCGGGTGCGGGCCAGGTCCGATTCGTACCCCTGCCCGAGACGGCGTGCGAGCGTCTCACCGAGCCACCAGTAGGCGTCGGCCGTCGCGGCCGCGACGAACACCCTGGCGCTCTCCCAGGCCACACGTTCCCTGTGGATGACTGCCACGCCCTGACGGTACGTCCGTACTTTCCGGCGGGCAATGGCCCGTTTCGTCACCGGTTCTCGCCGCGCTTTTGGTGCCCCGGCGGGCGTGACCTGAGTTTGTCGCTACCTACACACGGATACGAAGGGTGACGATCAAGCACGATCGGTTACACCTGAGATGAGGAATCTTCATGCACCGCCCTATTCGTCTTATGTCCCTGGCCGCCCTGACCTGTGCGGGCATCCTCGCCGCCGCGCCCGCCTACGCGGGCTGCGGCGGTGACGCGCCGAAGGCCACCACGCCCGCCACCGCCACCGCCGCGGTGGGCCTCGGCGCCAAGGCCGACGCGAACGTCGGCCTGGGACTCGGCCTCAACGTCGCCCTCGACGTGAACGTCGACCTCGGCCTCGGCCTCGGCCTGGACGCGCAGGGCGGCACCCGCTCGGGGACCCTGGCCTGCGGCAAGCCCGCGGTGCTGCGCTACTGCGGCTGACCGGCCGGCGGTGACCCGGCCGGCACCGGGTCACCCTCGACATAAAACCTTGTGCACGATTGGAACGTTCACGTGCCAATGGCGGGCCAGGCTCCTACAGTGGAGAGATGACCAGCACCACAAGCGACGGGCTGCCCCGCGTTCTCGACGACAAGATGTGCTTCGCGCTGTACGCCGCCTCCCGCGCCGTCACCGCCCTCTATCGGCCGATTCTCGATGAGATGGGGCTGACGTACCCGCAGTTCCTGGTCCTGCTGGTGCTGTGGGACGGCCCCGAGGAGGGCGTCGCGGTCAAGGAGCTCGGCGGGGCGTTGCAGCTCGACTACGGCACGATGACGCCCCTGCTCAAGCGCCTGGAGGCGAACGGCCTGCTGCGCCGGGAGCGCCGCGTGGACGACGAGCGCACGGTGCAGATCACGCTGACCGAGAAGGGCGCCGCACTGCGGGAGCGCAGCGACGCGGTCTTCGCCTCCGTCGGCGATGCGATGGCGCTCGAACCCGACGAGTTCGCCCGCACGCTCACCACCCTGCGCCGCCTGACCGCCAACGTCACCGCCCACGCCGACCGGCGAGGCTGAGAGCCGCCCTCACCGCTCGGCCGGCACATCCCGCGATGCCACCCGGCGCCCCAGCGTCCGTTCGAGGGCGATGCGGGTCAGCCAGCCGAGGCCGGCGGTGAACAGTGGCGGCCACACGATCGGGCCGAACGAATAGACGACCAGCACCACGAGCGGGATCCACACGCGGTGGACCGCCTGGTAGAGCACGCCGGGCGGCCGGACCCCGGCGAGCCGCGCGATGTCGATCAACGCGAAGAACGCGAGCGCGGCGAGGGTGGTCGGCAGGCCGTACTTGACGCTCTCGAAGACCGCGAACGCGGCCAGGAAGAGCGCGAACGCTCCCCAACCGATCCTCCGCAAACCGGCCAGCATCCTTCTCCACCCTTCCCCCGGGCCGCGGCGCGACCGGCACACCCGTGATCGTACTCACATCCGGACTCCTCGGACGCGATTACCTTGTGCACAACTTAATCGTGGTCTAGTCTCTAGCGCGTACCAAGATTGCGAACCGCAACGGAGATCAGAAGGAGCGCGTCATGGCGTACATCACTGTCGGCCAGGAGAACAGCACCGACATCAACCTCTACTACGAGGACCACGGCACCGGGCAGCCGATCGTGCTCATCCACGGCTACCCGCTGGACGGCCACTCGTGGGAGAAGCAGATCCCCGCCCTGCTCGACGCCGGCTATCGCGTCATCACCTACGACCGCCGCGGCTTCGGCCAGTCGAGCCAGCCCACCGTCGGCTACGACTACGACACCTTCGCCGCCGACCTGAACACGCTGCTGGAGACCCTCGACCTGCGCGACGTGATCCTCGTCGGCTTCTCCATGGGCACCGGCGAGGTCGGCCGCTACCTCGGCACGTACGGCTCGGCGCGGGTCGCCAAGGCCGCGTTCCTGGCCTCCCTCGAACCGTTCCTGCTCAAGACGGACGACAACCCGGAGGGCGTCGACGGCAGCGTGTTCGAGGGCATCCTCGCGGCCGTGACCAAGGACCGCTACGCCTACTTCACCGAGTTCTACAACGCCTTCTACAACACCGACGAGAACCTCGGCACCCGCCTGAGCGAGGAGGTCGTCCGGGCCAACTGGAACACCGCAGCGGGCGCCTCCTGGTATGCCTCGTCCGCGGTCGTCCCCACCTGGACGACGGACTTCCGGGCCGACATCCCCAAGATCGACGTTCCGGCGCTCATCGTGCACGGCACCGCCGACCGCATCCTGCCCATCGAGTCCACCGGCCGCCCGTTCCACCGGGCGCTCCCCCAGGCGGAGTACGTCGAGATCGAGGGCGCCCCGCACGGTCTGCTGTGGACCCACGCCCAGGAGGTCACCGACGCGCTCCTCGCCTTCCTGGCGAAGTGATCCCCATCGTCGCGATGACCCGGCACCGCTGACGCCGTCGGCCGTCCGAGACGCGCCGCCCCGCTCCTCCACACGCGGGGCGGCCGGGGGCCGTCCCGGGCAAGGAACACGGCCGGGCGGTCCCGGGAAAGCAACGCGGCCGGGCGGTCCCGGGAAAGCAACGCGGCCGGTCTCAGGAAGCAACGCGGCCGGCCAGTCTTAGGGGGAGCGCGGCCGGTCTCAGGGGGAGCAGCACGACCGGGCGGTCTTGGGGAAACAGCGCGGCCGGTCTCAGGGAAGCGCGCGGCCGGGTCGGGTCAGGCGAGGAGGGCGGCCAGCGCGAATCCGGCGGCCGCGGCGAGGACGCCGAAGACCAGGCTGCCGAGCGCGTTGAGCCCGGCCTCCAGCACCGAGCCCTCCTCCAGCAGCCGTACGGTCTCGAAGCCGAACGTGCTGAACGTCGTGAACGCACCGCAGAAGCCGGTGCCGAGCAGGGTGAGCATGGCGGTGGGCAGCCCGAGGTGGTCGTGGGCGCCGAACAGCAGCCCGAGCACGAACGCCCCGGACAGGTTGACCGACAGCGTGCCCCACGGGAACACGCTGTCGTGCAGGCGCTGCACCAGGCGGTCGAGGAGATAACGGGCGGGGGCGCCGACGATGCCGCCGAGGAAGACGAGCAGCAGGGTCACGACTCGGCCCGCCCCGCCTCACGCCCGACGTAGCGGTAGACCTCCACGGGATCGACGACCACCAGGCCCTCGGTCACCAGCTCGTCCAGTTCCGCCAGGAACGCAGTGATCTTCTCCGGGATGTCCACGATGACGACGGCGACGGGCAGGTCCTCGCTGAGCGACAGCAGGCGGCTCGTGTGGATGCGCGAGGACGCGCCGAAGCCCTCGATGCCCCGGAACACGCTCGCCCCCGCCAGGCCCATCGCCCTCGCCCGGTGCACGATCTCGGTGTACAGCGGCCGGTGCCGATACTGGTCGCTCTCGCCGATCAGGATCGTCAGCCGCTGCGCGGGCCCCTGCAGTCTCATTCGCCCTTCCTCCCGCCTCGCCGTACGGGGAGGCCCGCCAGGGTGCGGGCGAGGACGATGCCGCACCAGACCGCGACCAGTCCGGCGACCAGGCTCGCCGCGGCGTACGCACCGGCCACCACCCCCGCGCCGTGCGACACACTGTCGACGATCTCCACGCTGAAGGTGGAGAACGTCGTGAACCCGCCGAGGACGCCGACCCCGAAGAACGGCCGGACGTAGCGGCTCGGCGGCCAGACGTCCAGGACGAAGACCATCAGGAGCCCGAGCGCGAAGCAGCCGGTGACGTTGATGAGGAACGTCCCCCAGGGAAATCCGGTGGGCGGCCCGGGGAAGGCCTGGCCGACCAGATATCTGGCCACGGCGCCGGCTCCGCCGCCGAGGGCGATCACCGCGAGGACATCCCAGGTCCGGCCGCGAGCCGGGGGCGCGGGCGTGCGGAACGGGTCCGGTGCATGCCGGAGGTCCACGTCGGGGTCGACCGGCAGATCCGCCTCTTCCCGATCGCCGCGTACGCGCCGGCTCACACCGTCCTCCTCACCACCCGGCCTGCCACCCGCCCCGCGTTCGTTCTGCGCCCGTTTCGCGGCCCGTTTCGCGGCCCGTTTGCGGCCGGGCCCGCCGCCCGGCCTGATCACGGGTCCGTACGACGGTCGCCAAGGGGAGCGGATTCCGCACGAGTGCGTCCCAGTTTAGGTGGCGGCCTGCACCGCCTTCCGGCCGCGGCGGCGACGACGTCCACGTGCTGCTGCAACGCATCTCCGCCCCGGGTGCCACGCGACGGCGGGGCCGCCGACCCGACCGCCCTGCAGCTCCTCGCCCTGGCCGAGGAGCTGCTGCACCAAACTGCTGTGTCCCCTGGCGTGGCTTGGCCGAGTCTGGGATCTCGGTGGAGATTGCCGACCTGGTCGAAGGCGGTATGAGCCAGGACGAAAGCCACGATCGTCAGAGGGAGCAGCCGCCCATGGAAATGCCCGTAGTCAACCGTTGCCAGGCCACCTCGTGCGCGTACAACCGCGACGGCACCTGCCACGCCACCGCCATCACGGTCGGGGACGTGTCCCACGCGCACTGCGACACGTTCTTCACCGCACCCACACCGGGGGGCGACCAGCAGACCGTGGGCCGGGTGGGCGCCTGCAAGATTTCCGACTGCCAGCACAACGTGTCGCTGGAGTGCCAGGCGCCCGGCATCGACATCGGCTACTCCCTGGACGAGGCCGACTGCCTCACGTACGCGCCCGCGTAACCGCTCCGCCCTCACGACGAACCGGAGCGAATCGGGCGATGGGGTTGACCAGCTCGCCGGCCATCTGCAGTGCCGCCGACGGGTCGGTCAGGTCCACCATCTGCCGGTTGTCGCGCAGTTGCAGGCGGTTGAGGCACGACAGGGCGAACGTCTCCGCGAACAGGTCGTAGCGCCGGAACCGCTCCGCGAGGTGGGGGACCGACCGCTGGTAGGCCGTCGCGCACTCGGCGACGGTCCGCCAGAAGGCGTCCTCGTCGAGCACGCCGTCCGTGGCGAGCACCGCGTTGAGGAACCGCAGGAAGCAGTCGAAGACGTCGGTGAAGATCGACAGCAGCCGGTGCTCCTCGGGCACCTCGGCGCGGATCCGCCGGGCCTCGGGCGGCAGCTCCGCGTGCGGGTCCATCACCACGATCTCCTCGGCGATGTCCTTGAAGATCACCCGTTCCACCGCGCCGCCGTTCAGGACCAGGATGACGTTCTCGCCGTGCGGCATGAACGCCAGGTCGTACGCGTAGAAGGCGTGCAGCAGCGGCACGAGGTAGGCGTCGAGGTAGCGCCGCAGCCACACCTCGGGGGCGAGACCCGACTGCTCGATCAGCGCCGCCGCGAACGACCGGCCGTCCTGGTCCGTGTGGAGCAGGGAGGCCATGGTGGCCAGGCGCCTGCCCGGCTCCAGGCCCGCGACCGGGCTCTCCCGCCACAGCGCCGCCAGCATCTTGCGGTAGGGCGAGTGGCGGTCGGTGGCCGCCTCGAACCGGCGGTTGCGATAGCCGACGGCCGCCCGCTCGCGGATGATCGTCAGGCGGGTCGCGCGGAGGACCTCGTCGTCCGCGATCAGGTCGGCGAGCCAGTCGTTGATCGCCGGGGTGCCCTCCATGTACGCCGCCGACAGGCCGCGCACGAAGCCCATGTTCAGCACCGACAGGGCGGTCTTGACGTAGTGCCGGGACGGCTCGCTCGCGTTGAAGAACGTGCGCACCGACTGCTGCGCGAGGTGCTCGTCGTCGCCGGGGCCCAGGCAGACCAGCCGCCGCTCGGCGACCTCCGCCGCGAACGTCACGGCGATCCGGTTCCACCACTGCCAGGGGTGCACCGGCACGAGCAGATAGTCGGCCATGTCGAGCCCCAGGCCGGCCAGCGTGCCCGCGAAGCGGGCCAGGACCTCCTCGCCCAGCTCGCCCCGCATGAGCCGTTCGTAGTCGATGTCGCGCGAGCAGGTGAACGTGGTGTGGTCGCGGTGGGCGGCCAGCCAGATCAGCCGTACGGGCGCGGCGGCCTCGGGGGCGTAGCGGTGGTGGTCGTCGATGCCATAACCGATCCGGCCGCTGTTGGCCACGAAGCACGGGTGGCCCTCGGTCATGGCGGCCTCGATGTCCTGGAAGCCCGCCTTCGCCAGCTCGGCCGCGCCGACCGGCGGGCGGCTCAGCTTGTACGCGAGGCTCGCCAGCGTGGAGGTGATCTCCTCCAGGTAGACGGGGAGGATCGCGTCGCTCAGCCCGAGCGGGCCGCGCATCTCGGTGACGAACTCCAGCGCGTCGAGCGGCAGTGGCTCGCCATCGGGCCCGTGGCGGGTGACCTCGCCGATGTGCCAGTGGTCGAGGGACAGGACCGCGGCGGTGAACCGATACTCCACCCCGCCCGGCCCGCGCACGGCGTACCGCCCGTCGCCGAGCGGCCGCGGGGTGAGCAGCCGCTCGTGGGCGAACTCGGCGAGCGCCTTGCGCACCAGCCGCCGGTTGGCCTTCTCCCAGGTGGCGGGGGTGAGATGCGCGACCGCGGCCATGGGGTCGTGTGCCGCCACGGGATTCGCCGTCATGGGGGCCGCCGCTGACGAGTTCACGCGTGCACCTCCCGGGCCGCCGCGCGGAACCGTTCCCGGGTGCAGACGCTCAGCAGGGCGTCCTTCTCCGGCTTGGCGATCGTTCCGACGACCTCGAAGCCGACGGCCGCGTTGAGCGCGTGCACCGCCGTGTTGCGTACGTCGGGCTCGACCACCACCCGCCGGGTCGCGGGATCGGCGAACAGCAGCTCCATGACCGTGGTGATCACGGCGAAGGTGAAGCCGTGGATCGGGGTCTCGGCGGGCGCGCACAGGAAGTGCATGCCGACGTCGCCCTCCTCGGCGTCGTAGAGGCCCGCCAGCTCGACCCGGGCGGGGTCGTAGCGCTCGGCCAGGAAGGCCGGGCGGCCGTTCACCAGCCCCAGGTACGCGTCGCGGTGCGGGTGCTCGACGATCTCGCGGTACTCCTTCTCCACGCGGGCGACGTCGGCGTCCTGCATCATCCAGAACACGGCCTTGGGATGGGTGACCCACAGGTGCACGGTCACCGCGTCGGCCTCCGGATCGAGGTGGCGTACGGCGAGCTCGCCGACCCGCCCGTCGGTGCGGCGGAACAGGACGTCACTCATGCGATCACGCCCTCGGGCGCGCCGAAATCCTGGAAGGCGATGGTCTTCTCGATGGGGTAGTGCTCCCGGCCGAGGATCTGGGCGATGATCCACGAGTTGCGGTAGGGGCCCATGCCGAGGTCGGGCGAGGTCACGCTGTGGGCGTGGGTGGCGCCGTTCTGCAGGAAGATCCCCCGGCCGGTGACGTCGATGCTGTAGTTCCTGGCCACATCGAAGCGGCCGTGCCGGTCCCACCGGATCCGGTCGCGTACGGGGTCGAGGAAGGCGGGGGGCTCGTAGCGGTAGCCGGTGGCCAGCACGAGCCCCTGGGTGACGAGCGTGAAGTCGCGCTCCTGCTCCACGTGGCGCAGCCCGAGCGTGTATTCGCCCCGGCCCGCGTCGTACGCCGCCTCGCGCAGCTCGGTGCTGGTCAGCAGCCGGGTGGGGATCGGGCCGCCGGCGGTCTTGGCGTAGAGCAGATCGAAGATCTCGTCGATCAGCGCGGCGTCGATGCCCTTGTAGAGGCCCTTCTGCTCGCTTTCGAGGCGATAGCGGGTGTCCTCGGGCAGCGCGTGGAAGTAGTCCACGTACTCCGGCGAGGTCATCTCCAGGGTCAGCTTGGTGTATTCCAGCGGGAAGAACCGCGGCGACCTGGTCACCCAGGTGAGCCGGTAGCCGCGCGTGTCGACGTCGGCCAGCAGGTCGCGGTAGATCTCCGCGGCGCTCTGCCCGCTGCCGACGATCGCGATGCTCTCCTTCGCCTGTAGCGCGGCCTTGGCGTCGAGGTAGCCGGCGGTGTGGACGAGGTCGCCGCCGAGGCCGCGGCAGGCCTCCGGCACGTACGGCGGGGTGCCGGTGCCGAGCACGAGGTGCGGGGCCCGGTGCTCGGTCTCCCCTCCGTCGTCCGTCACCGAGCGGACGACGTAGTGCCCGTCGGCCTCGTCGTACGTCACCGAGGTCACCCGGTGGCCGAAGCGGACACTGCGCAGCCGTGCGGCGGCCCATCGGCAGTAGGCGTCGTATTCGGCGCGGAGCGCGTAGAAGCTCTCGCGGATATAAAAGGGATAGAGCCTGCCGGTCTCCTTCAGGTAGTTGAGGAAGGAGTAGGGCGAGGTCGGGTCGGCCAGCGTGACGAGGTCGGCCATGAACGGCGTCTGCAGCGTCACGCCGTCGAGCATCATCCCGGGGTGCCAGGCGAAGCCGGGCCGCGCCTCCAGGAACACGCCGTCGAGCTCCGCGATGGGCTCGGCCAGGCAGGCCAGGCCCAGGTTGAACGGCCCCAGCCCGATGGCGACGAAGTCATGAGCAGACATGCGTCACCTCCTCGGTGAGCGGAGCCAGGTCGTCCACGTACCGCTGGGCGTGTCCGGCGAGGAGGTCGAGGACGTGCGCGACGTCGTCCAGCGTGGTCTCCGGGTTGAGCAGGGTGAGCTTCAGGTAGTGGCGGCCGTCGACCGTGGTGCCCGCGACGACGGCCTCGCCGGAGGCGGCCAGCGCCTCCCGGGCGTACAGGTTGGCGTCGTCGGCGAGCTTGCGGCCCAGGCCTCCGTGCCGCGGGCCGTCCGGCGGCAGGTAGCGGAAGACCAGCGTGCTCAGCGGCGACCGCGTGACGATCTCGAAGCGCGGGTCCGCCGCGATCAGGTCGTACGCCTCCGCCGCGCGGTCCACGACCTCGTCGAACAGCTCGCCGACCGCGTCCGGGCCCATGATCCGCAGCGTCAGCCAGAGCTTGAGCGCGTCGAAGCGGCGAGTGGTCTGCAGGCTCTTGTCCACCTGGTTGGGGATGCCGCGCTCGGCCATCCGCCGGGGATTGAGGTAGTCGGCGTGGTGGGCCGCGTGCCGCAGCATCGCGCCGTCGCGCACCAGCACGGCGCTGGAGCTGACCGGCTGGAAGAAGGACTTGTGGAAGTCGACGGTGACCGAGTCGGCCCGCTCGATGCCGTCGAGCAGGTGCCGCCGCCTGCGGGAGACCAGCAGCCCGCAGCCGTAGGCCGCGTCGACGTGCAGCCACACCCCGGCGGCCTCGCACAGCGCGGCGATCTCCGGCAGGGGGTCGATCGAGCCGAAGTCGGTGGTGCCCGCGGTGGCCACCACGGCCATCACCACCTGCCCGGCGCGGTGGCATCGGTCGAGCTCGCGGGCGAGCGCGGCCGGCCGCATCCGCCGTTCGCCGTCGGTCTCCACGGTGACGACGGCGTCGGGCCCGAGCCCGAGCAGGTCGGCCGCCTTGCGCACGCTGAAGTGCCCGGCCTCCGAGGTGATCACGCGCAGCCGCGCCGGTGGGGCCTCCGTACGGGCCTCCTCGCGGGCGAGCAGCAGGGCGTGGAGGTTCGACTGGGTGCCGCCGCTGGTGAAGACGCCGTCGGCGGCGGGACCGAAGCCGATCCGGCCGGCCGTCCACTCGATCAGGCGGCGCTCGATGAGCGTGCCGCCCGCGCTCTGGTCCCAGGTGTCGAGTGAGGAGTTCACCGCGGACAACACGGCCTCTCCCAGCAGCGCGGGGATCACCACCGGGCAGTTGAGGTGGGCCAGATAGCGGGGGTGGTGGAAATAGACGGCGTCGCGCAGGTAGACCCGTTCGAGCTCGTCGAGGGCGGCGGCGTGGTCGTGCAGCGGCCGTTCGAGGTCGATCGCGGCGATCTCCGGCGCGAGCCGTTCCGGGGACACGCCGCTGAACGGCCGGTCGGCGCGCCGGATCCGGTCGGCCACCCGCGCGGTCGCCTCGGTCATCGCCCGCCGGTATCCCTCCACCGTGCGGTCGTTGAAGAGGTACGGCCGCACGGTCCCGGCATGGGGAGAGGTCATTGTCATCCTTACCGTGAAGAAGTTAGGGTAGGCGAACCTAACTTTTGGGAGTCGACACGTGTCCCCGGGTTCCGGAGTGGGGTCAGCCGAGCTTCTCGGCGTTCCTGATCGCCGTCGCCAGGCCCTCCAGGATCGGGGCGGCTCCGGCGTACGAGAAGCGCGGCACGGGATCCCAGCCGATGATCTGGCCTGCCTTGACGGCGGGCAGCTTGGCCCAGGACGGCTTCGACGTCAGGTCCTTGGGCTGCAGCGCGGTGCTGCGGTTGTCGAGCAGGATCAGATCGGCGTCGTACTTGTCGGCGTTCTCCCAGCTCAGGTTCTCGTAGTAGCCGCCGTCACCGGGCTTGTCGGGCTTGACGATCTCGACCCCGAGCTGGGCGAAGTACATGAGGTCGGTGTTGACCTCGGGGTTGGAGACGTACAGCACGTCGGGGCTGCCGGAGGCGGCCAGCACCTTGATGCCGGGGTTGTCGGCGACCGCCTTGCGCACGCTCTCGGCGGCGGCCTCGAACCTGGCCTTGGCCTCGGTGACCTTCGGTGCGCCGAGGTCCGCGCCCAGCGACTCGGCGAGGGCGGCGTACCGCTCGATCGGCTCGGTCATCGGCACCCGGGCCACGCTGACGGCCACGGTCGGGGCCAGCTTGACGATCTTGTCCTTGCTCTCGTCGGGGACATACCACAGGGCACCGGGGTCGTACATGTGCGTGACGAGAAGGTCGGGACGCAGCGCGGCGTACTTCTCGATGTTGAACTCGCCCCAGACGTTGCCGAGGATCGTGACCTTGTTCACGTCGAGGTCGCCGGCCTGCGGCTCGGGCGAGCCGTCGGCGCGCTTGGTCTCGCCGAAGACACCGACGATCTTGTCCTGCAGCCCGTAGTCGACGAGCGCGGCGGCCGTCCCGGTGAACGCCACGATCCGCGACGGGACGGCCGCGGCCGTGACGGTCTCCTTCCTGTCGTCCACGAAAGACCACGATTTCGCGCTCTGACCTGCGGAGGAGGGTGCCGGATCGCTCGACCCGCAGGCGGCGAGCGCCAGGGTGAGTACGGCCGCTCCGCCCGCCGCGAAGAAGCCGCGACGGGGCATGGGGGAGTTCAGGTATCGCACGGTTCGTCTTTCTCTTGCGTTGACCCGGGGGTCTTTGGGGTTGATCGGTAGTTAGGTTACCCTTACCTAAGTTCTTGTCCAGAGGGGTGAGCGAAATCGCCCCCACGCCCCCCACCGGAGCCGGCCGTGGTCGTCATGGAGTCCTCGCAGATCAGCGGGCCTGCGGGGCCGCCGCGAAAACGCGCGGAAAACGGCCGGCGCGCCGCGGCACTGCTGGGCTCGGCGATCGCCCTGGCCGCCGTGCTCGTGCTCAGCCTCGGCCTCGGCGCCCGGCAGCTCTCCCCGGCCGAGGTGTGGCACGGGCTCGTCGACCCCGGCTCGGCCGCCTACACGGTCGTCCACCAGATGCGGCTGCCGCGCACCCTGCTCGGGCTGCTCGCCGGAGTCGCGCTGGGCGTCGCGGGCGGCGTCATGCAGGCGCTGACCCGCAACCCGCTCGCCGACCCCGGCCTGCTGGGGATCAACGCGGGCGCCTCCGCGGCGGTCGCCACGGCCGCCGGGATCTTCGGGGTGGGGACGTTCCAGGGCTACGTCTGGTTCGCGCTGGCCGGCGCGGCGGCCGTGTCCGTGCTGGTCTACGCCGTGGGCGGCGGGCGCGCGGCGACCCCGGCGCGGCTGGCGCTCGCCGGAGCCGCCGTCAACGCCGCGCTCTACTCGTACGTGAACGGGACGATGCTGCTCGACTCGGCCTCGCTGGAGACCATGCGCTTCTGGACGGTCGGCTCGCTGGCGAGCGCACAGGGCGAAACCTCGGCCATGATGGCGCCGTTCGTCGTGGCGGGCCTGCTGCCGGCGCTGGCCCTGGCCAGGCCGCTCAACGCGCTCGCGCTCGGCGACGACTCGGCACGCTCGCTCGGCGCGCACCCCGCACGGGTGCGCGCGGGCGCCATCGTGGCGGTGACGCTGCTGTGCGGGGCGGCGACGGCGGCCTGCGGGCCGATCGTCTTCGTCGGGCTCATGGTGCCGCACCTCGTGCGGGCGCTGACCGGCCCCGACCAGCGCTGGATGCTCCCCTGCTGCGCGCTGCTCGCGCCCGTGCTGCTGCTCGGCGCCGACGTGCTCGGGCGGCTGGTGGCCAGGCCGGGCGAGCTGCAGGCGGGCATCGTCACGGCGGTGCTCGGCGGCCCGCTGTTCCTGTATTTCGTGCGAAGGAAGGTCCGCGCATGACCGCCGTCGGGCCCATGCCCGTCCGCAGGGTAGCCGGCGGCATCCCCCTGCGGCCGAGGGCCGTCGCCGTCGGAGCCGGCTGCCTGCTGCTCGCGCTCGTCTTCGGCGTGCTCGCGGTGGGCGGCGGCGACTATCCGATGAGCCCCTCCGACGTCGTCCGCACCCTCCTCGGCGGCGGCGCACCGGCCGATGAGTTCATCGTGTGGGAGCTCCGGCTGCCCCGCGTGGTCACCGCGCTGCTCGTCGGCGCCGCCCTCGCGCTGGCCGGGGCGGTCTTCCAGTCGCTCGTACGCAACCCGCTGGGCAGCCCCGACCTGCTCGGGTTCACCCAGGGCTCGGCGGCGGGGGCGCTGCTCGTGGTCGTCACGGGCGGGAGCAGCGCGGCGCTCGCGGGCGGCGCGGCGCTCGGCGGCGTCGTCACCGGCGCGGTCATCTACGCGCTGGCCTGGCGCGGCGGACTGCACGGCCACCGCCTCGTGCTGGTGGGCATCGGCGCCACCGCGATCCTCACCGGCGTCAACGGCTATCTGCTGACCCGGGGACGGCTGATGGAGGCGGCGCGGGCCATGTTGTGGCTCACCGGCAGCCTCGACGGGCGCGGCTGGGAGGACGTCCTCCCGCTGCTCGCCGCGATGGCCGTGCTCGCGCCGGTGGTGCTGATCGGCTGCGCCCGCCCGCTGGCCATGACGGAGATGGGCGACGACCTGGCGCGCGGCCTCGGCGTACGCATCCAGGGACTGCGGCTGACCCTGGTGGCGGCGGCCGTGCTGCTCACCTCGCTCGCGGCGGCGGCCGCCGGGCCCGTGTCGTTCGTCGCGCTCACCGCCCCCCACCTGGCGAGGCGGATGACCGGGGCGCCCGGGCCCAACCTGCTCGCCGCGACGTGCACCGGCGCGGCGCTGCTGACCGGCGCCGACCTGGCCGCGCAGCGGCTGTTCGCCGGCCACCAGCTTCCGGTCGGGGTGGTGACGGGGGTGCTCGGCGGCGGCTACCTCGTCTGGCTGCTCGCCGCCCAGCGGAAGGCGGGACGGATATGACCGGCACGATCGTGGACGGAAACGTGATGGCAGGCATGCAGGAGGACGGGCCGCGCCTGCGCGGCAGCGCGCTCACCCTCTCGTACGACAAGAGGGTCGTGGCCGAGGGTCTCGACGTCGTCATCCCCGACCGGTCGTTCACCGTGATCATCGGACCCAACGCCTGTGGCAAGTCCACGCTGCTGCGGGCGCTGGCGCGCACGCTCCGGCCCGCCGCGGGCAGCGTGCTGCTGGACGGGCGGGACATCTCCGCCCTGCCCGCCAGGAAGGTCGCCAGGACCCTCGGCCTGCTGCCCCAGACGTCCGTCGCGCCGGACGGCATCACGGTCGCCGAACTCGTCGGCCGCGGGCGCTATCCCCACCAGCGGCTGCTGCGCCAGTGGTCGTCCGACGACGAGCGGGTGGTGCACGCGTCGATGGAGGCCACCGGGGTCGCCGACCTGGCCGGACGCCTGGTCGACGAACTGTCCGGCGGGCAGCGCCAGCGCGTGTGGATCGCGATGGCGCTGGCACAGGAGACGCCGCTGCTGCTCCTGGACGAGCCGACGACCTATCTGGACATCGCCCACCAGATCGAGGTGCTCGACCTGTGCGCCCGGCTGCACGAGGAGCGCGGACGCACGCTCGTGGCGGTGCTCCACGACCTCAACCACGCCGCCCGCTACGCCACTCATCTGATCGCGATGCGCGACGGCCGGGTCGTGGCCGCCGGGACGCCGGGCGAGGTCATGACGGCCGACCTGGTGGAGGAGGTCTTCCGGCTGCCCTGCCGGGTGATCGACGACCCCGAGACCGGCACACCGCTGGTCGTCCCCGCCGCCCGCCGCCGTACGGCCACGCGATGACCACGCCGAACGGGCTCTATCGGGACGCCTGGGGCATTCCCCACCTGCGCGCGGGCGATCCGTACGAGCTGGCCTTCGCGCAGGGACGTGTCACGGCGATCGACCGGGCCTGGCAGATCGAGGTCGAGCGGCGCCGGGCGACCGGCACGTCGGCGGCGATCCTCGGTCCGGACGCCGTCGCGTGGGACCACTTCGCCCGGCAGGCCCGGCTGGCGGACACCGCCGAGCGCTGCCTGCGCGCCCTGGACGCCCTGGACGACGACACGGCGCGCTGGGTGCGCGCCTACGTGGACGGCGTCAACGCGGGGCTTGCTGCGGGGGTACGCCGGGCTCCCGAGTTCACCGCGTCACGGGAGGGGACGGCCGCGGGAACGCGCCGGAATCCGGAGTCCGCGCGGGAGGAGACGGCCGCGGGAACGCGCCAGGCTCAGGAGTGCGCGCGGGAGGAGATGCCCGCGGGAGCACGCCGGGCTCCGGAGTTCGCGGCGTCGCGGGAGGGGACGGCCGCGGGGCTCACGCCGGGCCGGTGGGAGCCGTGGACGCCGATGGCGATCTGGCTGTCGCACCACATCCTCTTCGCGCATTTTCCGGCCAAGCTGTGGCGCGCGGCGGTGGCCGAGCGGCTGGGTCCCGAGGCGGTCGCGGTGTTCGCGGCCGACGGGCCGGGCAGCGGCGGGAGCAACGGCTGGCTGGTCCCCGCCGATCGCACCACCACCGGCGCGGCTCTGATCGCGGGCGATCCTCATCGCTTCATCGAGGACCCCGGCTTCTATCAGCAGATTCGTCTGGCCTGTCCCGAGTTCGACGTGATCGGGCTGGCCGTGCCAGGCGTTCCGGGCATCGCCCATTTCGGGCACGCCGGCTCGGTCGCCTGGGCGATCACCAACGCCATGGCCGACTACCAGGACCTCTACCGCGAGCGGCTCCGGCGGCGGGACGGCGGCGTCGAGGCGCTGGGACCGGACGGCTGGCGTCCCTGCGCCGCCCACGTCGAGACCATCGAGGTGGCGGGGGAGGCCCCGGTCGAGGTCGAGGTCGTCGAGACCGAGCGCGGCCCGGTCGTCATGCACGCCGGGCCCGGGCCGGAAGTGGGCGAGGGGGGACCGGCGACCGCGGAAGGTCCGGATCACGCGCGTGGCTTTCCGCGTGGCTTTCCGGGCGGTGTGTGGGAGGCGGTGAGCCTGCGCTATCCGCCCCGGGTGCGCCATGACCTGGGGTTCGCGGCGCTGCCGTCGCTGCTGCGGGCGAAGACGGTGGCCGACGTGGACCGGGCGCTCGACCACTGGGCCGAGCCCGTCAACGTCGTGCTCGCCGCCGACACCTCCGGCGGCCTCCTGCACCGCGTCGCCGGGGTGGTGCCCGTCCGTCATCCGGACAACGGGCTGCGGGCCGTGCCCGCCTGGGAGCCCGGCCACGAGTGGAGCGGCGACTACGCGCCGCTGCCCCGCCGCGAGATCTCCGGCATCACCGTCATGGCCAACGAGCGGGGGATCGCCGCGCCGCTCGGCGTCGAGTTCGCACCGCGCCACCGCGCCGACCGGATCCGGCGGCTGCTCGACGGTTCGCCGCGCTGGTCGGCCGCGGACATGGCGTCCGTCCACACCGACACCCTGCTGCCGAGCGCCGGCCCTCTCCTCGACCTGCTGCGCGGGCAGGCCGGGCTGGACGGACTGGCCGGGCTGGACGGCCTGGGCGGGCTCAGTCCCGAGGCCGTACGCCTGCGGGACCGGCTGGCGGCCTGGGACCGGCGCATGGACGTCGCCAGCATCGACGCGGCGGCGTACGCGGAGGTCCGCGCCGAGGTGGTGCGCCGCCTGGCGGCCCACCCCGCCCTGGCATGCCTGGCCGGGGTGGACGCGGAGGCGCCCGAGGTCTTCCGGCCGTGGCTCGCGCTGACCCCCCGTGTCGCGTACGCGCTGGAGAGCCTGCTGACGACCGACGTGCTGCCCGGGCTGGACCGGGCGGCCCTTGCGGAGCTGGCCCGGGCGGCGCTGGAGGAGGTGGCGGCACGCGACGAGCTCGCCGGCGTCCGGTGGGGCGACCTGCACCGCCTCGCCCCCTGGCGCGCCCTGCAGTCTTCTGTGGACAACCCAGGCTCTGTGGACAACGCATGCGCGGGTTCTGTGGAAGGCGCGAGCCCGGTGGACACGGGCCGTGTGGACGACCCGGCTTCTGTGGACGACGCATGCGCGGGTTCTGTGGAAGGCGCGGGCTCTGTGGACACGGGCCGTGTGGAAAGCCAGGGCTCTGTGGACGACGCGGTGCCGGGGGAGGCGGGCGTGCCGGGGGACCACGACTGCGTGCTGTCCACGTCGAGCGTGCCGGGCGTCACCCATCACTTCGCCCGGGGCCCGGCGGCGCGCTACGTGTGGGACCTCGCGCGGCGCGACGGGAGCCTGTGGATCGTGCCGTTCGGCGCGAGCGGCGTGCCCGGCGACCCCCATTGGCGTGACCAGCACCCGCTGTGGCTGCGCGGTGAACTCGCACCGGTGATCACCGACTGGGACCTACTCATCGAGGAGCGGCATGACGACTGAGGCGCACACCACGGCCCCCGCACGGCGTGCGGCCGTGTGGGAACAGACGGTCGAGGGGTTCGGCACCTTCCGCATCGTGCCGGTGGACCCGCCGGCCGACGCCGATCTCATCCACTCCTGGGTCACCGAGGAGCGGGCCCGGTTCTGGGGCATGCTCGACGCGAGCCGCGAGCGGGTGCTGGAGATCTACGACTATCTGGATGGCCTCGCCACCCATCACGCCTATCTCGTGTGCCGCGACGACCGGCCGGTGGCGCTCTTCCAGACATACGAGCCGGAGGCCGACCCGGTCGGGGAGTGCTACGACGTCCAGCCGGGCGACTTCGGCGTCCACCTGCTCGTCGGGCCGGCGACGGGGAAGGGCGAGCGCGGCTTCACCCCCGCCCTGCTGTCCGTGCTCCTGGCGTACGTGTTCGCCGACCCGCGCCACACCCGGATCGTCGCCGAGCCGGACACCCGCAACGACAAGGTGATCGACCGGATGCTGCGGACCGGCTTCACGCTCGGGCCCGAGATCGACCTGCCGGACAAGCGGGCCCGGCTGCTCTTCCTCGCCAGAGACCACCACCGATGACCACCACTGAGACCAAGGAGTGCGGAGTGCTGCTCGACACCCTTTCCAGCCATCTGGAAGGCCTCGCGGCGGAGCGCGGCGGCGTGCTGGGGGTGCTGCCCGGGCTGGTCGCCGACGACTCCCCCGGCTGGACCCCTGCCGCCGCCCTGGTGCGAGAGCCGTACGAGGGACTGCTCGCGCTGGTGGACGAGACGGCCGCACGCTGGAGCGCGCCGCGTCACGTGGCGGCGGCGCTGCTGTGGAAGACCTACGGCTACTGGCACACGATGCCGATGGCCCTGGGCTGGGGTCTCGGCCGCCGGGTGCCGCTGATGCGCCTGGAGGACACGCTGGTCAGGCCGTCCGCCGCGGGGGTGACGGTGGCGGCGTCGCGGGTGACCGTCGCCGTGCTCCCCGGCGACCCGCTGGCCGGAGCCGAGGGCACCGTCGTCGTGCCCGACCTCGCGGCGGCCATCAGGAAGGCGCTCCTGGAGAGCCAGTATCCGTTCGTCAGGGCGCTCGGCACCCTGACCAAGGTGGGCGAGCGCACCCTGTGGGGCTCGACCGCGGAGGCGTTCGCCCACCCGCTGCTCACGATCGGTCCGTACGCCGAGGCGGCCCGCCTGCTGGACGAGATCGGGCCGCCGGTGGCCGGACTGCTAACGCCCGACGGCGACGGATATCGCCGCCGCACGTGCTGCCTGTGGGTCACGCTGCCGGACGCCGAGGTCTGCTCCACCTGCTGCGTGTCCTGAGCGGCCACCCTCACGCGGGGCTCACCGCGTCCCGAGACTGCGGGGAGTGCCATCCGCGACCGCCTGGAGCTTGTCCGGGTTGGCCACGTTGTGGATGGTGGTGATCCGGCCGTCGGTGTCGAAATCGAAGGTGACGGTGGCGATCACGCGACCCGGGGCGCCGAAGACGATGCCGGGACCGCCGTTGATCTCGACGAGCTCGGCGTTCATGTCTGCGGGCTCGACGCCCTGGTAGCTGACCGTGCCGATGGAGGCGAACCAGGCGGCCACCGTCGCCGCGCCGATGACCGGGCGCAGGGCCTGGCGTACCTTGCCGCCGCCGTCCGTCCACAGGGTGACGTCCGGGGACAGCAGCTCCATCAAAGCATTCATGTCACCGCCGGTCGCGGCGGCGAAGAACCGCTCGGTGACCTGACGCTGCCGCGACCGGTCCGCCGCGAAGCGCGGCCGCCGGGCCGCCACGTGCTCGCGGGCGCGGTGCGCGGCCTGCCGTACGGCGGCCTCGGAACGCTCGACCGCCTCCGCGATCTCGGCGTGGCTGAAGTCGAAGACCTCCTTGAGCACGAACACCGCGCGCTCAAGCGGGCTCAGCGTCTCAAGCACCACGAGCATCGCCATCGACACCGAATCGGCGTCGGCGATGGTCTCGGCGGTGTCTGCGCTGGTCAGGATGGGCTCCGGCAGCCACGGCCCCACGTAGGCCTCACGCTTACGCTGCGTGGAGCGCAAGCGCTCCAGCGCCACGTTCGACACGATCCGCGTCAGGTACGCCTTCGGGTCGGCCACCTGCGAACGGTCGGCCGCCGACCAGTTGAGCCAGGCGTCCTGGACCGCGTCCTCGGCGTCGGCCGCGGAGCCGAGGACGCGGTAGGCCACCGAGAACAGCAGGTTGCGATGCTGCACGAACACCTGCTGGTCGAGGTCGCCAGGCTGCGTGATGCCAGGACTCCGGGTCATACCGGGAGGCAGGCCCATGCCGGAGAGCTCGGCCACGCCGGGAGGCCCGGTCATGCCAGGAGTCTCGCTCACGCCGGGAGGCTGGGGCGTGTCGGGAGGCCCGGTCATGCCGGAGGGCTCGGCCACGCCGGGGAGCTCGGTCATCACGCCTCCCGCACGCGGGTGAAGCGGCCACCGCGGGGCCAGAACGCGCCCGAGGCGGGCATCTTCTTCATGCGGCCCCACGTGGGCCATGGTGCTGCGGTCACCGTCTCCTTGTATCGCATGGCGACGCGGCCCGTCAGATACAGCCGCCGGGGGCTGTCGTCGGGGTGGGTGAACTGCACGACCGCGTCGTTCCGGCCCAGGCTGACCGGCGTGTGGTAGTAGCCGAAGCGGAACGGCTTGGGCCGCTTGCCCTTCAGCGTCCGGAGGATCGACAGCGCGGCGTGCACACCGGTCGGCATGCCGCCCTGGCAGGTGCCGTGCATGACGCCGTAGCCCTGACGGATCGCCGCCGCGTCACCCACGGCGTACACCTCGGGGTGGGACACCGACCGCAGTGCGGCGTCGGTGACGACCCGGCCGTGGTCGTCGACGGTCAGCCCGGCGGCGGACGCCAGCGGCGACACCCGCGTGCCGCTCGTCCACAGGACGGCGTCGGCCGGCACGCTCTCCCCGCCGGCCAGCTTGACCGTGCCGGGCAGCACCTTCACCACCTCGACTCCGCTGCGCACCTGCACCTTCAGGCGGTCGAGCGCGGCCCGCACATAAGCCCTGGCCTTCGGGTTCATGGCCGCACCGGGTTCGCCGCGGCCCAGCAGCACGACGCGCAGCTCCGGGTGCCGCTCGGCGATCTCCGCGGCCGACTCGACGCCGGTCAGCCCGCTGCCGACGACCACCACCGTGCCGCTGCCGAGCCCCGACAGCCGGTCGGCCAGCACCTCGGCGTCCTGGGCGGTGTTCAGGGTGTAGGCGTGGTCCTCGACTCCCGGGACCGCCGCCGTGTCGGCCACGCCGCCCAGCGCGTACACGAGCGTGTCGTAGGGCAGGACGCGTTCGTCGTCGATCCGCACGGTCTTCGCGTTCACGTCCACCGCCGTCACCCACCCGCGCTCGAAGTGCGCGGCCGTGCCCTCCAGCAGCTCGGGGATGCTCAGCTCGGCGAGCCGCTGCCCGCTCGCCGTCATGTGCAGCCGCAGCCGCTCGGTGAACCGCTCCTGCGCGTTCACCAGGGTCACCCGCACGTTGCCGCCCGGCTTGACCCTCGTCCCGAGCTGGATCGCCGCGGACAGGCCCGCGTATCCCGCCCCGAGGATCACCACTCGGTGGGTGGTCGCCGCCCCGGCTTCGTGCTGTGCGCTCATCGTTCCGTCTCCTCGTCCGAACCGTTGACGACCAGCAGATGGAAGCGGCCCGCCCATACGTGACACGCACCTGATGTGATCCGCACCACACACCCCCTTGGAGAGCGCAGGCCGGGTCTACTCGGGCTGGAGCATGGCGGACTCCTTCCTGCGTACGGCGGCGGCGCGGGCGGCGAGGAGCACGGACAAGGCCTCGCAGTCGTCGGGGGTGAGCGGCGCGAAGGGCAGCAGGTAGAGCCTGCCTCCCGGGCCGTCGATGAGCTCGATCGGCAGGGCACGTGCCGACGCCTCGGCCGGCGCGGCAACGGGCGGCGCGGCAACGGGCGGCGCGGCGACGGTGGCCGGGACGGGCGGGGGCGGCGCAGTGATGGTCCGCGCGGCGACGGGCGGCGCGGACGTGGGCAGCGCGGTGGTGGTCATGATGAGAGTGATTCTTCCGGACCCGACCGACAGTTCCGCGCCCTCGACCCCGTCCCTGGACGCACTTTCCCAACGCCCGTTTCGAGCCGTCCGCAGGACGCCGTCCCGAGGCGTCCTGCCTCTAAGCGCCGTCCCACGACGCGTGCCGGAGCGTTCGAAGGATGGCAGCGGAAGTGCGGCCGTCAGGAGGTGAAGCGGTAGCCCATGCCGGGCTCGGTGATCAGGTGGACGGGGTGGGCGGGATCCTTCTCCAGCTTGCGCCGGAGCTGAGCCATGTACTGCCGCAGGTAATGCGTCTCCTTGACGTACTGCGTGCCCCACACCTCGCGCAGCAGCTGCCGCTGGCTGATCAGCTTGCCGGGATTGCGCACGAGCAGTTCGAGGATGTGCCATTCGGTCGGAGTCAGCCGTACGTCGCCGGAAACGGTCTTCTCGGCGAGGTCGATCACGTGCTCCCCGATGCTCACGCGGGCGGGCTCGCTCTCCCGGGAGCCGGTGCGCCGGGTCACCGCGCGTACGCGGGCCAGCAGCTCGTCCACCCCGAAGGGCTTGGTGACGTAGTCGTCCGCCCCGGCGTCCAGCGCGTCGATCTTGTCCTGGTTGCCGCTGCGTCCCGACAGCACGATGATCGGCACGCTGCTCCAGCCGCGTACGCCGTGGATGACGTCGACTCCGTCCATGTCGGGCAGCCCGAGGTCCAGCACGATCAGGTCGGGACGCCGGTCCGCGGCCTCGCGCAACGCGGAGCCGCCGTCCGCCGCGACGGCGACCTCATACCCGCGCGCCGCCAGGTTGATCCGCAGCGCGCGGAGGATCTGCGGCTCGTCGTCGACGACGAGGATCCGGCTCATGACGCCGCACCCCCCAGATCCGCGGGGCTCTCCCGCAGGTCGTGGAGGTGTACGGCGACGGGCAGGGTCAGGATCATGGTGAGCCCTCCCCCGGGTGTCTCGTCGGGTGACAACCGGCCTCCCATCGCCTCGGTCAGTCCGCGCGCCAGGGCCAGGCCCAGCCCGACGCCGCTGTGGTTGTCCCGGTCGCCCAGCCGCTGGAAGGGCAGGAAGATCCGGTCGTAGGCGTCGCGCGGCACACCGGGCCCGCGGTCGATTATCCGGATCTCGGCCCGGTCTCCGTATCTGCTGGCGGTGACGAGCACGTTCTCTCCTGCGGGGGTGTAGCGGACGGCGTTGCCGACGAGGTTGGCGAGCACCCGCTCCAGCAGCGCCGGATCGGCGACGACCTCGGGGAGGTCGTGCGGGATGTCGATCTTCACCTCGGCGGCGAGCGGCCCGAGGTCGTCCACCGCCCGGGGCACGACCTCCTCGACGGCGACCGGCTGGGCGGCCACGCCGAGCACCCCGGCCTGCAGGCGGCTCATGTCGAGCAGGTTGGCCACCAGGCGGTCGAGTCTGGCCAGCGACTCGTCCGCGGCCTCCAGCAGCTCGGCGCGGTCCTCCGGGGACCACTCGACGTCGGTGGCGCGCAGACTCTCCACGGATGCCTTCGCCGCGGCCAGCGGGGTGCGCAGGTCGTGGCTGACCGCCGCGAGCAGCGCGGTGCGCATCCGGTCGGCCTCCGCGAGCGGCCTGGCCTGCCCGGCCTCCTCCTCCAGCCGTTCCTGCCGCAGGGCGACGGCCATCTGCGCGGCGAACGCCTCGATGACGCGGCGCTCGGAGGCGTCGAGCAGCCGACCGCGCGCGGCGAGCACGAGGTCGCCGTCGATGTCCACGTCGGTGCCCGCGGCGTCCGGGCAGGTGCACGGCTCTCCCCCCGAGGTGGCGACGATCCGCCACGAGGCGGGGTCGGACCGGTCGTCCGGCCCCTGTCCCGCCTCAGGCCGCCGTTCCAGCAGGGTGACCGAGACCAGGCCGAACGTCTCCCGCGTACGCGCGAGCAGGGACGGCACGGCTCCCTCGCCGCGCAGCACGTGCCCGGCCAGCGCGGACAGGATCTCGGCGTCCGCCCCTGCGCGGGCCGCCTCCCGCGTACGGCGGGCCGCCACGTCCACGATCATGCTGACCGCCGCCGCGACGACGACGAAGACGGCCAGGGCGAAGAGGTTCTCCGGGTCGGCGATCGTGAGCGTGTGCGTCGGCGGGGTGAAGAAGAAGTTGATCAGCAGTGATCCGGCGACCGCCGCCGTGATCGCCGGCCACATGCCGCCGATCAGTGCCACGCCCACGACGGTGGTCAGGAACAGCAGGATGAAGCTCGGCAGCGACAGCGTGTCCCGGAAGGGCAGCAGGACGGCGGTGAGCAGCGGCAGGCCGGTGAGCGCGACGGTCCACCCCGTCAGCCTGCGCCGCCGGGTGAGGGCCGCCCGCGACCGCTGCGGGCCCTCCCGTCCCTTCTTGACCTGCTCGTGCGTGATCATGTGGACGTCGATCGAGCCCGACCTGGCGGTCGTCTCGACGCCCACCCCTCGGCCGAAGATCTGCGCGATCCGGCCGCGCCGGGAGGCGCCGAGCACGAGCTGGGTGGCGTTGACGCCGCGGGCGAAGTCGAGCAGCGCGCGGGGGATGTCGTCGCCGACGACCTGGTGATAGGTGCCGCCCATGCTCTCCACGAGGGCGCGCTGGCGCGCCAGCAGCGCCGGGTCGCCCCCGGAGGCGAGCCCGTCCGCCCGGGTGACGTGGACGGCGAGCAGGTCGGCGCCCTTGGTGCGGGCGGCGATGCGGGCCGCGCGCCGGACGAGGGTGTCGCCCTCCGGTCCCCCGGTCAGCGCGACGACGACCCGCTCGCGCGCCTCCCACGTGTCGGCGATGCCGTGCTCGGCCCGGTAGCGGTCGAGCTGCTCGTCCACCTCGTCGGCGAGCCACAGCAGGGCCAGCTCGCGCAGCGCGGTGAGGTTGCCGACGCGGAAATAGTTGGCGAGCGCGGCGTCCACCTTCTCCGGCAGATACACGTTGCCGTGCGCGAGCCGCCGCCGCAGCGCCTCAGGAGCCATGTCGACCAGCTCGACCTGGTCGGCCCGCCGTACGACCTCGTCGGGCACGGTCTCGCGCTGCGGGATGCCGGTGATGTGCTGGACGACGTCGTTGACCGACTCCAGGTGCTGGATGTTGACCGTGGAGATCACGTCGATCCCGGCGTCGAGCAGGTCGTCGATGTCCTGCCAGCGCTTGGCGTTGCGCGAGCCCGGCGCGTTGGTGTGCGCCAGCTCGTCGACCAGGGCGACGCTCGGGCGCCGGGCGATCACCGCGTCGGCGTCCAGCTCGGTGAAGGCCGCACCCCGGTACGTCACGGTCCTGCGGGGGACGATCTCCAGCCCCTCCAGCAGCTCCGCGGTGCGAGCGCGGCCGTGGGTCTCCACCAGGCCGACCACGACGTCCGTGCCGCGTTCGCCGCGGCGGTGGCCCTCGCACAGCATGGCGTACGTCTTCCCGACCCCGGGTGCCGCGCCGAGGTAGATCCGCAGCCGCCCGCGTGGCATGGCCGATCACCTCTCCCTGTCGAGGGCCGGATTGAGTTCGAGCACGGTCACGCCGGGCTCCCCAGGAAGCCCGGCGCGCGGCCGGTCGTGTGCGCGGCCGCGATCAGCGCCCGCACCCCGCGTACGTCCCGCCCCCGTTCCCTGGTCACTCTAGGAGCCTGCAGCTCGGCGTACGGGACCGGTGGACCGTTGACGGTCTCAGCACAAGCAAAGTCCCGAATCGGTGGCAGTTGGACGCTCTTGACGGCTTTCATACGGGTTCGCACCGAGTATTGACGCGCTCTGTACGCGGTCCACGCCGGGGGTTTCGGGCACACTCGCGCCGGAAATCAACGCGGTTCAACCGGCGAGCGGCGCCCCCCCGATCCATCTGTGTCGGCTCCGGGGGAGGGGGCGCGGGGTGAGCGAGATGACCGGCCAGATCGTGGAGGTCGTCGTGAAGGCGCTGGCCGGGGGCGTCTTCGTGCTGGCCTTCGCGGCGCTGGCCGAGATGCTGACGCCGAAACGGCTCGCCGGGGTGTTCTGCGCCGCCCCTTCGGTGGCCCTGGCCAGCCTCATCGTCACCGCCGCCATCACCGGTGTGCCCGACGTCCTCGCCTCGGCTCAGGGCATGCAGATCGGCGCGGTCGGGTTCACCCTCTATTGCCTGATCGCCGCTCCTCTGCTGCGCAGGTGGGGCGCCTGGCGGGGGGCGCTGGCCGCGCTCGCCGTCTGGGGCGTCGTCGTGGCCGCCGGGTACGCCCTGGCGCCGCAGGGCCTGCTCGGCGTCCGGACGACGGCGGTCCCCGGTCCACGCCCCCAACCGGCGGCCCTGGACCTCGCCCCCCAACCGGCGGCCCTGGACCTCGCCCCGCCACCGGCGGCCCTGGACCTCGCCCCGCCATCGGCGCACCCGTCATGAGCGCCCGCCGAGACGACGGCCCGGCACCCGGCGACCGGCGGTCTTCGGATGACGAGCGGCCCTCCGATGACGGCGCGGACGGCCGGATGGCCGATGACGGCCCGGTTGCCGGCGACGGGCGACCTTACGAAGGCCGGCGACCTGCTGAAGACGAGCGACCTTGTGAAGACGAGCGACCTGCTGAAGACGAGCGGCCTCCTGAGAACGAGCAAGAGGTGCGGCTGCGGCTCAGCGAGCTGCGGCGGCCGCCCAAGCGGGACTGGGCGGTCCGGTTCGCGTTCGGCGTGGGAGTGTCGGCGCTCGCCGGGGTGGTGTCCGTGCTGGCCGGCCCGCGCGCGGGCGGGCTCTTCCTCGCGTTCCCGGCGATCCTGCTGGCGAGCGTCACCCTCGTCGCCAAGGAGGAGGGCGTGCGCCAGGCCGTACAGGACGTGGGGGGTGCGACCTTCGGCGCCATCGGCCTGATCGGCTTCGCCGTCGTCGTCGCGCTCACCGTGACCGCCTGGCCGCTGTGGCTGTCCCTCACGACCGCCACCCTGAGCTGGGCGGCCCTCTCCCTGGCCCTGTACGCCACCGTGACCCGGCTCCGCCGCTGAGCCCGAACGACGCGGGCATGAGCCGAATGTGCGAAAAAACGGTGCGCGACCCCGAGGCGCGCACCTCATCGGGGTCACGTTCAGCCGGTATGTCCTGGCCGGCGGCCCCATCGCGGCCATGTCGGCCGACGAGCCGACCCGCTGCCTCACGATGACGCTCGACGGCACCCTGTTCCGCTCCGCGGGGACGGCACCCGCGTCGTCCTGATGCGGCCCGCTGCCCCCAGCACCTGCCACGAGAAGGATATGATCCGTCCACTCTTGCGGACTTTGCGAGAAAAGGGCTGATTTGTCGCACCCCCCATGCCCCGGTCCTCTCGCCGCCGGTGACGGGCGAACGTCGACGACGGGCGGACACCGGTGACGGACGAGACGCTGGCACGCCTCCAGTTCGCGACGACGGCCGGCTTCCACTGGCTGTTCGTCATGCTCACCCTCGGCCTCGCCCCGTTGATCGCGGTGATGCACACCCGGCACGCCCTCCGGGGCGCACCGCTCCTGGAGCGCATGACCCGGTTCTGGGGACAGATCTACGTCGTGAACTACGCACTGGGCGTCGTCACCGGCCTGGTCATGGAGTTCCAGTTCGGGCTGGCCTGGAGCGGGCTGGCCGAGTACGCCGGCAACGTCTTCGGCGCTCCGCTCGCACTGGAGACGATCGTCGCCTTCTTCGCCGAGTCCACCTTCCTGGGCATGTGGATCTTCGGCTGGGGGAAGCTGCCCAAGGCGGTGCACGTCACGCTGATCTGGCTGGTCACCCTCACCGCGTACGCCTCGGCGTACTGGATCATGGTGGCCAACGGCTTCCTGCAGCACCCGGTGGGGCACGAAGTGCGCGGCGGCGTCGCCTACCTCACCGACTTCGGCGCCCTGCTCACCAACCCCAACGCGATCAACGCGCTGGTGCACGCGGCCACCGCCGCGCTGATGACCGGTGGAGTGTTCGTGGCGGGGGTGAGCTCCTACCACTTCCTCAAGCGCACGGCGGAGCGGGAGTTCTTCCGCGCCTCGCTGCGGCTCGGTCTGTTCGTGGCCACGCCCGCGGCGTTCGTGGCGCTCTACTACGGGTTCGTGCAGATCCCGACGCTCGTGGACACCCAGCCGATGAAGGCGGCGACCCTGCAGGGCCACATCGACGACCTCGGCTCCCTGCGCGTCGAGGACGTGCAGGCGCACCTGGTGCAGCGGTTCGGCGCGGGCGACTACCGGCCGCCCGCCTGGATCGCCACCGCCTTCGACGTCATGCAGGACGTCGGCTATCTGATCTTCCTGCTGATCGTCGTGGCCCTCGTCCTGCTCTACCGGGACTGGTACCTCCGGTTCCGCCCGGCGGCCTACCTGATGCTGGTCGCCGTCCCCCTGCCCTTCGTCGCCGCGCTCGGCGGATGGCTGCTGCGCGAGGTGGGGCGCCAGCCGTGGGCGGTGTACGGCGAGCTCACAACGGCCGCCGCACGGTCGCCCGTCGGCTCGATGACGGCGTCCCTGATCCTGTTCTGCGGGGTGTTCCTCGCGCTTGCGGTCGCCGATGTGGCGCTGATCGTCCGGTACGCCCGCCGCGGCCCGGCAGGCACCGACCTGGGGGGCGCACCCGGCGACGGGCAGCCGGAGCGGCCCGCCTCGTCGCTCGCTTTGTGAAACAGGAGCCCTCGTGACTTTCGGACTCGTGTGGCCGGCCCTGCTCGGGCTGCTGCTCGCCGGTTATTTCGTCCTGGCCGGCTTCGACTACGGCGTGCAGATGCTCGCTCCCCGGCTCGGCCGCGACGACCGCGAGCGGCGCGCGCTGCTCAACGCCTTCGGCCCGTTCTTCCTCGGCAACGAGGTCTGGCTGGTGGCCGCGGCGGGCGTGCTGTTCGGCGCCTTCCCCTTGCTGGAAGGGCGGCTGCTGTCCGGGATGTACTTCCCGTTCGCGGCGATCCTGGTCGGCATCGTCGTCGGCAACACCGCCGTACAGTTGCGCAGCCGCCACCGGAGCGCCACGGCACGCCGGCTCTGGGATGGGTTGATCTTCCTGGGCGGGCTGGTGCCCGCCGTGGGGTGGGGGCTCGTGACCGGCCGCCTCCTCGCCGGGGTGCCGCTGGACGCCCGGAACGTCTTCTCGATCGGACCGGCCGACCTGCTCCACCCCTTCGTGCTGCTGTGCGGCGCCACGACCACGGCGGTGTTCCTCGCGCACGGGGCGGCCTTCCTGGCCTGGCGAACCGGCGGCGCGCCGGGCGCGCGGGCCGCGCGGGCCGGCTGCCGCGCCCTGCTCGTGGCGGCCGTGGCGGCGGCGGCCGTCCTCGTCACCGGCTTCCTCTCCTCGGCGCGGCACGCCCTCGTCAACCCGTGGCCCGCCCTCGCGACGGGCGGGGCCCTTGTGGTCGTGCTCCTCACCGGGGCGGCTCTGCTGCGCGCGGGCCGTACGGGCCGTGCCTTCGCCGCGACCTCGTGTGCGGCCGCCCTGCCCGTCGTGGCACTCGGTGCGGGCCTGCACCCCTTCGCGCTGGTCACCTCCGGCGCCCCCGGCACCTCCGGCACCGGCCTGCGGCTGGCGGAGGCGATGGCGGATGCGGGCACCCTGCGGATTCTGACGGTCTTCGCCGCGGTCATGGTGCCGCTGATGGTGCTTTCCCAGGTCTGGAACTGGTGGTTGTTCCGCGACCGGGCCGGTCGTACGCGGACGTACCTGTAGCTCCTTCGTCCACGAGTTCGCCGAGTGGCTCGACGTGCTCGGCCCGGTTCCGTTCACGACCCGGAAGACGTACGGCGGTCTGTCTGGTTCCGCCCGCCTGGGACGTACGCATGTGCTGAAATATGCCAGTGAATCGGACGAGGCAGGCGATGGGTGAGATCCTCGTCTACCTTTTCGCGGCCTTCCTGATCACCGGTGGCGTGCTGGCGTTCTCCTACGTCCCCAGCGGCGAAATGGTCTCCTACACCGGCGACTACGAGCCGCTGCGCGGGGTGCAGATGAGCGCCGCCTACCACTCGATCCTCGACATCGGCTTCGACGAACGCGGCCTGCTCGCGCGGCAACTGCACCATCGCTGCGCGATCCTGCTCGGCCTGGGGGCCGTCGTCTGGGCCCTGCTCGGCCGGTTCCGGTATGCGCTCCCGGTGCTGGGCCTGGCCGCGGTCGCCGCACTCGGCGGCTACGGGTCCACCGACGACCTGCTCTCCGGCACCTTCCTGGCCAGGGTGCCCATTCCCGTCTGGTACGGCCTGCACCTCGTGGCGGCGCTCGGCGTGGGCGCCCTGCTGGTGGTCTCCTCCCGCCGGGAGGCCGCCCGGCAGCCCAGGACGGGGGGCTTCATAGCGGTGACCCTCGGCCTCACCGCCATGCTGATCTTCCTGGTGTGAACGGCGGAGCCGTCACAGCTCGATGACGACCTTGACGTCCTGCGGCCCGGCGGTGAAGGCGTCGTGGAACGCCTCCAGCGGCACCCTGCGGCTGATCAGCCGGTTCAGCCAGGCGAGGTCGGCCCTGGCCAGGGCGTCGGCCGCGCCGGCATAGTGGCCGAGGTTGGCGTTGACCGAGCCGATGAGCACGTCGTTCTGCAGCACGATGTCGCGGTTGAGGCCGCCCGCGTCGAGCGTGATCCGGCGCCCGGCCGAGGAGACGCCGGTCAGACAGACGATGCCGTACGGCGCGGTGTTGGCGGCCACGGCGAAGATGACCGGTCCTGCGCCGGTCGCCTCGATCACCACGTCGGGGCTCACCTTCGCGGCGACCTCTCCGGCGTCCCCGGCGTGGTAGACCGCGCCGAGGTCCCGTACGAGGGCCGGTTTGGGGCCGTCCGTGACCCGGTCGAGGACGTGCACCTCCAGCCCGCGCTGCACGCCGAGCAGCGCTGCGAGCAGGCCGATCGGCCCCGCGCCGGTGACCAGCGCGGTCTTCGGCGCGAACCAGGCCCGGGCACCGACCTTCTCCACCTCGTCCCACGCCTTGGCGACGACGCTGGTCGGTTCGAGGAGCATTCCGACGTCGGCCAGCCGGGGATCCAGCCGGACGGCGTATCCGGGCTCGACCACCCAGCTCTGGCCGGCATATCCGTCCAGTTCCTTGATGCCGCGCTCGGTGTAACGGCCGTTGCGGCACATGTCGAACTGCCCGTGCGCGCAGGCGCCGCACGGCACCGGGTCGGGCCGCCGGACCACTCCGACCACGAGATCCCCCGGGGCGAAGCCGCTGCCGGACGGCGCCTGCCGCACCCTGCCCAGCGACTCGTGGCCGATGACCAGGCGGTCGCGGCCGGGCGGGGCCCAGCCGTACTCCCCGGCGGCGATCTCCTTGTCCGTGCCGCACACGCCGACGGCGAGACCCTCGACGAGCAGGTCACCCTCGCCCGGCTCCGGCTCGGGGACGTCGGTGACGGCCAGGGAGTCCTTCTGCGACGGGATGACGGTGAGAGCGCGCATCAGCGCTCACCTCCAACGTGTTCGCGGCCGTGCGCGACGTGCCCGGCAGCCGCCTCGGAACCAGCGTAGGTTGATCGACTCATCGCGTCCCATCAGGGCCGCCCTGCGCGGCTCGCCGTGTCCGGCGGCCGTGTGCAGGCCGCCGCACAAGGGCCGCCGTGTCCGGGCCGCCGTGTGGAGGCCGCCGTGTCCGGGTCGCCGCACAAGGGCCGTCGTGTGGAGGCCGCCGTGTGGAAGCCGCCGTGTGGAAGCCGCCGTGTCCGGGTCGCCGTGTCCGGGTCGCCGCGCAAGGGCCGTCGTGTCCGGGCCGCCGTGTGGAGGCCGCCATGCCGGGGCCGCCGTGTGCAGGTCGCCCGCCAAAGGTCGTCGAGCAGGCCGTAGTCCTCGATCCGCTGTGCCACCGATCTTCCCCCTCCGGCGGTCGATCTCGCCGTCGCGGACAAGGGCCGGGCTACCCGGACAACGGAAACGTATGCACTGGACGGAGAACGGCGTCCTGTGCAGGGCTTCGCGGCCTACCCACCTTTTTGTGGGTACTTGTCGGGCCGGGGCGGGCGGCGTGAAGCTTGGTTGCGGGCAGCCGGAAGGCCGCCTGAGTCCAGGCGAGAACGGGGGTGACGGCGATGTCTCAGGAGACCGGGAGAGGCCCTGCCTGCGCCTCCGTCTTTCCAGACGGCCAATCCCCAGACGGCACTTCCCCGGACGGCCCCTCCCCGGACGGCACTTCCCCGGGCGGAATCTCCCCAGCCGACGTCTCCCCGGACGTCGCGTTCCCGGACGGCGTCAGCCCGGACGTCGCCTTCCCGGACGGCGTCAGCCCGGACATCGCCTTCCCGGACGGCGTCAGCCCGGACGTCGCGTTCCCGGACGGCGTCTCCCGGGCCAGCTTCTCCAGGCGGCGATGTCCCCAGTCGGACAGCGGCGCCAGCGCCTCGGAGAGGTCACGACCGAAATCGGTCAGTGAGTACACCGTCTTCAGCGGGCGGCCGTCGTACACCTCACGGTGCACCAGCCCGTCGGATTCCATTTCCCTGAGCGTCTGAGTCAGCACCTTCTCGGTGAGGCCCGGCAGCCGCCGGAGCAGCTCGCCGGGACGACGCGGAGCGGATTCCAGCAGCCAGAGCAGGATCGTCTTCCACTTGCCGTCGATCACCGCGATCGCGGCGGTGACCCCGCAGACGTTCGGGTCTTCGGCGCGGCTACGCGTCATCTTTCCATCCCGTTCAGCGCTATCGCTGTCATGCATGCAGGAGTCGAGACATGAGCCAGCACGTCCACCAGTCTGCCGTCACCGTGCTCGGTCTGGGACCGATGGGCCGCGCCTTGGCCGGGGCCTTCCTGGACGCCGGCATCCGCACCACGGTCTGGAACCGGACGCCGGGCAAAGACCAGCAGTTGACCGAGCGTGGCGCGTACAGCGCCCCCACGCCGGAGTCGGCGGTCGCCGCGAGCGAGGTGACCGTGATCTGCGTGGTGAACTACGACGCCGCGGACGCCGTCGTACGGCGTGACGCTGTCGCCGGCGCGCTCCGGGGACGCACCCTCGTGAACCTGACCGCCGACACGCCAGGCCGCGCCCGGAGCACCGCGGCCTGGGCCACCGAGCACGGCATCGGATATCTCGACGGCGCGATCATGACGCCGACCACGACCATCGGCACCCCGGCCGCGGCGTTCCTGCACAGCGGCCCGGAGGAGCTCTACCGGCGGCACCGGCCGCTCCTGGAGGCCCTCGGCGGCACGCACACCCATCTCGGCGAGGACATCGGCCGGGCGGCGGCCTACGACATCGCGCTGCTCGACGTCTTCTGGACCGCGATGGCGGGCTACGCGCACGCGCTGGCGGTGGCACGGGCCGAAGGGGTCAAAGCGCGGGAGCTGGCGCCGTTCGCCAAGGGCATCGGCGCGATCCTGCCGCCGATCTTCGAGGAGGCGGCGGCGGAAGTGGACAGCGGCGGCTTCTCCGGCGAGGGCAACCCGATCACCTCGGCGGCCTCGTCCATCGCCCACATCATCGAGACCTCCGAGGCCCACGGCATCGACGCGAGCGTGATGCGCGCGGCCCAAGGCTGGGCCCGCCGCGTCATCGCACAGGGCCACGGCGCCGACGGGTTCACCCGGATCACCGAGCTCCTCACTCCCCGCGCCCACACCTGACCCGGCTCCCCGGTGTCCCCGGCCCGGTTTCCGTACGTCGAAGGGGCACCCGGCCGCTCCCAGCTCCCGGTCTCCGAACGGCGAAGAGGCGCCCGGCCGCTCCCGGCCCGGCACGTCCCCACCTGGCTTCCCCGGTGCTTCCGGGGCTCGTCCCCGGCCGGACTGCCAGACGTTCCCGGCCCGGCACGTCCCCACCTGGCTTCCCCGGTGCTTCCGGGGCTCGTCCCCAACCGGACTGCCGGACGTTCCCGATCCGGCTGATCCGGGACCCGGATCCCGCACGCCCCCGGGCCCGGCTGCCGGATGTCTCGCACCCGGTCCCCGTACGGCGAAGGGGCGTCCGGCGGCACCGGGCGCCCCAGTCGTGGTGAGTCCTCGAAGATCCCGAACGCCACGACGTCCTCCTGATGCGGGTGCGGGCTCGGTGTCCCGCATACGCATCGAGGAGGACGTCAAGTCCGGCCGTACCGGCCTGAGCCGTGGTCGGTCGGTCCTGTGATCAGTCAGTGGCGTGATCAGTCGGTGGCGTGGTCAGTCGGTGCCGAGCTCCATGGCGGCCTGGTCGAGGAGCTCCTCCTCGGTGGAGACCTCGCCGCGAGAGGCGATCGCCTCGGCTCCGCCCTCGGGCATCGCGCCGATCAGCCCGGTCGACGCCGCCTGGGCGGCTCCGATCAGCGCCGGCTGCTGGCTGCCGACCATGCCGAGCCTGGCGTACTGCTCCAGTTTGGAGCGGGAGTCGGCGATGTCGAGGTTGCGCATCGTCAGCTGCCCGATGCGGTCCACCGGACCGAAGGCGGAGTCTTCGGTGCGCTCCATGGAGAGCTTGTCCGGGTGGTAGCTGAACGCGGGCCCGGACGTGTCCAGCACGGAGTAGTCCTCACCACGCCGCAGCCGCAGGGTCACCTCGCCGGTGACCGCCATGCCGACCCAGCGCTGCAGCGACTCGCGCAGCATCAGCGCCTGCGGGTCCAGCCAGCGGCCCTCGTAGAGCAGCCGGCCCAGCCGCCGCCCCTCGATGTGGTAGCTGGCGAGGGTGTCCTCGTTGTGGATCGCGTTGACCAGCCGCTCGTAGGCCGCGTGCAGCAGGGCCATGCCCGGCGCCTCGTAGATGCCCCGGCTCTTGGCCTCGATGATCCGGTTCTCGATCTGGTCGGACATGCCCAGGCCGTGACGGCCGCCGATGGCGTTGGCCTCCAGCACCAGATCGACGGCGGAGGGGAACTCCTTGCCGTTGATCGTCACCGGACGTCCCTGCTCGAAGCCGATCGTGACGTCCTCGGTCGCGATCTCGACGGAGGGGTCCCAGAAACGCACACCCATGATGGGCTCGACGATCTCGATGCCCGTGTCGAGGTGCTCAAGAGACTTGGCCTCGTGAGTGGCGCCCCAGATGTTCGCGTCGGTGGAGTAGGCCTTCTCCACACTGTCCCGGTAGGGCAGCCCGTGCGCGAGCAGCCACTCGGACATCTCCTTGCGCCCGCCGAGCTCGTTGACGAAGTCGGCGTCCAGCCACGGCTTGTAGATCCGCAGGGAGGGGTTGGCGAGCAGACCGTAACGGTAGAACCGCTCGATGTCGTTGCCCTTGAAGGTGGAGCCGTCTCCCCAGATCTGCACCCCGTCTTCGAGCATCGCGCGCACCAGCAGGGTGCCGGTGACGGCCCGCCCGAGCGGGGTGGTGTTGAAGTACGTGCGGCCGCCGGACCTGATGTGGAAGGCCCCGCAGGCCAGAGCCGCGAGCCCCTCCTCGACCAGGGCCGCCCGGCAGTCGACCAGCCGGGAGATCTCCGCGCCGTACGCGGTGGCACGCCCCGGCACCGAGGCGATGTCAGGTTCGTCGTACTGGCCGATTTCGGCGGTGTAGGTGCACGGCACTGCACCCTTCTCCCGCATCCACGCGACCGCTACCGAAGTGTCGAGGCCACCGGAGAAGGCGATCCCGACACGCTCGCCGACAGGCAGAGAAGTGAGCACCTTGGACACGAGTAGAATATATACACGGGAATGCATGATCATGCAATCCCGTGCGCAGCGGATCTCGGCGGGAGCGGACCCCCGAGGCCGGCGTCGATCACCGGGAGAAGCCGTAGACCTCCTCACTCACGAGCCTGGCCGCGCCGATGACGCCGGCCTGCGGGCCGAGATCGCTCATCGCGATCGGCAGGTTCCTGGTGGCGAGAGGCAGCGAACGGCGGTAGATCGCGCCGCGGATCTCCGCGAGGAGGATGTGACCCAGTTGCGTGAGGCCACCGCCCAGCACGATGAGGCTCGGGTTGAAGAACGACACCAGGCCCGCCAGCACCTCGCCCACGCGCCGTCCGCCGTCGCGCACCATCTGGACGGACGCCGCGTCACCGGCGGCGACCGCCTCTCCCACCTGCGCGGCGGTCAGCGTGCCGTCGCGTTCGAGGAACTCCTTGAGCAGGGGCGAGCGCCCGGACCTGGCCGCGGCGAGCGCCTGTCGCGCCAGCGCGTCACCGCCGAAGGACGCCTCCAGGCATCCCGTGTTGCCGCACGCGCAGATCTCGTCGGAGCCGGTGACCGGTATGTGCCCGATATCCCCCGCGCACCCGTCCATGCCGCGATAGAGCTCACCCTTGGCCACGATTCCGCAGCCGATGCCCGAGCCGACCTTCACGTACAGGAAGTTCTCGGCGGTGCTCGCCGAGCCGGCGTGTTGTTCGCCCAAGGCCATTACATTGACGTCGTTGTCCAGTAAGACCGGGCAGTCGAACCGCCCGCCGATGACATCGCGGACCGGATAACCGTCCCACCCCGGCATGATCGGTGGCGACACCGGGATACCGCGGGAGAAGTCCACCGGTCCGGGCACACCGACACCGACGCCCATCGGCTTGTCCACGCCCAATTTCTGGAGCAGCGCCCGGCTCTGTTCCATGGCGAGTTCGAGCACGGGCTCGGGGCCCTGACGCACATCGCATTGCGTGCGTTCGAACGCGAGGACGCGCAGCCTGCCGTCGGTGATCGCGGCGGACACCGAGGTCGCGCCGATGACGATGCCGACGAACCGCACCCGGCCGGCCAGATCGATGACGGTCGACCTGCGCCCTCCACGAGACGCGGCCGGTCCGATTTCCTCGACGAGTTTCAGCGCCGTAAGCCGGCCGAGTTCCGCCCCGATCGTCGTACGTGACACTTCGAAGTGTTCCGACAGCTGAATGCGGGATTGCGGGCCCGCGTCACGCAATCGCGTAAGTATTTTGGCCTGGAGCCGCGTTTCGGCTCGCCCTGGCACCGAAGTCTCCACCTGCCAAGTTTCTCATCCGAGGACGCCTCTGACGTCATCCTCTGACGTCATCCGCGCGCAGTCCGGCGTCGGCCGAAATCTCGCCTTGATCACTAGTCGGAGACGCATTTGTGAGGAACTCCCGATCAGACCCGCGGACCCGCTCCGCAATGAAACTTTCATTGCCACCTCGGCGTAACTCCGGCGTTTCGTCAGGCCGCGTTCGGCGACCCGGCCGATGTTTTCCCCGGCCGGACCCGAGAGCCGGGGAACCGCCGCGCGCTCACCCGTCGGCGGACTCGGAGAGGGAGCGCCACTCCCGCCAGGTGTCCAGGCGTTCGGAATAGACCCGCTCGGCGATCGGCAGGCAGTAGCTCCCCAGGAACAGGCGCAGCGGGGGCCGTTCCGCGTCCACGACCGCGAGGACCGCCTCGGCCGTGATCTCGGGGTCGATTGGCGCCCTGCCCGCCGCGGCGGCCCGGCGGGCCTGCCTGACCTGCTCGTACGCGGCGTGCGGCTCGGCGTGGACGGCCGAAGAGCCGCTCCAGTCGGTGCCGTACGGGCCGGGCTCGATGATCGTCACCTTGATCCCATGTGGGGCGACCTCCTGGGCGAGCGACTCGCTGAACGCCTCCAGGCCCCATTTCGACGCGTTGTAGAGCCCGAGCATGGGGAACGCGGCGACGCCGCCGATGCTCGACACCTGCAGGAAGTGGCCCCGCCCACGCTCCCGCATCCCGGGCAGCGCGGCCTGGGTGACCCAGAGCGCGCCGAGCAGGTTCGTCTCCAGCTGGGCCCTCGCCTGGGCCTCGGTGACCTCCTCCACCGCGCCGAAAAGGCCGTATCCGGCGTTGTTGACGACGACGTCGATCCCGCCGAAGCGCTCGGCCCCACGGGCGACCGCGGCGAAGGCGGCGTCCCGGTCGGTGACGTCGAGCGGCAACGGGAGGATCGCGTCGCCGAACTCGTCGGCGAGCGGCTTCAGCGTGGAAACGTCGCGGGCCGTCGCGACGACCCGGTCGCCGCGCCGCAGCGCCGCCCGCGTCCACACGTCGCCGAAGCCGCGGGACGCCCCCGTGATGAACCAGGTGATTGCGTTTTCTGTGCTCATGTCCATCGACTCTGCCCCGCACGGGACGGCACAGCCATCACCCCGGCAGGGTCACCATCACCCGCCGGTGCTGCGTACAGTGGCGGGTGACATGCCCGGCACCAACGCTCTCGGCAGCTTTCTCAAGGCCCGCCGCGCGCTCGTACGCCCGGAGGACGCCGGGCTGCCCGCGATCGGCCGGCGCCGCGTGGCCGGGCTGCGCCGCGACGAGCTGGCCACGCTCGCGGGCGTCAGCCTCGCCTATCTGACCCGGCTTGAGCAGGGCAGGGACCGCAATCCCTCCGAGCAGGTGCTCGACGCGCTCGGCGCCGCCCTGCGCCTCGACGCCGACCTCACGGCCCACCTGCACGCCCTGGCCCGAGACGCGTCGAGACCGAACGGCGGCCCGCCCCGCCGGCCGCGGGAACAGCCTGCCCCCGGAGCCGGGGATCTCCTCGACGCGTGGGCAGGCATACCCGCCTACCTGCGAGGACGGCGGTTCGACGTGCTGGCCGCCAACGCGGCGGCGATCGCTCTCGCGCCCATGTATCGGCCCGGCCGCAACCTCGTGCGAGACGTCTTCCTCGATCCCGGCGCGCGGGCGCTGTTCCCCCGGTGGGACGCGGTCGCGGCCGGCTCGGTCGCCGCGCTCCGGGCCGTGGCCGGCGCCGACCTCGACGACCCGGCCCTGCGCGAGCTGGTCGAGGAGCTGTCGGCGGCCTCCGACGACTTCCGCCGCCTGTGGGAACGCCATGACGTCCGCCCGACGCGGAACGAGACGAAGGAGTTCGCCCATCCCGTCGCCGGCCGGCTCGTGCTGCGGCGGCACAGCCTTGCGGTCGGCGGGACGGACGGCCAGGTCGTGATCGCCTACCAGGCCGATCCGGGAACGCCCTCGGCCGCCGCGCTGGCCGGGCTCACCGCTCCGGATCACGCTGCGGCCATCCACGTGGCAGAGCCCCGGCCGCCCGCGTCACACGGGCCAGCCGCCTCGTTTGCGCGGTGACCTGAGCGGCACGGCGTCCGGCAGCGGGGTGGCCGCGCCGGGCGACAGGGCGTCGAGGACGAGCGCGAGGTAGCGCCGCCAGCCGTCGCTGCCGGGCTCCATCGTCCACAGCACGCCCATCAGCATGACCATGATCCTCGGCAGGTCGTCGGCGACGAGGTCGGCGCGGATGAGACCGGCCTCCTGCCCGCGCCGGGCCAGCAGGGTCAGCGACTCGATGAACGGGCTGCTCGCCTCGGCGGTGACGGCGCCGGAGTTCCGGGCGGCGGCCAGGGTGTTGCGCTCCCGGTCCGCCGAGGACATCGCCGCCTCCAGCACGGTGGCCAGAGCGCGGCGGGGATCGTCGTCGCCGAGCGCCCGTTCGATGGCGGGGGCGATCTCCTCGGCGAAGCTCTGGTCGAGGGCCGCCCTGACCAGGCCCGCCTTGTCGGGAAAATGGCGATAGAGGGTAGCGATGCCGACACCGGCGCGGCGGGCGATATCTTCGAGCAGCGCGTCGGGCCCCTGCTCGGCCCAGACCTCCCGGGCCGCGCGCAGGATCCTCCCCGAGTTGCGTGCGGCGTCGGCGCGCAGCCGTCGCGAGGTCTCGGTGGTCACGCCCACAGGATAGCCAAAAATGATAGGCGACTATCGATAAGCCCCGTCAGGGCCGGTCCCACGTGACAAGCATGTGCTCGGGGCCCCGGGTGGACAACCCCGTCTTCCACACGACGTCGTCCTCGGAGCCGGCGAGGCGGAGCCCGGGCAGCCGGGTGAGCAGCGTACGCAGCGCGACCTGCAGCTCCATCCGGGCGAGCGGGGCGCCGAGGCAGTGGTGCGCCCCGTGCCCGAACCCCACGTGCGAGGCCTGCTGACGGTCGAGTTCGAGGTCGTCGGGGTTCGTGTAGACCGACTCGTCGCGGTTGGCCGATATCAGGCTCACGACCACCGGCTCACCGGCGCGCACCATGACGCCGCCCAGCTCGACGTCCTCCAGTGCGTAGCGCGCGATGGACGCGCCGCCGCCGAGCGGGACGAAGCGCATCAGCTCCTCGACTGCCCTGGGGATCAGGTCGAAGTCGGCGCGCAGCGCCGCGAGCTGCCCGGGATGGGTGAGCAGCACGTAGACGAAGTTGGGGATCTGCGTGGCCGTGGTCTCGTGGCCGGCGACCAGCAGCGCCTCGGCCAGCGACAGCATCTCCTCCTCCGACAGCCGCTCCTCGTCGTCGCGGGCCGCGACGAGCGCGCTGAGCAGGTCGTCCTTCGGAGCCTCGCGGCGCTGGGCGATGAGCCCCGCCATGTAGTCCCGGAGCAGCCCCATGCAGCGCACCACCTCGTCCGGGGTGAACCGCGTCGTGGACAGCAGCGCGTCCGACCAGGTGCGGAAGTCGACCCGGTCTTCGACGGGCACGCCCAGCAACTCGCAGATGACCGTGATCGGCAGCGGCAGCCCGAAGTCCTCGACGAGGTCGGCCGGGGCGCCCTTGCCGAGCATCGCGCCCACGAGACCGTCGGCGATCTCCTGGGTGCGGGGCCGCAGCAGCTCGACCCGCCGTACGGTGAACGCCTTCGACACCAGCCTCCGCAGCCTGCTGTGCTCGGGCGGGTCGAAGCTGAGGATGCTGCCGGGGCGGGACCGGTGGGGCCGCATCCGCGGCTCGTCACGGCCGATCGCCGCGGCCCGGCTGAACCGCGCGTCACCGAGCACGACCTTGACGTCCTCGTAGCGGGTCGCGAGCCACGCGGGCTCCCCGTACGGCAGCCGGACCCGGCACAGCGGTTCCTCCTGCCGCAAGCGGGAGAAGAGGGGATCCACCTCCAGCCGGTCCGTCTGTCCGAAGGGGAAGATCCGGGGTTCGACAGTGGTCATCATGCCTCCCAGAGCGGATCGCCGTTCACCACGATTCGTCGAGTCGCCACTTGATAGTCAACTCTCACATGACTCGTGTAAAGAGATCAACGCAAGCGAGAGCAAAATCTCACTTGAAGGAGGCAGGACGGGTCCTATCGGGCGCCGGAGTCCCCCTCGGCGACGGTGACGAGGTCCGCCAGCCCGGAGATGGTCAGTACGGGGGTCAGCAGGGGGTTGGCGATGAGCGCGATGTGGTCGGCGTGCGCGAACAGCACGCTCAGGCCCGCGCTGTCGAGATATTCGACCGAGGTGAGGTCGATGACGACGGGCCCCGGGGTGCTCTCAAGAGCCGCCGCGAGGGCGTCGGTGTTGCTCATGTCGATCTCGCCGGCCGCGGTCAGGAGAGCGACGCCGTCCGGGCGAACCCCAGGGGTGATGGTCAGGGGTGTGGTCATCAGGCGATCCTCATCTGCATGTCGACGGTGGTCCCGTACGGGCCGGGGGTGATGGTGACCTGCTGCATCATGGCGCGCATGAGCGCGACGCCGCGCCCGCGGTGGGAGTTGGCCTCGGGCTCGGGGGACTTCCAGCGGCCGCTGTCGGCGACGGTGAGGCGCAGGTTGTCGACCGACGCCTCGACCCGCAGGCGGACGATCTCACCGGGGGCGTGCCGGTGGCCGTGCTCGATGGCGTTCGCGCACGCCTCACCCGCCGCGACCAGGACGTTCTGGACGATCTGGGTCGGCAGGTCGCACTGGCCGAGCCAGCTCCGCAGCGCCTTGCGTACCGGCGCGAGCTGGGACGACTCCGCCGGGAAGGTCACCTCCAGCGGGGCCGGGTGCCGATAGAGCAGCAGCGCGACGTCGTCGTCGTAGCCGTCCGCGGGCGCAAGGCGGATCATCACGTGCGTGGCGAGGTCGTCGACGGCGACGTTCCTGCCGTCCTGTACGGCCTGACTGGCCTGGTCGATGCCCGAATAGAGCGGACGGCGGCGGCGCTCGACCAGGCCGTCCGTGTAGAGCATGAGCGTGGCGCGCGCGGGGATGACCGTCTCGCTCTCCGGGCGGGCCGCCCCCGGCCGTACGGCGAGCGGCACCGAACGCCCGCCGTCGAGCAGGCCCGTGCTGCCGTCGGGGTGGGCGAGGATCCCCGGCGGGTGCCCGGCGCTGGAGTAGGACAGGCGCCCGGTCTCCGGATCGAGGACGGCGCAGAAGACGGTGGTGCACCGGGCCCCGGGGACACCGGCGGCGAACTGGTCCAGGGCCATGAGCACGCGGGCCGGGCTGTCGTCCTGCAGCAGCAGCGCGCGGCACGCGCTGCGCAGCTGTCCCATCACGGCGGCGGCCTGCACCCCGCGCCCGACGCAGTCGCCGACGACGATGCCGATGCGCCCGCCGGGCAAGGCGACGGTGTCGTACCAGTCGCCGCCGACCTCCAGGGGCCGGGTGGCGGGCTCGTAGCGTACGGCGAACCCGTCGGGAAGCCGGGCGGGGCCGAGGATGGCGCGCTGCAGCGCGATGGCGGTCTCGCGTTGCTGGTCGATCTGGTGGGCGCGCACAAGGCCCTGGGCCAGACGTCCGGCCAGCAGCGACAGCAGCACCTGGTCCTCACCCGTGAAGGGCCGGTGGCCGCCCAGGTCGATCCACAGGGCGAGCTGTCCCTCGGGGTGCTCCAGCAGGATGCCGGCCCCGTCGCGCTCGGTGACCGGTGTGAGCAGCGGCCGTCGCAGCAGATCGGCGAGCGCCCGGCGGCGTTCGCCCGGCAGCCCGTGCCAGTCCACCGGCTCGCCCTCGACGGTCAGGGACGGCTCCTCGCCCTGGCCGAAGACCGCGGCGACGACCGACGTCGCACGCCACAGGCCGCGCAGCTCCCGCAGGGCGCCGGTCAGCGCGTCGGACAGGCTCCCGGCCTGCGACAGGCCGGTGCTCAGCGAGGCGAGGGCGCTCTCGCGCTGGATGGCGTAGTGCTCGGCGGTGACGTCGCGGAAGGTGCCGACGACGACACGCCGCCCGGTGTCGGGATCCTGCGCCTCGTTGAAGGTCACGCTGATCCACAGCCGGTGCCCGTCGCGGTGGACGACCGGGATGGTGTGGCTGCCCCGGCCCGGGCCGAGCAGGCCGCTGAAGGCGTCGGCGACCTGCTGGTAGGCCTCGGGATCGGCGGCGGCGTCCGGCCACCACGGATGGATCGGCGTGTAGGGCAGGTTCTCCGGGCCGTAGCCGAGGATGTCGGTGAAGGCGCTGTTGATCTCGATGACGGCACCCTGCTCGTCGCAGACGAAGAACGCCTCCTGCAGCGAGTCGACCAGCGCGCTGCGCCAGCGCGCCTGGTGCTGGCGCAGCCGTGCCATGTCCATGTTCGCCCGCACCCGCGCGAGCAGCTCCGCGGCGGCGAAGGGCTTGACCAGGTAGTCGTCGGCCCCGGCCTGCAGGCCCTCGATCGACGCCTCCTGGCCCGCCCGGGCCGACAGCAGCACCACGGGCACGGCGGCGGTGCGCGGATCGGACCGCAGCGCCGCGACCAGGGACAGCCCGTCGAGGCGCGGCATCATCACGTCGCTGATCACGACGTCGGGCGCGTCCGCGCGTACGGCGTCCAGGGCCTCCATGCCGTCGCTCGCGGTGCCGACGAGATATCCGGCGCCCTTGAGGAGTCGGACGAGATAGCCGCGCATGTCGGCGTTGTCGTCGGCGACCAGCACACGCGCCGGGGCGGCCGAGCTCCCCGGCCGGATGGCGGAGCCGTCGTGCGACGGCAGCTCCATGCCGTTCCCGGCGGGCTCGCCGTCCTCGTCCGCGGGCAGCCAGCGCAGCGCCTCTTCGACGTACGGATCCGCGGCGGTGGCGCCCGCCCCGGTGCCGGCCGTGATGATCGACTCGGCGGGCAGGTGCGCGGAGCCGTACGGCAGGCGGATGGTGAAACGGGTGCCCGCACCCTCGGCGCTGTCGGCGCTGATCGTGCCGCCGTGCAGGCCGACCAGCTCCTGCACGAGGGCCAGCCCGATGCCGCTTCCCTCGTTGGAGCGCGAGCGCGCGTTCTCGATGCGGTGGAACCGCTCGAACAGCCGCGGCAGCTCGTCGGCCGGGACGCCGACGCCCGTGTCGGTGACGGTCACCACGGCGTGGTCGTCCTCGCCGCGCACGGTGACGCCGATCGCGCCCTCGAAGGTGAACTTCAACGCGTTGCTGAGCAGGTTGAGCACCACCTTCTCCCACATGCCGAGGTCGATGTAGACCGGCTCGTCCAGGGGAGGGCAGTCGACCCGGAACTCCAGGCCCGCCTTGTCGATCGCGGAGCGGAAGAGGCTGGCCAGCTCGGCCGTGACGGCGGCCAGATCGACCGGCTCATAGCCGGCCTGCATGCGGCCGGCCTCGATGCGGGAGAAGTCCAGCAGGGTGTTGACCAGCTTGCCGAGCCGCAACCCGTTGCGGCGGATGACCTCCAGCTCCTCGCGCACCTGCGGGTCCGCTCCGTGCAGCCGGGCGCGCAGCTCCTCCACCGGCCCCATGATCAGGGTCAGCGGCGTGCGGAACTCGTGGCTGATGTTGGAGAAGAAGACGGTCTTCGCACGGTCGAGCTCGGCCAGCTCCTCCGCCCGCCGCTGCTGGGCCTCGTAGCTGCGGGCGCTCGCGACGCCCGCCGCGACGTGCCCCGCCGCCAGCTCGATGAACCCGCGATACGCCTCGTCCAGCGGCCGATAGCGGTTGAGCGCGGCCACCAGGAACCCGTACGGCGCGCTGCCCTGCTGGAGCAGCGGCACCACCAGCGCCTGCGTGGGCGGCTCCGGCCAGGCTCCGGCCGGAAGACCGGCGAACGGCGCGCCGTCGAGCGGCACGATCACCGGCTCTCCCCGGGCCGGCGCCCCCACGGGCCACACCGTGCCGGGGTCGCCGGCCGCCAGGGTGAGCGGGGCGGCCGGATGCCCGGCGGCGATGCCGGTCACCCCGGCCAGCCGCGCGCCGCCGCCGTCCTGGAACAGATAGGTCAGTGTGAACGGCAGGTCGTAGAGGTTGCGGCCGAGCTGCCGGCAGGCGAACCCGAGCATCTCCTGCTCGGTGCGGACCACGCTGGGGTCGGAGCCGAGATCCCGCAGCGTCGCCATGCGCCGCTCGCCGATGACCCGCTCGGTCTCCTCGCTGACGACGCACAGCATGCCGACCACGGTGCCCGAGTCGTCGCGAAGGGGGCTGTAGGAGAACGTGTGGTAGCTCTCCTCCGGATAGCCGGCCCGCTCCAGGACCAGCAGCAGCGCCTCGTCCCAGGTGGCCTGCCCGGTGGCCAGCACGGTGTCGATCCGCGGGCCGATGTCGTCCCAGATCTCCGCCCAGACCTCGGCGGCGGGCCGGCCGAGCGCCCATGGATATTTCCGGCCCAGCGTGTCGCGCCGGTAGGCGGCGTTGCAGAAGAAGGTCAGCTCCGGCCCCCACGCCATCCACATGGAGAACCGGGACGACAGCAGGATGCTCACCGCCGTCTGCAGGCTCTGCGGCCACTCCTCCGGCGGCCCGAGCGGGGTGGCCCGCCAGTCCACCGACGCCAGATCACGGCCGACCTCGTCCTCGGCGGCGAACACCCCGGCCCCGGCCGCCTCCGGCGGCCCCTGCTCAGCGTCATCACAGCGCGTCACTTGACACCCTCTCGTTCACGCCGAGCCCGGCCCACCCGCGCCGGACCCCGCCATGCCGTTGCCGTGCTACTGCCACGCGGCGGGTCCCGCAAAAGTCGGGTGACACGTTCGGAGCAGGATATCCGGCCCCCCGAACCCGGATGGATCCGTACGGAATGCTCATCGGCGGCCTGACGGCACGACCGAGGTAGGACTTGTGGGGTTCTACGCTGAGCTGGACACGTCCTGGCGGCGTTTCCCCCGCGCCGCCGCGCACACGGCACCGCCGCGACGAGAACCCGGCGCGCGGAGAGCGGAACAGTGAGCGGAACAGTGAAAGGATCCCGAGGGTGACGGCAGGAACCGGTGACATAGAGAAGGCGGCGGCCGTGCTGCGCGCCGGAGGCCTCGTGGCCCTCCCGACCGAGACCGTCTATGGTCTGGGCGCCGACGCCGAGAACCCCGCCGCCGTCGCGCGCGTCTTCCAGGTCAAGGGGCGTCCGCCCACCCACCCGCTGATCGTCCACATCGGCGGCGCGGAGCACCTGGGCGACTGGGTCGAGGACGTGCCCGAGACGGCACGCCTGCTGGCCGAACGCTTCTGGCCGGGGCCGCTCACGCTGGTCCTGCGGCGCGGCCCCCGGGTGCCCCTCGAAACGACGGGCGGCCTGGAGACGGTGGCCATACGCGTGCCCGACCATCCTGTCGCGCTCGCGTTGCTGGAGGCCTTCGGCGGCGGTGTCGCGGCCCCCTCCGCCAACCGCTTCGGCTCGGTCAGCCCCACGACCGCGGACCACGTCCGTACGGAGCTCGGCGACGCCGTCGACTTCGTGCTGGACGGCGGCGCCTGCGGGGTCGGCGTCGAGTCCACCATCGTCGACGCCACGAGCGACGTCCCGACCATCCTGCGGCCCGGCGGGGTGACGCGCGAGGACCTCGAAGCGGCGCTGGGCCGCCCGCTCGCGGTCCCCTCCACGAGCCGCGTACGGGTGCCCGGCCAGCATCCGTCGCACTACGCGCCACGTGCGCGGGTCGTGCTCGTCGAGCCAGAGAAGGTCGTCGCCGAAGCGGAGCTCGCCCAGGAGCTGGGACACCAGGTGGGCGTCTTCCTTCCCCCCGCTTTCGCCGACGCCGAGGTGAAGGCGCACGCCGTGGTGGAGGTCCCCGCCTCGCCGGACGCGTACGCGCGCGAGCTGTACGGCTTCCTCCGCGAGCTCGACCAGCGAGGATGCGACCTGATCATCGCGTCCCTGCCGGTGGAGGAGGGGCTGGGACTCGCGATCGCCAACCGGCTCCGCCGCGCGGCAGGACCCCGGCCCTCCGACTGACCGGCCGATCACGCTGCCCCTCCGTGACCGGTCCATGGACGGGGCAAGACGTGTTGCTGCGACGTTCCTCGGCCGCCGCGGGTGACAGTGGAGCCCGAGCCGGAGGGGGAGCGAAACGATGACGATCGAGCAGACCGTGCCTGACACCAAGCTCGCGACGGAGGCCACCGAGTTCGTCCGTGACGTCACCAGCGACCTGATCTATCACCATTCGCGCCGTGTCTACTTCTTCGGCAGCCTGCTGGGGCGGCGACGGGACCTGAGCTTCGACCCGGAGCTGCTCTACATCGGCGCGATGTTCCACGACCTGGGGCTCAACGAGGAGCATCGCGGCAGCGGGCGGCGCTTCGAGGTGGACAGCGCCGATGCCGCCCGCGGCTTCCTGCGGCGACGCGGGGTGCCGGAGGACAGCATCCGCCGGGTGTGGACCGCGATCGCCCTGCACACCACTCCCGGTATCCCCGAGTTCATGGAGCCGGAGGTGGCGCTGGTCACCGCGGGCGTGGAGTATGACGTGCTCGGCATCGGCTATCACGATCTCGACGACGCCCAGCGGGCCGAGATCACCGCCCTCCACCCGCGCCCGGGGTTCAAGGAGGCGATCCTGCGGGCGTTCACCGAGGGCATCGCACCCAAGCCCGAGACGACGTTCGGCAACGTCAAGGCCGACGTGCTCGAACGCTATGTGCCCGGCTATCGGCGGGGCAACTTCGTCGACACGATCCTCGGCTCCCCCTGGCCGGAGTAGGGCGCGGCCCGCGCCAACGCCCGGGCCGCGGTGGAGCCGCTGAGCGGCACGACGCGGGGGAGCTTGCGCCGCGTGCCCGCCGCGTATCCCCGCTCGTCCCTGATCGTCCGCCGCGTTCGTCCGTGCTCGTCCCCGCTCGCGCGCCGCGTTCGTTCCTGATTGTCCGCCGCGCTCGTCCACGATCGTGCGCCGCGCTCGTCCCCGCTCGTACGCCGCGCTCGTCCCCGCTCGTACGCCGCGCTCGTCCTCGCGTTCGTCCCCCGTGCGAGCTACCGGCGAATGTCCACTGAGCGGTGACGATCTCGGACCACCCGATCCGTAGCGTTACGACGCAGCCACGGCGCCGTGCCCGCTTTCCCGCCGCACCGCCGTGCGCGTCCCCCTGCGTCGAATCCCTCACCGGAGGACCTCATGCTTCCCAGGATCAGGACATCCGTCGTGGCCGCGCTGTGCTGCACCGTGCTCGGCGCGGGAGTCGCGGGCTGCGACGGCGAGTCGCTGGACGACTGGGACCCCCTCGCCCCCGCCACGCGGACGGCCGCCGCCCCGATCTCCGGGACCACGAAGATCGAGGTCGCGGGCCGGTCGGTGAACGTGTCCTGTTCGGGCGACCCGGAGAAGGGCGGGCCCGTCGTCGTCCTGCTGGCCGGGGCGGGTGACGGGCTCGACAAGCTGGCCGCCTTCCAGAAGACGCTGAGCGAGCACAACCGGGTCTGCTCCTACGACCGGCTCGGCGAGGGCGCGAGCGACAAGCCGGACGGCCCGCAGAGCTTCTCCAGCACCGGGAAGATCCTGACCGGGGTGATCGACCGCGTCGCCGGCGACGGCCCGGTCGTCCTGGCAGGCCACTCGCTGGGCGGGCTGATCGCCGCCAGATATGCCCCCGACCACCAGGACAGGGTCAAGGGCCTGGTCCTGATGGACGCCACCCCGTCCACCATGCTGCACGACATCAGCACGGCGATCCCCGAGTCGGCCACCGGCCCGGCGGCCGAGCTGCGCGCGCAGAACCTCGCGGTGTTCAAGGGCGAGAACCCGGAGAAGCTCGTCGTCCCCGACGGCAAGGTCCGTTCCGCCGGGGACATCCCGGTGGAGGTCATCCAGCACGGCACGCCGTACCTCGCGGCCGTCCCCACGTACGGCCCGCGCCTGGAGCGGGCGTGGGCCGCGGGCCAGCGCAGGTGGCTCGCGCTGTCGAGCGACAGCACGCTGAGCACGGCCGCCAAGAGCGGCCACTACATCTACGTCGACCAGCCCGACGTGGCCGTCAAGGCCGTCGAGCGCGTCACCGCCCAGGCCGCACGTCAGGCTGAGGACGAGTAGCCGGGGCCGCGCGATATGACATTTCGCCCTTTCATGGAAGAAAGCGCCGCCGAAAGGCCCGGATATCTTGGCTTTATGCCTTTCCGACATAGAGTCGGGCCATGACTCGACGACGTGTGGTCGTGCTCGGATACCATGCGGCGGAGTTGCTGGACATTTCCTGCGTGACGTCCAGCCTGATAATGGCGAACCTGCACGGCGCCGCGCCGCCTTATGACGTGTGCCTGGCCACCCCGTCGGGCCTGCCCATCACGTGCGCGAGCGGGTTGACGCTGCAGGGGCAGCAGGCCCTTGAGCACATCACCGGACCGCTCGACACGCTCGTGGTGTCGGGAGGAATCGGGCACGAGGACGCCGCCGCCAGCCAGGTGATCGTCGGTCACGTACGCCGTCTGGCCCGGGAGAGCCGCCGCGTCGCCTCGGTGTGCACGGGCGCGGCGGTGCTGGCCGCCGCCGGACTGCTCGACGGACGCCGGGCCACCACGCACTGGAAGTACGGATACGTGCTCGCCACCCGCCACCCGGAGATCACCGTCGACGCCGAGCCGATCTTCATCCGCGACGGCAACGTCGCCACGGCGGCCGGGGTCACGAGCGCCCTCGACCTCACCCTCGCCTTCATCGAAGAGGACAACGGGGCGCCGCTCGCCCGGGAGGTGGCCCGCTATCTGGTGGCCTACCTGCAGCGGCCCGGCAACCAGGCCCAGATGAGCATGTTCACCGAGAGCCCGCCGCCGAGCGACGGCCTGGTCAAGCGCGTCGTCGACCACATCACGAGCCACCTCGACGGCGATCTGACCACGGCCACCCTCGCGGCAGGCGCGGGCGTGAGCGAGCGGCATCTCACCCGCCTGTTCCTCCGGCACCTGGGCCAGACCCCGGGCCGGTTCGTCCGCCGCGCCCGCACCGAGGCCGCCGCCCATCTCCTCGTCTCCACGTCCCTGCCCATGGCCGCCATCGCGGCCCGTTGCGGCTTCGGCACGACGGAGAGCCTCCGGCAGAATTTCCTCGACCGGTACGGCATCCCGCCCTCGCGCTACCGCCTGACCACGGCCATGCGGTGACGGCGGCTATTTCGTGCCGTCCGCGGGCAGGCGCTCCGGCAGGCCGAGCCGCGGGAACCGGTCGGCGTGGAAGACGAAGATCTCCGTGATCACCCCGCCGGTGATGCGCAGGACGTCGATCGTCAGCGGCAGGTAGGCGCCCTCCTGCTCCCGCCAGAGATAGAAGGCCACGGCGGGCTGCCAGTTCACGGAGGCCGGGACGGCGCGCAGGTTCTCCAGGCGCTCGAAGCCGTCCTGGATCCAGTCGTTCACCACCGCCTCACGGCCGACGTACAGGCCGGGGGTGGGCGGCATCGAGCAGCGGACGTCGTCCCGCAACATCGTGGTGATCGTCTTGATGTCCGTGGCCACACTGGCCTCGGTGAAGCGGCGCACCAGCTCGCGCGTCCCGGCGTCCTCCTCGCCGCCGGTCCAGTCCTGCCGCTCGGCGGGCAGGTGCTCCCGCATGCCGGCGCGGGCCCGCTGCAGCGCGCTGTTCACGGAGTTGACGGAGTCTCCGAGGAGCTCCGCGACGTCCTTCGCCGGCCAGCCGAGCACGTCCCGCAGGATCAGCACGGCCCTCGGGCGCGGCGCGAGGTGCTGTACGGCGACCAGGTAGGCCAGCTCGATCGTCTCCCGCGCGACGGCGACGCTCTCCGGCTCGTCCGCGTCGCCCGCGGGCAGCTCGTCCAGCAGCCGGTCCGGGTACGGCTGCAGCCACCGCGCCTCGCCGCCGGTCGCGGGCTCCGGACGGCACTTGGCGAGCAGGTCCAGGCAGGCGTTGGTGGCGATCCGGTAGAGCCAGGCCCGGAACGTCGACCGCCCCTCGAAGGTCTCCCGCCGCCGCCAGGCCCGCAGGAACGTCTCCTGTACGGCGTCTTCGGCGTCCTCGAACGACCCGAGCATCCGGTAGCAGTGCACGTGCAGCTCCCGCCGGTGCCGTCCTGTCAAGGCCGAGAAGCCCGGCTCGTCGAGCTCGCCCAGACCGCTCACGCCCAGCTCCTTCAGCAGCGTGTCCGCACCCATCGCGTCATCCTTCCGCGTCGTCGTGTCCCGTCGTAGGTGTGACGGCCGCGGGCGCGACAACTCATCACCAGGGGTCCGCCGGAGGGGCGGGAGGACACCGGGCGGGCGCGGGCTCCCGGTGTAAAGATCTTGTCCCTGGTGTGGATTTATCTCCTATCGCCCCCTCTACGGCCGCTCGGGGGATAAAACCACACCCCTCGTGGTCCAGTCGTGATCATGATCGGATAGTGTCTGCCCACGTGAACACGCTCCCCATGCCTGGGTCGCATGATGGCTGGCGGATCCTGCGGAGCGATGCCGGGCGGCTGTGGGCGACCCGCGAGCGCCCCTTCGACCGCGCGGCCGAGATGGCAGGCGCCTGCCGCACCGTGGATGCCGACGACCTCGGGCAGCTGAAGGCCGAGATCATGCGGCAGGAACGCATCGCCAGCGCGCTCGTGTCGGGGAGCAATAACGCGGCCGAGGCGTGAGCCGGGGGAGGAAATCCCTACTTTGCGCCGATCTCGCCCCCGTCTACGCGGCCTAGAACGCACGGCCACGGCCCTTCCCGGGAGCGTGAGCGCACGCCGGCCCGCTTCCGGGGCGCCGAGCGCCGTCCGGCGGCGAAACCGACCGGAGTAGCGTGGTGAGCGGCGCCGCGGACACGGCCCGGCCGCATGGTCGTCGCCCGCGAGTCCTACATCGAGCGCAATCGACGCGGTGAGCGAGGCTTCGATGGAACTGCATTGCATCGGCAAAATCGTGCACAGTCTCGGGATTTCGACCATTCGGTATGGTCTTGCGCTCAACCTTCTGGAGATCGGCCGGCTGAAATTCGAGGACTACGAGGTGGACAACATCCGCCCCCTCGTGACCGCAAGCCCCCCGCTCGCATGGCTCGTCGCCAGGCTGGGGGAGAAGAGGCTCGCCGGCCTGCTCGGCGTCGCCGAGATCGCTCTGGGAGCGCTGATCGGAGCGAAGCCGATCGCGCCGAGAGTGTCGGCCCTCGGCAGCCTCGCCGCCGTCGGCATGTTCGCCACCACCCTCAGCTTCCTGGCCACGACGCCCGGGGCGTGGCAGGAGACACACGGCGAACCGAAGCTGTCGCTCACGGGGCAGTTCCTGCTGAAGGACGCCGTGCTCCTCGGAGCCTGCCTGCTCACGGCCGCGGACGCCCTGCGGGCCGCCGAGCGCCGGTAGCCCAGGCCGGGTGTCGCGCCGGGCTAACGGAGCGCTCCGCTGCTTTTGCCGCGATTTGCCCAGCCCGTACGCACGGTCGTGGTCTTCTCCGGGTATCGGGCGTTGATGAGCACCACCCCCATCGCCGACCTCGCGTTGGTGTCCGATCGCCATTCCGCCGGCCTCATCAGCAGGGACGGATCGGCCGAGTGGCTGTGCTTCCCCCGGTTCGACGGGCCGTCCGTCTTCGCCCGCCTGCTGGACGACGAGGCCGGGCACTGGTCGATCCGCCCGGCCATCCCCTTCGAGACGACGCGCCGTTATCTGCCGCGGACGATGGTGCTGGAGACCACGTTCCGCACCGGGAGCGGCACGGCCGTCCTCACCGACGCCCTGCTCACCGGGCCTGACGACGGCGGCCACCGGCTCGGCGTCGGGGTGCCGCACCTGCTCGCCCGACGGGTGTCCGGCCTCGGCGGCGAGGTGCCGATGGAGGTCGATTACCGGCCCAGGCCGGAGTACGGCCTGATCCACCCGATCCTGTCCGTCGCCGACGGCGGCGTCACCGCCCACGGCGGAGCCGAGTCGCTCGTGCTGACCACGCCGGTCCCCCTCCGCATCGAGGACGGCAGCGCGTACGGCGCGTTCACGGTGCACGAGGGCGAGACACTGCACTTCGGGATGCACCGCTCGACGCCGCAGGAGACTCCCGCGCGGGTGTGGGACCAGACGGAGCTGGCGGCCCGGCTGGACGGCACGATCGCCGCCTGGCGGTCGTGGTCCAGCCTCCACCAGGCCTATGACGGCCCATGGTGCGACCTCGTGCACCACAGCGGGCGGGTGCTGCAGGCGCTGTCCTTCCAGCCGAGCGGCGCGATCGTCGCGGCCGCCACGACGTCGCTGCCCGAATGGCCCGGCGGTGCGCGCAACTGGGACTACCGGTTCACGTGGGTCCGGGACGCGTCACTGACCATGAGCGCCCTGTGGGTCGCGGCCTGCCCCGACGAGGCGAGCGACTTCTTCTCCTTCCTCACCACCGCGGCCCCGACTCTGGACGAGGACCGCGCGCTGCAGATCATGTTCGGCGTCCGCGGCGAGCACGACCTGAGCGAGCGCACCCTGCCGCACCTGCGCGGCTGGCGCGACAGCCGGCCCGTACGCGTCGGAAACGGCGCGTGGAACCAGCGGCAGATCGACGTCTATGGCGAGCTGCTCGACGCGGCCGCGCGCCTCGAACGCCAGATCGGCGGCATCGACGACGACGTCAGGCGCTTCCTCGTCGCCTGCGCCGACACCGCGGCCGAGCGCTGGACGGAAAAGGACCAGGGCATCTGGGAGATACGCGGAGAGCCACGCGACTTCCTCTACTCCAAGCTCATGTGCTGGGTGGCGCTGGACCGCGGCATCACCCTCGCCGGCCTGCTCCGGGCGCAGGATCGTACGGAGTCCTGGCGGCTGACCCGCGCCGAGATCCGCGACGCCCTGCTGCGCGAGGGCTGGAACGAGCGGGTGGGGGCGTTCACGCAGTCCTTCGGCTCCGACGAGCTGGACGCCAGTGCCCTCATGGTGCCGATCACCGGCTTCCTGCCGCCCGACGACCCGCGGGTGCTCTCCACGATCGACGCGATCGCGCAGCGGCTCACCGACGACCAGGGCCTGGTCTACCGCTACCGCACCGAGGACGGCGTCGACGGCCTCGCCGGCGAGGAGGGCACGTTCCTGCTGTGCTCGTTCTGGCTGGCGCAGGCGCTCGCCGTGTCCGGGCAGGTCGGCCGGGCCAGGGAGGCATTCGAGCGGGCCGCCGCGTACGCCAACGACGTGGGCCTGCTGTCGGAGGAGGTCGATCCCGGGAGCGGCGCGCTGCTCGGCAACTTCCCGCAGGCGTTCAGCCACATCGGGCTCATCAACGCCGCCTGGGCCATCGACCAGGCCGAACGGACCGCGCGGGCGCACACCTCCTGACTTCGGCGTAGGCGCCCGCGTAGCCGGCGGGCGGCGCCCTCAAGCAGGTGTCCTGCGCTCGTCGCCGGCCGACGGCAAGCGCGTTCAGGGGCTCGTACGCATGCACGGCTCGACCACGGGATCAACGCCCTGGTCACCGGTGGCGTCGACACGCCGCTGCTGCGCGACAACATGGGTCCGTCGCCGGGAGAGTCCCTGCGCGTGGCCGGGGCGATGCACCCGATCGGGCGGATCGGGCAGCCGGAGGAGATCGCCGCGTTCGTGGCGTTCCTGCTGAGCGACGAAGCCCGGTTCATCACCGGTGCCGCGCTCGCCGTCGACGGCGGAATCACCGCCGCCTGAGTGGCAGGGAAGCGGTGTCCGCGAGCACGTCCGGGAAGCCGAACATCGCGACCAGCGCGGGATCATGGAACTTGACCACGCGGGAGACACCCGTGGCGGTCGCGGCCAGCACCACGGCGCCGTCGGCGCGGAGCACGCCGCCGGCGTCCCGGTGATACACGACGGCGGCGGGCCGGCCGTTGGCCGCGGTGGCGATCATCCGCCAGTCGCCCGGAGTGCCCAGCACGTACGTGCCGAGCATGTGGACGCACCTCGCCCGGCCCGACTGCCAGTCGCGGAACGGCGTCGCCTCGAGCGTGGCGTCCGCACGCAGCACCTGTTCAAGCAGGCCGGCGTCGGAGCGCTCGAAGGCCGCGATGTAGCCGTCGAGCAGCGCGCGTGGGGGCCCCGGTCCCGGGGCGGTCACCCCCTCGCCCATCGCGACGACCTCACCGGCGGCCTCGAAACCGGCATCGAAACCGGCATCGAAACCGGCCACGTACGGCGGTCACGGGCCGTCCAGGAACGTGCCGTACAGACCCCGGTCGCCGCGAAAAGGAATCGGCCGCACCCGGACGGAGGGGGGTCACTTCGCCTGGTCGAGGATCACCCTGGCGAGGGCGTCGGCGGCGTCGGGCCGTCCGAGGGCTCTGGCGGCATGGGTCATGCGCACGCGGAGGCCGGGATCGGCGAGCAGCACGTCGAGTTCGGCCAGGAGCTGCTCGGGGGTGGGGCCGGGTTCGAGCAGGGCGCGGGCGGCTCCGGCCTCGACGAGGTAGCGGGCGTTGCCGCGTTGCTCGTCTCCGGCGGCGGGGATCAGCGGGATGAGGACGGACGGCTTCCCGACCGCGACCAGCTCGGCGACGGTTCCCGCGCCGCTGCGGGAGACGACGACGTCCGCGGCGGCGTACACGTCGGGCAGTTCCTCGCCGACGTACGCCGTGGGGTGATAGCGCGCGCCGATCCCGGCGGGCAGGCCGGCGGCGACCTCGGTGAGGTGGCCGATCCAGTCCCGGCCGCACTGGTGGAGCACCTGGGCGCGGGTGAGCAGCGTGGGCAGGATCCGCTCGATCAGGGTGTTGATCTGCCTGCTGCCCTGCGCGCCGCCGGTCACGTAGACGAGCGGCAGGTCCGGGGCGAGGCCATACCGCTGGTGCGCTCGGACAGGGTTTCCGTGCAGGAGCTGGGGACGGATGGGGTTGCCCGTGACCACGGCCCGCGCGCGGGCCCGCGCGGGGAGGTGGTCGATCGAGGTGGGATGGGTGAGCGCGATCGTCGTGGCCACGCGGGCCAGGATGCGGTTGGCCAGGCCGAGCGCGGTGATCTGCTCGTGCATGACCAGCGGACGGCCGAGCAGGCGAGCGGCGAGACCGAGGGGCACGCAGACATACCCTCCCGTCGACAACACCACGTCGGGCCGGTAGCGCGCGGCGATCCCGGCGGCCTGCAGAACCCCGATCGGGATCCGGAAAAGATCGGCCACGTTCCGGCCGAGCTCACGGAGGTTCGGCGATCGCCTGACCTTGCCCGCGCTGATCGCCCTGAACGGGATGTGGTGCTCCATGGCGATCCGCGCTTCCAGCCCGTCGGCCGTGCCCACCCACAGCACGTCCAGGTCGCGGCCCTGCGCCGCGGCATGCCGGCGGACGGCCGAGATGGTCGTGAGCGCGGGATAAGTGTGCCCGCCGGTCCCGCCTCCGGTGACGAGCATCCGGATCTTCCGCGCGGCTGTCATGCGGTGGTCTCTCCTCCATGTGTACGGCATCGGCACTCATGATCGTTTCACGGGTGCGGCCGTGCTCCGGTGCCCGCCTCGGTCCAGGCTCGGACCGGCTCAGGCCTGCTCGGTGCAGGCTCAGGCCGGGCGGTCGGCGGGTCGGAGGCCGTCCATCAGCAGGTCGAGCAGGCGACCGGCCCTGGCGTCCTGCTCTCGCCGGGGTGCCACGGTGAAGATGCCGATGAGGGAGGCGGCGATGTCTTCGGCGCCGACGTCGGAGCGGAGGTCGCCCGCCGTCCGGCCGGCGTCGAGGATCGTGGTGATGGCCGCCAGCAGCTCGTTCCGGGTCTGCGCGTGGGCGATCTCGCCCGACTCGATCATCGCGAGCAGCGTGCCGAGCATGCCGTTCTTGGTCGCGATCCAGTCGCCGAACAGGTCCATCCAGCGCCGCATCGCCGCGGCCGGAGGCATCTCGCCGAGCAGCTCGCGGGCGCCGGTCGTCAGCCGTACGACCTGGTCCCGGTAGACCGCGTCGACCAGCGACTCTCGGGTCGGGAAGTGCCGATAGAGCGTGGCGATGCCGACCCCGGCCTCGCGGGCGATCGCACGCATCGACGGCTCGGCGTCGGCCGACGCGAACACGCGGGTCGCCACCGCGAGCAACTGGTCGCGGTTCCGGGCCGCGTCCGCCCGTGTCGCGCGCATCTCTGCCTCAGTCAAAACGGAACACGCTCCGGTTGTGTTAGGGTCGTCCATCGAAACGGAGCATAGTCCGTTTCGTGTTCCCCCAAGGAGGCAGGCGCACATGCAGCACGATCAACCGCCGACGGGCAGGGGCAGGGCGGTCCGGCTCGACTCGTTCGGCGGCCCCGAGGTTCTGGACGTCCGCGAGGTTCCCGCTCCCCAGGCGGGCCCGGGACAGATCCGCGTACGGGTCACCGCGGCCGGGCTGAACCCGATGGACTGGATCATGACCGCCGACGCGGACACCGCCGCCCGGTTCGGCCTGAGCCTCCCGGCCGGGTTCGGCACCGACTACGCGGGGCTGGTCGACCAGGTCGGTGGCGGGGTGACCGGCTTCGCGCCCGGCGACCGGGTGTTCGGGGGCGCCCTGTCCCGCGCGGTCGCCGACTTCGTGGTGATCGACCCGGCCGGAGGGATCGCGGCGAACGAGGCCCATCACACTCCCGACGGCGTCGACGACCGCACCGCCGCCACCCTCACGATCGCCGGGCGAACGGCGTCCGCCGCCCTCGCCGTGATCGACCCCGGCCCGGACGACACCGTGCTGATCGGCGGCGCGGCGGGCGGGGTCGGCGTGTTCGCCGTCCAGCTCGCCCGGCTCGCGGGAGCGCGCGTGATCGGGACGGGATCGGCGAACTCGGCCGGCTTCCTGCGCGATCTCGGAGCCGAGCCGGTCGTCTACGGCGACGGCCTGGCCGACCGGGTCCGCGACCTCGCCCCCGGCGGTGTCACCGCCGCCATCGACCTGCACGGCACGGAGACGGTGCACGCCGCGAGGAAGCTCGGCGTCCCGGACGGCCGCATCTGCACCATCGCCGCACAGGTCGAGGGCGTGGCGGCGGCCAACGGCGCGAACGCCGCCCCCGGCGCCCTGGAAGAGATCGCCCGCCTGGTCGCGGCGGGGCGGCTCCGGGTGCCCATCGCGGCGAGCTTCCCGATCGAGGAGATCCGCCGCGCGGCCGAGCTCCAGGCCGGCCGGCACGTGCACGGCAAGGTCGTCATCGACCTCTAGCCCGCGACCGCGGCCGGGGGTCTGCGCGCCCAGCCGCTCCGGGCCCGTACGGCACCGGCGGCGCGGCAGGCCAGATAGATGACGAAGGCGATCGTGGTGACATACGGGCTGATCGGGATGCTGCTGCCCAACGCGATGAGGATGCCGCCGACCACGGACGTGACGGCGAACAGGACGCTGAGCAGCGGGATAAGCCGAGGGGAGGCGGTCACCCGGGTGGCGGCGGCCGCTGGGGTGACCACCAGGGCGAGCACCAGCAGAGCGCCGACGATCTGGATGGTCGTGGCCACGGCGAGACCCAGCACCAGGGTGAACACGGGAGACAGGGCCCGGACGGGCACGCCGCGGGCGGCGGCGACCTCGGGATCGAGGCTGGCGAAGGTCAGCGGACGCCACATGACCGCCAAGGCGACCAGGACGACGACCGACACGCCGATGAGCCAAGCGGTCTGCGGCGTGTCCACGGCCACGATCTGACCGGTGAGCAGCCCGAACTTGTTGGCGGCGCGGCCCTTGTACAGCGAAAGGAACAGCACGCCCAAGCCCAGGCCGAACGGCATCAGCACGCCGATGGCGGAGTTGCGGTCGCGGACGCGCACTCCCATGGCGCCGATGACCGCGGCGGCCAGCACCGATCCGGCCAGGGATCCCGCCACCACGTTCACCCCGAGCAGGAGCGCGGCCGCCGCGCCGGCGAAGGACAGCTCGGCGATCCCGTGCACGGCGAAGGCCAGATCCCGCATCATCACGAACGTGCTGATCAGGCCGCCGACCACGCCCAGCACGGCCGCGGCGATGATCGAGTTGGTGACCAGAGCCAGCAGTTGCCCGTAGTCGTCGTAGTTGAAGATCTGGTGCCAGATGCCGGTGCTCATGACGGGACGCCTTCGGTGTGGTCGAGGTGATGCGGGACGGATGCGCCGGCGACCAGGTAGCGGCCGTGGGCCCGGACCACCTCGACCTGGCCGCCGTACAGGTCGGACAACACGGACGACGTCATCACCTCGTCGGGCGTGCCGACGCGGAACCGGCCCCCGGCCAGGTAGAGCACCCGGTCGACCAGCGGCAGCACCGGGTTGAGCTCGTGGGTGACGAAGAGCACCGCGGTGCCGCGGGCGCGCCGCCGCCGGTCGAGCAGGTCGACGATCGCGTGCTGGTGATGCGGGTCCAGCGACAGGAGCGGCTCGTCGCACAGCAGGAGCGCGGGATCGGTGGCCAGGGCCTGCGCGATGCGCACCCGCTGCTGCTCGCCGCCGGACAGCAGGCCGAGCGGCATGTCCGCGTACGTCTGCGCGCCGACCTCGGTCAGCAGTTCGTCGATGCGGCGCCGCAGCCCCCGGCCGCCGAGGGGCAGACCCCAGCGGTGGCCGTCGACGCCGAGCCGTACGAGATCGCGGGCGCGCAGTGGCGTGTGCGGGGCGACGGCACGCTGCTGGGGGATGTAGCCGATCAGATCGCCGCCTCGCCGCGGCGGGCGGCCGCCGATCAGCAGGGTGCCGGCGGAGAGAGGCACCTGGCCCAGGACGGCGTGCAGCAGGCTGGTCTTGCCCGCTCCGTTGGGCCCCAGCACGGCGATGAACTCGCCGCCGTGCAGCTCCAGGTCCAGCCCGGACCACAGCACGCGCTCGCCACGGCGCAGTTCCGCGCCGGTCAGGCTGAGGACGACGGGCGATCCGCCGGTGGGGGCGGCCTGCGGTGCGACGGCGCCCGGTCGCTCGATCATCGGCCCAGTCACCGGCTCGGCCACCGGCTCGGCCACCGGCTCGGTCATCGGCTCAGTCATCGTGCAGGGCCTTGCCGAGCGCGTCGAGGTTGGCGGTCATCCAGCCGATGTAGTCCTCACCGGAGGGCAGGGTCTCGGTGACCGGGACGACGGGGATCCCGCTGCCGTCCGCCGCCTCACGGACCTTCTCGGTCTCCGGGCCGGAGGTCTGGGAGTTGTAGACCAGGGCCCGCACCTTCTTGCCGCTGAACAGGGCGAGGGTGTCCCGCAGGACGCGGGCGGAGACGTCGTTGCCCTCCTCGATGGCCTCGCTGAAGTCCTCGGGGGTGGCGTTGGTCAGGCCGCAGGCCTCGATCATGTACAGCGGGACCGGCTCGGTGATCGCCACGGCGGTGCCCTTCGCGCTCTGCGCGATCGTCGCCTCCTGCTCCTCCAGCGGCGTGAGCTTCTGCTTGAAGGCCTCGGCCCCTGCGGTGAAGGCGGCGGCTCCGGAGGGATCGGCCTTGCCCAGCGCGGCGGCGATCGAGTCGGCCAGCCGCGCGACGGACGGGAAGTCATACCAGACGTGCTCGTTGAGCTCCTCCCCGGCGGCCGCCGTCTTCCCGGAGATCTCGACCGCGTTCAGCACCTGGGCCGTGGTGTTGCCGGCGGCGTCGCGCATCTTGTCCATGAAGTCGTCGTAGCCGCCGCCGTTCTCGATGATCACCTTGGCGTTCGACAGGGCCAGCTGGTTCTGCGTGTTGGCCTCGTAGGAGTGCGGGTCCTGGTCGGGGCTGGCGATGAACGAGGTCACCGCGACCTTGTCGCCGCCGATCTGCCGCACGATGTCGCCGTACACGTTGGTGGAGGTCACCACGGCGACCGCGCCGGTGGACGCGCTCGTGGACGCGCTCGCGGACGGCGCCGCGGACGCCGCGGGAGCAGGCGAGCCGCCGCAGCCGGCCAGCAGCACGGAAGCCACGCCCGCGACGACGAGCACGGCGGGACGACGGAGGGAGGAGGTGTTCATGTCAATCCTTGTGGTTCGAACGGGTCGACGGTCTGCCCGCCGAGGGCCGGGGGCGCCGTGCCGGTCAGGAACGCGGCTGGGATGCGTAGGGGAGCAGCGCCATCTCACGGGCGTTCTTGATGGCGCGGGCGATCTGGCGTTGCTGCTGCACGGTGACGCCGGTGACGCGGCGGCTGCGGATCTTGCCGCGGTCGGAGATGAACTTCCGCAGCAGGTCGGTGTTCTTGTAGTCGACGTAGCTCACGCCCTGCAGCGGGTTGCCCTTCTTCCGGGGCGTACGGCGGGGCTTCATGCGATCTCCTTGAGGTCGAGGATGTGGGCGAAGGGGTCGTCGTAACCGGCCCACACGCCGGAGCCCGCCCGTGCCTCCTCCCCGGTGAGCAGGCAGGAGTCGAGCAGGGCGTGGAGGCGCTCGCGGTCGAGGTCGGGCCCGGTGAACACCAGGTGCTGGACCCGGTCGCCGGTGACGGGGTCCCAGTCGAGGCCGGCGGCCGTACGGCGGGCGGGGGAGACCATGTCCCAGGCGGCCTCCGGCAGCGCGGCCAGCCAGGGCCCGGCGTCCTCGACCGACACGATGCCCGCGACCGCGTCCCAGGCGAGCTGCCGATCGGGCCGGCTGGCCAGCCAGAACCGCCCGCGGGAGCGTACGGACTGGGTGACCAGCTCGTCCACGGCCTCGAACAGGCGGGCGGGGTGCAGCGGGCGCAGCCGGTGCCAGACGACCGTGGTGATCTCGTCGGTCTGGGCGTCGCAGGGCAGCTGGGCGGTGGCGGGGTCGACGCGTTCGGCCAGTTCCCGCGTGCACAACCGGGCGCCGGTCACGTCGGGCAGCGGCGACTCGGCGGAACCCGGGGCGAAAACCGGCGTGCAGGGCGCGAGGTGGGCGAGCACGGCGCGGGAGAGCTCCACATCCTCTTCGTCGCCGCCGTGCACGGACAGGGCGGTCGCGTACTCGATCTGCCGGGCCAGGACCTCGGCGAGAAAGCGCTGGTCGCCGGACGCGGCGATCTGGCCGGTCTCGCGGAGGCGGTCGCCGCGGGTGATGTCGACGGGCATGTGCTCGGCGTGCAGCGCGGTCAGCACGCAGGTCAGCCGCAGGATGTCGTGGGCCTCCTCACAGTCGAGCGCCTCGGCGACCGAGCGCGGCTCGACCGAGTCCCACAGGTCGACCACGAGCAGCGACGCGGTGGCGGCGTGCCGCACCAGCTGAGGGAGCAGGTCCTCGCGGACGGTGCAGGTGACGCAGCCGTGCGCGAGCCGTACGTCGGCCAGGTCGAGCACGGTGGACGCGTCGCGCACCACGCGCTGCACCCGGTCGGCGGTCACCTCCCGCAGGTCGTGGTGGACGGCCACGGAGCCGGGATGGTCGCGCAGGAGGCGATCGACGACGGCCGTGCGAGCAGAGGCGTGCAGGCCCGCGACCAGGACGACGGGGGTGGACATGGGTGCCTCCGGGTTGCCGGAACGAAAACGATTATCGTTATCATTACACATACCGACGGCGAGAGAGGAACGGCCCATGGCCAGAAACGAGCTACGCCCCGTGATCAAGCTGCGATCGAGCGCGGGCACCGGCTACACCTACGTGACCCGCAAGAACCGGCGAAACGACCCCGACCGGCTCACGCTCCGCAAGTACGACCCGATCATCCGCAGGCACGTCGCATTCCGGGAGGAACGATGAAGAAGGGCATCCACCCCGACTACCACCCGGTCGTGTTCCGCGACCCGGGCGCCGGGTTCGCCTTCCTCACCCGCTCGACCATCACCAGCGGCAAGACGATCGAGTGGGAGGACGGAAACACCTATCCCGTGGTGGACGTCGACGTCTCCTCCGCGAGCCACCCCTTCTACACCGGGCGCAGCAGGGTGCTCGACACCGCCGGCCGGGTCGAGCGGTTCAACCAGCGCTACGGGAGGGCCTGATGTCGGCGCACTGCCAGCTCACGGGAGCCGCGCCGGTCTTCGGCAACCGCGTCTCCCACTCCCACCGCCGCACCCGCCGGCGATGGAACCCCAACATCCAGCACCGCCGCTACTGGCTGCCCAGCGAGAACCGCTATGTACGGCTCACGCTCAGCGCCCGGGCGATCAGGACCATCGACAAGATCGGCATCGAGACCGCCGTCGCCCGGATCCGGGCCCGCGGAGAGAAGATCTGATGGCCAAGAAGAGCAAGATCGCGGCCAACGAGAGGCGCAAGGCCGTGGTCGCCCGCTACGCCCGGCGGCGTGCGGAGCTGAAGGAGGTCGTACGCACCGGCACTCCGGAAGAGCGGGCATCGGCCGTACGCGAGCTGGCGCGCCAGCCGCGCGACGCGAGCGCGACCCGCGTGCGCAACCGCGACTCCGTCGACGGCCGCCCGCGGGGATATCTCGGCACATTCGGGCTGTCGCGGATCCGGTTCCGGCAGATGGCCCATCGGGGCGAACTGCCGGGCGTGACGAAGGCGAGCTGGTGATCGTGGCCGTTCCCAAGCGCAGGACCTCGCGCAGCAACACCCGCCACCGTCGCAGCCAGTGGAAGGCGACTCCGCCCGACCTGGTGCCGATCACCGTGAACGGCCGCGAGCTCCTGGTGCCCCGCCGGCTGGTACGCGCCTACCAGCGCGGGCTCATCGTCCCCGGCTGAGCCACCTCGGGGGCGGGGTCACCTCGGGGGCGGGGTCACCTCGGGGGGCGGGGTCACCTCGGGGGCGGGGTCATGGTCCCGCACGGGCCTGGGCCGAAGCGGCGGCGACCTGTGGGCCGCATCGCAGGTCGCCGCCGCCCCTGCCCTGCTGGGCACCCCTTCGCCACCACCCTTGCCCTGCTGGGCACCCCTCGGCGCAACCCTTCGCCGCCCATCTGCCGCGCGCCCGTGATGCGGCCACCCCGAACGGCCGCCGACGGCCACCCCGAAGGGCCACCGCTCTCGCGGGGGTACCGAATCGTGGTCTTGGCCTACCGGGACACACCACGCAGGTACTCGTCGAGACGGCCACGGACGTGGTTCCGGGCGCGGGCCAAGGAAGCCGTCGCCGATGGCTCATCGAGCCCGAGTGCCCGCGCCGCGCCGGTCAGCGGGTAGCCCTGTATGTCGACGAGCGCGAGAAGGTCGCCGAGCGGCTCGGGCAGTTCGCCGAGCGCCTTGTCGACCAGGTCGTACACCTCTCCGGTCTCGTCCGCTTCCTCCGGGCCCAGGATCTCCGCGCCGTACCGCCACCGGCTCGGGCTGACGACCCACCCGTCGATCCCGCCCTCACCCGGGTAGAGATCCGGATAGAAGAGCTCGGGCTCATCGGCATCGCTGTTGAGGTCGTCCAGTGAGCCCGCCCGGGCTCGGGCGGCCGCGTCGACGTCGACGGCGGGCGTCGTGCGGCCCTCCAGCCACATCTGCGCGTCACTGAGCGCGTGCATGATCGTGGTCAGCTCGGCGATCCCTCGCGGGCGGGAATCCCTGCGTTGCAGGGCCAGGCCCACCTCCAGCGATCGCTGGGCGAGGTCCTCGGCGTTCGCGGGGTCGAGCAGTTCGGCACGCGCGAGGAGAGCACGTCGCAAGGCCTCGGCGCCCGCCGGGGACCCGTCGTTCCGTACGCCACCGGGACCTGAGCGCCGTCCGAGGACCTCGCGGGTCGTGGCGATCTGTGAGACATACGACGCGCAGTCCGGGCAGTCGGCCAGATGAGCGGTCAGCGAACCCCGGAGGTGTTCCGGTGCCAGCCCGAGATCGCCGCCGAATCGCACCATGTCGGAGCATCTGCCATCAGTCACGGAGTCACCTTCTCGGTTCGCCAGGCCGCGCCACGACATCACCGGCCGGAGGCGTTGATCGACAGCCTGCCTCCCTGGCCATCTCGTCGGAGTTTGGTCTATATAGTCCAATTTCTGCAACCTATCTCATGGTCACATGCGGCATATAGCGGGCCAGGTACGCTTTGACACCGGTCGCAGCCGGACCCTAGTTTGGACCAAAGAGTCCATCAACTCGTCCGTGAGGCGCCCACCACTAGAGACCGTTGGGTCTGGAAGAGAGCACAGGGTGACAATCTCGCGTGGCTTCTTCGGCCATCACGACCCGCGTGCCGCCGATCTGCCGCCCGGCCAGCATCTGACCCACGGATTCCCCGTGCTGACGGCCGGTCCGACGCAGCTGATCCCGACGGAGAGGTGGAGCTTCACCATCACACCGGAGATCGGCGAGCCGAAGCGGTGGAGCTGGGACGAGATGACGGCCCTGCCCTCCGAGGAGATCAACGTCGATATCCACTGCGTGACCCGGTGGACGAAACTCGGGACCCGGTGGCGGGGCGTCGCGCTCGACACCTTCTTCGAGGACGTCGAGACCGACGACGACTATGCGATGGTCCACTCGTACGGCGGCTACACCACGAACCTCCCTCTGGAAGACCTGCTCGGCGGCAGGGCCTGGATCGCGTACGAGTTCGAGGGAGAGCCGCTTCACGCCGAGCACGGCGGTCCGGCCAGGCTCCTGGTGCCGCATCTCTACTTCTGGAAGTCCGCGAAGTGGGTGAAGGGCATCACCATGCAGCGCTCCGACGAGCCGGGCTTCTGGGAGAGCTTCGGCTATCACACGTACGGCGACCCATGGCGCGAGCAGCGGTACGCCGATGACTGACACGAACACGGCCTTGGGCTCCGTGGCTCTGGCAGGGAATCGCTGGCGCAAGGCAACGCTCGTCGGTGTGCACTCGCAGTCGTGGCATTCCCGGACACTCGATCTCCACGTGCCCGGCTGGACCGGACATCTGCCCGGCCAGCACGTGGATATCCGTCTCACAGCGGCGGACGGCTACTCGGCCCAGCGGAGCTACTCGCTGGCCGAGCCCGCCACACCCGACCGCGTCGCGATCACCGTCGACCTCCTGCCCCATGGCGAGGTCTCGCCCTACCTGGTGGAGACCATGGAGATCGGCGACGAGCTCGACGTACGCGGGCCCATCGGCGGATGGTTCGTCTGGGAGCCGGGCGACCCGTCCATCGGGGACGGCCCGGTGCTCCTGATCGCCGGTGGATCAGGAGTGGTGCCGCTGGTCACCATGGTGCGAGCCCGGAAGCGAGCGGGGGACCCGACGCGGACCATGCTCGTGTATTCGCTTCGCGGCCCGCGCGACCTCATGTACGGGCCCGAGCTGGAAGAGATGTCGGCCGATCCGTCCGCGCCGGGGTTCGCGGACGTGCGCCTCGTCTACACGCGCAGGGTCCCCGACGGGCACCTCCGTGCCGCCGGACACCTCACGGTCGAGGACATCCGGCCTCCGTCCGCGTGGCCGGAGCCTCTGGCGGCCCGGGTCTACGTGTGCGGCCCCTCCGGCTTCGTCGACCACGCCACACGGCTGCTCCGCACGACGGGATACCCCGAAGATCGCATACGTACGGAACGATTCGGAGCAACGGGAGCTACTCGATGACCTCGGACTTCTCGACCCCGGCCGCACCCGGCGGCGGCACCGGCCCGGTCCTGGACGGCAACGCCGCCGCCGGCGAGTTCGCCGGGATCATCGCGGGCGACCCGACCATCGCCACCGTCCGTTGCGCCGGCTGCGGCGCCGCGCAGGCGTTCGGGCAGTTGCATGCCTACATGGGCGGGCCTGGAACCGTGCTGCGCTGCCGCGAGTGCGAGGCGATGGTCGCCCGGGTGGCCCGGACACCTCGGGGCACGTGGCTCGACCTCTCGGGCTCCAGCTCGTGGTCGTTCTCGCCCGCCCCTGGCCTCGCCTGACCGCGACCATCGGCCGGCCAAAGGATCGATGAAGGGAAACGGACATGCGGGCAGTGGTGGGGGAGACCGTGGTGGCCGAGGCCGCGGACGACGCGGTGGTCAGGATAGAGGGGAACGTCTACTTCCCGCCGGACTCGGTCGTGGCCGGCACGCTCCGCGACAGCCCGACGCCCTACACCTGTCCCTGGAAGGGGAAGGCGCAGTATCACGACGTCCTGGCCGGAGAGACGGTGCTCAGCGACGGCGCGTGGTCCTACCCCGGCATCAAGGAGTCGGCGGCGGCCCGCGTCGGCCGCGACTTCAGCGGCTATGTCGCCTTCGACAGGCGGCAGGTTCGGATCGAGAGCTGACAACCGCCCACAGGCACCGACTGGAGACGAACGAGGCGAGAGGACGGCATGAATCGATCACCGGCCGCCGTTGAGGTGCGCAAGGACGAGACCACCCGCCTGTACGAGGCACTGATCGACGGGCAGGTCGTCGGCAGTCTCGCGTACGAGACGACCGGTGGGCGGATCTCGCTCACGCACTCCTACGTGGACCCGGACCAACGGCATCGAGGCGTCGCCTCGGCCCTGGCGCGCTACGCGCTCGAAGATCTGAGCCGGAGTCGGTCCAGGGCCGGCGTCTACTGCGGGTTCGTCGCCGACTACGTCGAAGACCATCCCGAATGGAAGGACGCCGTCGACATCAACCGTTCGGCCTTCATCGCCACTCGCACCGCGCGGGACTCGAACCGCGACCGGTGAGCGATGGACTCGTCAGATCCGCGGGGCCGATCTGTGCGGAAGACAACAAGGCAGGTGGACGTGGACCCGCAGGTCACCGCCGAGCCCGCACGCCTCGCCATATGACCCGGCCCTGCCTGCGTCGTCGTACGACCACGGGGAAGCGAGGGCGCGTGTGACGGGGTGGCTCGCTCGGCTGCCGGCTTACGCGGGTTCCGGGCAGGGCGTGCTCCCGGCCTGCGACTTCGGCTCGCGGCCGGGACCGTACGGCGACGAGCTCAGTCTTTCGACAGGCTCTCGATGTGCGCGAGTGCCATGTCGAGTGCCGTCGCCATCGGGGTGACATCGCGCGCGGTCTGGGCCAGCATGTACCCGCCCTGGAGGGCGGCCATGAGCCCGGTCGCGAGCTGGTCCGCCGACGCCTCGGGCGCGAGTCCACCACCGTCTTGAAGTCGTCGCAACACGCCGGCCAGCAGTCCCTGCCATTCGTTGAACAGCCGAGACAGGGCTTCGCGTGCGACCGCGTCGTGATCGGAGACCTCGGAGGCCAGCGAGCCGAGCGCACAGCCGTAGGCGCCATGCCGAAGGGCGTTGTTCTGGACCAACGCGTCCCGCCAGCGTCGCAGGCCCCGGATCGTCGAGACATGGCCGAGTGCCTCGCGCTCGCGCTCGATGACGCGTTCTCCCACGTGGTCGATGACGGCCCGCACGAGCGCGTCCTTGCCGTCGAAGTGGTGATACAACTGCGACTTGCTGACTCCGCTCGCCGCCAGCACGTCATCAAGCGTGGTAGCCCTGACTCCCTTTACGTACATCAGGTCGCTCGCGGCGGTGACGATCCTTGTCCGCGTCTTTGCACCGCGCGCCGTCAGGCGTCTGCCATTGTGCGAGTCAGCGGTCGTCATCACGGGCTCATGGTACCGATCGGACTACTCATTACCGTCCTTGCTGGGCCGTTGTCCTCGGTTGCCACAAAAGGTGCGAGCGCGAGGTCGAGCGCGGCGTTGAGCGGCCAAGGGTCTTTCGCGATCTGGCTCAGCGTGCTGCCCCCATGCAGCGCCGCGAGAATGAGCACCGCGGTTTTCCGGGGATCGGCATCGGCCTTTCGCGTCTGGCCCGAGGAGCAGTGTGTGTCGCCCGTCGAGCCGGACCGCCGCAATCGGTCCAGCGTCTCGGTGATGAGTTCGCGCCACCGATCGAGGAAGTCGGCTCGCTCAGCGCCGTCACCTGCTTGTCTCAGCGCGAGCGCGTACGGCGACCTGGGCGTCATGAGCTCCTCGACGACCCGGCGGCGCCAACCGGCCAGCTTCGCCCCGTTTGTGACTGCGGCCAGACACACGCTCTCGCTGGCCAGGACCTCCGCGAAGTGGGTCCTCATCAATCCCTCCCGGCTCACACGCTCCGCCCTTTACGGGACTATCCAGTCCATTTTCTCATGGTGGACAAATGGAAATGGGTCGCAACCCACACAATAAGTGAACTGCTCAGTCCAATATCGGATGGGCCACCCCGAGATCGGCGCAACCACGGCGCGCCGATGATCGAACCGGTGGCAGTGACCTCGTACGCCAACGCTGCTCCTCCACGCGGGGACGGGCACGCCCGGCGGCGCGCACAGTGGTCGACAACGCCACGCCGCACTGGACTGAATAGTCCATTCGCGGCACCGCGAGCGGACGTAGGAGATGCGGACGTAAGAGACGCGGACTCCCCGGCACTAACCAGGAGAGAGCCAGGAGCCATGACCTGGCCGGCCGAGGCCCCGCCGCCGACGCCGATCGCCGATCGTCACCACCAGGGAGTCACAGATGGACCCGACCCGGGCACTCGAGTTGATCGAGCGTGAACGTGCACGCGTCAAGGAACTGCTCACATACTCGGCCGCGGTGCGGGCGGCCGACCTGGAGGCGGCCGCCGACGCGAGGATCTCGGTCTTCGACTCGGCGAGCCCGCTCGCTCAAGAGCTGCTTGACGATGCCGTGGCCGAGCAGCTCAGCGCACGGTTGGCCGCGCTCGACCGGGCCCGCGAGCGCCTGCGGGCCGGCACGTACGGAGTCTCGTTGCGCAGCGGCCGGCCCATTCCGGACGAGCGGCTCGAAGCCGACCCCGCGGCGGAGCTTCTCGTCGACGAGGCCGAGTAGGACCCGGCACCGCGTACATTGCACAGAAGCGACAACTCGCCCTCGCCGCCACCGTGTTCACCGTCATCGCCGCACGCGACCCGCATCCCGACATGAGCGGGAACGGCCGGCGTGGGAGTAATCATGACGAACCCCACCGTCACCCAGACCTCACTCGCCCCTGAGCGGGGTGCCACCGGCGCTCGCCGGCGCCCGTCGATCGCCGCGCGGATCGGCGCGATGGGCCAGAACCGGATCGGCGCCCTGATCCTCCTCGTCGCGACGCTCGCGGCGATCGTCTGGGCCAACGTGTCCCTGCCGTCGTACGAGACGTTCTGGGCGACCGATCTGATGGTCGGCGTCGGTGACCGGCATCTGGACTTCACGCTTCACGCGCTGGTGAACGACGCGCTGATGGCGATCTTCTTCTTCACCGTCGGGCTCGAAGTGCGCCGGGAGTTCGCGATCGGCGAGCTGACGAGCTGGTCCCGTGCCCTCGTGCCCGTCGCCGCCTCCGTCGCGGGCCTGGTGGTGCCCGCGCTCCTTTTCGTCCTCATCGCGCAGGGCTCCGGAAACGAGCACGCGTGGGGAGTCGTGATCTCGACCGACACGGCCTTCCTCGTAGGCGCCCTGGCCCTGGTCGGCCCTCGCGTCCCCGGACGCCTGCGTGTCTTCCTCCTGGCGCTCGCGGTCGTCGACGACATCGGGGCGCTCAGCATCATCGCGCTGGTCTACACCGAGAGGTTCACCCCGCTGCCGCTCCTCGTCGCCGCCGCCGGGCTCGCCGGGGTGTACGTCACGCGCTATCTCCCCAGCGGCCGCGGGCCGGTGTACGTATCCCTCGCGATCGTGGTGTGGCTGGCCTTCCTCGCCTCGGGTGTGCACCCGACCCTCGCGGGCGTCGCGATCGCGCTGCTGGTGCCCGTGTATCGCCCCAACCGCACCGACGTCGAACACGCACTGGAGCTCGCGCGCACCTTCCGCCAGTCGCCCAGCACCGAGTATGCCCGCGCCGCCGCGAACAGCCTCCGCGAATCCATCTCGATCAACGAGCGGCTCCAGGCGGCCTACGCCCCGTACGTCGCGTACGTCATCCTTCCGCTGTTCGCCCTCGCCAACGCGGGCGTCGTACTGAGCTCCGAGCTCCTGGCCGGCGCCGCCCGCTCCGCCCTGACGTGGGGCATCGTCGTGGGTCTCGTCGCCGGCAAGCTTTTCGGTGTCTTCGGATCGAGCGCGCTCCTGCGGCGCCTGAAGCTCGGCGAGCTCGGGGCGGGGCTCACCCTGGATCGCGTCCTCGGCGGCGCCGTCCTGTGCGGGATCGGGTTCACCATCTCGCTGTTCATCGTGGACCTCGCGATCGACGACGAGCTCGCGCGCAACGAGGCACGGGTGGGCGTGCTCGCGGCATCCGTCATCGCCTTCGTGCTCGCGACGATCACTTTCCGGATCTCGGATGCCGCGCGCCCCGACGACGACTCGGGTCAGACGCTCGCGCGCCCGGTCGACCCGGAGCGCGACCACGTGCTCGGCGACCCGCACGCTCCCTTCACGATCGTCGAGTACGGCGACTTCCAGTGCGGCTTCTGCCTCAAGGCGACCGGCTCGATCCTGGAGGTGCGCGACGTGCTCGGAGACCGGCTCCGCTATGTGTGGCGGCACGCCCCGCTCGTGCAGATCCACCCGAACGCCCTCGCGGCGGCGGAGGCGGCCGAGGCCGCGGCGGCGCAGGGCAGATTCTTCGACTTCGCGCGCACGATCCTGGACGACCAGGACAACCAGCGGCCGTCCGACATCATCCGGATCGCCCGCGACCTGGGCCTGGACCTGGAGCGGTTCGAGAAGGACCTCATCTCGGCCGAGGTCACCGGCCGGGTGCGCGACGACATGCTCGACGCCGAGGCCATGAACATCACCGCCGTCCCCACGCTCTTCATCAACGGCCGCCGGCACGTCGGCCCGTACGACGCCCGATCGCTGCTTCGAGCGCTGACGACCACGACCGACGCCCCGGTCGCCGAGTGACGGATGCCGTAGTCGCCCGACGATCAACGGCGCCTCCGCCGGCGACGACACGAGGGCCCGATCGCGCTGCCGCCGAGTCGGCACACGCGAGTTCTGGTGGCGCAGACCACCAGGCCGCGGGCCTCGCGACGTGGTCGGGTGCCGGCCTCGTTGTTCCGCGGGCCTCAGGACCTCGCGACCTCAGGACCCCAGGACCCCAGGACCTCGCGACCTCAGAACCTCAGGACCCCAGGGCCTCAGGGCCTCAGGGCCTCAGGCGCCTCGGGCAAGGTAGCCGCCCGCCACCAGCGCCGCGCGGAGCTTCTTCCGGGCGTCGAAGAGCACCTTGTAGAGCGCGTTGTGGGTCGAGCCCAGCTCGTCGGCCAGGACATCCATCGGCATGCCGTTGAGGACCGTCGAGAGGAACACGATGCGCTGACGCTCCGACAGATGCTCTTCGACCGCGGTCGAGACCGCCGCCGCGAACTCCCGGACCTGCGCCTCGTCGTCGGGGCCCACGTCGGCCCTCGATTCGATCCTGGACCAGTCCTCCTGATCGTAGGAGACCTCGTGGCGACGCCAGAAGTGCCGGTTCATCTTGGCGGCGACGTTGAAGAGCACGAACTTGCCCGCCCACGTGGTGAACCGCGCCTCACCTCGGAACGTGTCCAGCCGCTCGGTGACCGCCATCAACGCGTCAGCGGCGGCCTGGCGAGCGATGTCCTCAAGCTCCGGGCCGTACAGCCCCAGGCTCGGCGCACGGCGACGGGCCTCGGAACGCGCGATGCGAAGCAGCAAGGGATACAGCTCCCTGCATGCCGCCTCCCTGGCGGGACCGGCCGTGGCGAGATCACGCACCCATCGGCGGTTGTCGCGATCGGTCTCCGGGTCGCTCACTGCCTCCTCTTTCGAGCATCACGACTTTCGAGCATGGCAACGCCACGCACGCGGCGGCCGGGTCACTGCCCGACTGTTTTGTCCATATGCCAGAGCCGGCCGCGATCACGCGGCGTGCACGCCGGATGGCAGGCCGGCCCGGCCACCACTCCCGTACGAGTCGGGAAATGTCGCTGTCGTCAAGAACTCACGGACGTACGCGGATGATCGTCTTCCCCTTGAGCCGCTCGGTCGGATTGAGAGCGGCGACGGCGTCGTCGAGGGGGGCGATGGTGCCGATGTTGGTCCGCAGCCGTCCATCCCGCACCCGCTGGACGATCGCATCCAGCTGGGCGCGATCGGCCTCGACCACGAAGTCGATCGCCAGACCGTCTGCGGGCCGCGCCTCGACCGGGCCGACGACGGACACCAGCGTTCCCCCGGGCCTGATCAGGGCGGCGGACTGCCGTTGCACGTCCCCGCCGATGACGTCGAAGACCAGATCGACGCCACCGACGTCGCTCAGCGCATCGTTCTGCAGGTCGAGGAACTCATGCGCGCCGAAGTCGAGCGCCTTCTGGCGGTCGGCGGCGCGCCCGGTGCCGATGACGTACGCCCCGGCCTCCCGCGCGAGCTGGGTCACCATCGTCCCGACCGCCCCGGCCGCACCATGGGCCAGGACGGTCTGCCCGGCCTGAAGACGGCCGTGCTGGAACAGCCCCTGCCACGCGGTCAGCCCGGAGATCGGCAGGGACGCGCCCGCGGTGAAGTCGACATCGCCGGGCAGCGGCGCGAGATTGCGCGCCTCGATCGCCACGTACTCGGCGAGGGTGCCGTCGCGGTGCCAGTCGGCCAGGCCGAACACCCGCTGCCCGACCGACAGCCCGGTCGTGCCGTAGCCGAGGGCGCTGACCACTCCGGCCAGCTCGTGGCCGGGGATCGACGGCGTCCGGTCCCGTCCGGTGCGGTCGGTCCAGGTCGACGGCCATTCCATCTCGGTCGGGACGAAGCCGGAGGCGTGAATCCGGACGACGACGTCGTTGATCGCCGCGGACGGCTCAGGCCGCTCCGCGAGCGTCATCCCGGCCGTTCCAGCGGCCTGGTCGGTCACCACGATGGCTTTCATCGGGACTGTCCCCTTCTGTGTTGTGAGTGTCGGCGGTTCAGACGAAGGTGAACAGCCGGTCGGCGTCGAACCGCGAGATCGGGTTGCTGTACACCTTGCGCGGGTCGGGGTAGCCGAGCGCCAGCAGCACCGTCGTGCTGTGCCCGGTCTCGCGGACCTTGAACGCCTTGTCGACGCTGGCCGGGTCGAACCCTTCCAGCGGTGTGGCCTCGACGCCCAGCTCGGCGGCCGCCATCATGGTCAGGCCCACCGCCATGTAGGTCTGCTTCTCCATCCAGTGGTTCAGGTCCTTGTAGCCGTAGCTGCGCAGGTTGAGGAAGTCACGGGTCATCGATTCCCACAGCTCCTGCTTGGCGGGGTCGGGAAAGCGGCCGTCGGCCCGCTCCTTGGCGAACACCGCCTCAAGGTGGCTGTCAGACACATCCGCCCTGGTGGTGAGGATGATCGTGTGCGACGCGTTCAGGATCTTCTCGCTGTTGTCCATGAACCGTTCGCCCAGGTTGCTCGCGAGCCGCTGTTTCCCTTCCGGCGTGGCGACGACGTAGAAGTGGTTGGGCTGCACGTTCACCGACGAGGGCGTGGAGCGCAGGAACCGCAGCAACCGCTGAAGGGTCTCCTCCGGAATGGTCCTGCCGGGGTCGAAATACCTGGTCAGGTGCTTGCCCATGAGCCTGTCGAGATCCATGTCGATCTGCCTTCTTCCTACGCGGAGTGAGTGAAGAGCGGCGGACCGGCCGGCCGCGCGCATCGATGGGCGCGTCGCTCACGGACGAGCGCCACTGATCGTCTTCGGCGAGAGTTACAGATAGCTGTCGAGAATCAGCCGGACACCAGCATAGTGGACCCAATAGTCCAAGTTATCCGATGCCACGACCGCCTTGAAGGCATGATGCCAGCGTGGTTCACCAGCAAGAGGCCACAGTACATGGACTATATAGTCCACTTTGCCGAGATGCGACCCGCCGTCGCCAACCTCGCTCCGGGCGGATGCGGCAAGGCTTCCGGCCCGGGACGTCGGCGATCCAGGGCGGAGACGTTCGTCGGACATCTGCCGCGCCTGGCGTGGTCGCCGCCCGTACCGCTGGAAGCCGTCGGCGTCACCGGACGTGGGGGCTCACTGCGCCCTGGCCGCCTCCAGGACGGGTACGGACGCGGCCCGGCGCGCGGGCAGCGTCGAGGTCGCCAGCGTCGCCACGGCCGCACCCGCCGCGACCAGCGGGAACAGCCACCACTGCGGGGCCGGGCGCAGGTACGAGCTGCCGCTCGTCAGATGCAGCAGCTCCAGCGTGCCCATCGCGATCACCAAACCGAGGATCGTGCCGAGGGCGACCACGGCCGCCGCCTCCCAGCGGACGATCGAGCGGATCTGCCGCATGGTCGCGCCCACGGCCCCCAGCAACCCGAACTCCCGCCTGCGTTCGGCGACGCTCATCGACACCGTGGTCGCCATCCCGAACAGCGCCAGCAACAGCGCCATGCCGACGAAACTGTGCGTCGCGCGCAACGCCCGGGTGAGCGACTGCGACGCCGCCTCCACGTACGCGTCGCGGCCGAGAACGCGTACGCCCGGCACCCCGGCCACGGCGCGCGCCAGGGTCTCCGCCGAGCCGCCACGCACGAGCACCGCCACGGTGGCGGCGTTGGCGTCGAGCAGGTCCATCGTCGCCGGGGCCACCAGCGCCTGGTCGGCGAACAGGTGGGACGGATCGTGGTACGCGCCCGCCACCGTAAGCGTGACGCGGCCCCGCGCGCCACGCACGACGAGGTCCTGGCCGCGGCGGAGTCCCCGTTCCTTCATGACGGCCGACGACAGCGCGATCTGCCCTGTACGCAGTGCGGGCGGCCGGCCGCCCAGCCTCAGGACGTCCCGCAGCCCGGCCGGCTCGACACCACTGACCAGGAATCGGAACGGCTCAGCCGCCTCCTCCGATCCGGCGATGCCCGGCTCTTCCAGGCCGGCCGCGTCCGGCTCCGGCGACACCAGCGTGACCTCGGTCCGGGTCAGGACGACCGCCCGGGACACCCCATGTGCGCCCGTGACCTTCGCCGCGACATCCCTGGCCAGCGGAGCGGGCGCACCCTCGGCGGTCCTCGCGGTGGAGGCGATCGCGTGCTCGGCCGCCATCACCTGCCGTCCCGCCTCACGGAACCGGTCCTGCACCGACATCGTGACCAGCACCACGGAGGCGAGCAGTGCGACGCCGAGCATCAGCGAGGAGGCGGCCGAGGAGACCCGGCGCGGGCTGCGGGTGATGGTGGCGCGCGCCAGCCGTCCGGTCTCCCCGCTGACCAGCGTCCCGACGCGGCCCACCAGCCCGCCCAGCGGCCCGACGAAGAACGGCGTGAGCACGGCCAGCCCTGTCACGGTCAGCAGCGTCCCGAAAAGGTTCATGAGGGCGACGGAGAACGTGCGGTCCGGCCCGGGCGGCTCGTCTGCGCGGACCACGACCGCCACCATGTACCAGAAGCAGGCGCCCGCGAAGATCACGGACGCGGACAGCAGGCGCGGCCGGCGGCGCTCCCGGGGCTCCGCCACGCTGCTGCGCAGCGCCTGGACGGGCGAGACGTCCGCGGCACGGTGCGCCGCCCGCCACGCGGCGGCCTGAGTCACCACGATCCCGGCAGCGGCAGGGAGGGCCAGCGCGACCCAGCCGTACTGGGCGTCGGAGGCGGAGACGTCGAAGCCGTCTCGTGCGAACAACCGGATGATCAGCTCGGACACCGGGAAGCCCGCGGCCACGCCGCCTGCGGAGGCGATCCCGCCCAGCAACAGTGCCTCCAGCCGGATGAGCCTGCCGACCTGCCGCGGCGTGGCGCCGATCGCGCCGAGCAGCGCGAGTCGCCGGGTGCGCTGCCGTACGAGGGTGCCGAAGGTGTTGGCCACCACGAACAGGCCGACGAAGATCGCAACGGAGGCGAGCATGCCGACGACGCCGGCGACGGAGGCGCCCTCACCGGCAGCGGCGGCGGCCTGCGCCTGGCGTACGGATGCGGCGGTGCGCACCGCGGCCGTGCCGCCCAGATCACGGGCCATGTCACGGGCCAGGTCGCGGGCCAGGGCGTCGCGAAGCCGATCGGCGGACACGCCCGGTGCGGCCTTCAGCCAGACGCTCTGCCACCTGCCCTCGGGCAGCATGGCGGCGCGCCGGACGGTCTCGGGCGGGGCCAGCACCAGGTCGCCGGCGGCCACCGCGCCGCGGCCATGGACGCTGACGATCCCGGTGATCCGCACCTGGCGCGTCTGGTGGGGCAGCGTCAGCGTCATGGTGTCGCCGACGCGCAGCTCCCCGGCGCGCGACACATGCCGGACGACGGCCACCTCGTCGTCGGCGGCGGGTGCGCGTCCCGCCTCCAGCAGGTAGGGGTTCAGCCGCGGGTCGGGCACCCAGGGGCGCAGCAGGGTGCGGCCCTCGGCGGCGGCCGTGATCGCCTGCCCGTCGGGACGCATGGCCGTCACCGTCACCGTGGCGTCGCCGACGGCCGCTGCCACGTCCGGTCTTGAGGTGAGGCGATCGAGCCGCACCCACCCGTCGGGTGGCGCGTACGGGTCGTCCGGATCCACCGTTCCGCCCTGCACCAGCACGTCCGCGCGCACGTACTCGCTGGCGTCGCTGCCCGCCACCGCCTCCTGCGCGCGCAACGCGAACTGCAGCGAGCCCGCGATGAGCGCGACCGATCCCAGTGCCGCCAGCAGTGTGGCGGTCAGCCGCAGCCAGCCCTCGGCGAAGGTCCGGCGCGCGATGAGCCACAGAGGGTTTCCCATGGCCTCAGTCCTCGATCTTGCGCATGCGGGCGTGTACGGCGTCGATGGTGGGCGCGGCCAGCTCGTCCACGATCGTCCCGTCGCTCAGGAACAGCACCCGGTCCGCGTACGCGGCGGCCACCGGGTCGTGCGTCACCATGACCACGGTCTGCCGGTAGTCGTCGACGGCCGCGCGCAGGAAGCCCAGCACCTCCGCGCCGGAGCGGGAGTCCAGGTTTCCTGTCGGCTCGTCCGCGAACAGCACCTCCGGCCTGCTCAGCATCGCCCGCGCCACGGCCACCCGTTGCTGCTGACCACCCGACATCTCCGCGGGCCGGTGCGCCAGCCGTGGGCGCAACCCCAGCGCGTCCACCAGCGTGTCGAACCATTCCTGCTCCGCGTGACGGCCTGCCAGCCCCACGGTTAGCCGGATGTTCTCCTCGGCGGTCAACATCGGCAGGAGATTGAACGACTGGAAGACGAAGCCCATGCGCTCGCGGCGGACCTCGGTGAGCCGCGTGCGTGACAGGGTGGTGAGGTCGACCTCGTCGACGAGGACGGTGCCGGAGGTCACGGTGTCGAGACCGGCCAGGCAGTGCAGGAACGTCGACTTCCCCGACCCCGACGGACCCATGATCGCCGTGAACTCGCCCCGGGCGAACGCGGCGGAAACCCCGCGTAACGCCCTGACCGCGCCATCGCCGGCGCCATACGTCTTGACCACATTCGTCGCGATCATCACGTGGTCGGTCGCCCGCCCGCCGGTCGGTGCCCCGATCATCGGCGCCCTCCCGCACGACAGCGGCTCTGCGCGTGCCCGACGGTCTGCTCAGGCATGTACGTCTCCCCGTCTAGCGAATCTCACATAAGATAATCTCATATGAGACTACCTCGGGTAACACTAGAATGAGCGCATGCGCCCCGACCTGCTCGAACGGCTCCTGTCCGGCGATGGCGGCGCGGCCGCCGATCATGTAGGACTCGGCATGCTGCTGGCCGAGGCCCACAACCGGAGCCGTGAGCGGCTCAACGAGGCGCTGCGCCCGGTGGGCATCAACGTCCGCGGATTCACCGTGCTGCTCGCGCTGCCGATGTACGGCCCGGTCAGCCAGCGGGATCTGATCGATCACATGGGCATCGACAAGTCCACGATGGTCCGGCTCATCGACGAGCTGGAAGACGGCGGGCTGGTCTCGCGTGAACGGGCGCCGCAGGACCGGCGCGCGTACTCCATCGTGCTCACGCGCCGTGGCGAGGAGACCCTGACGCAGGCGCGGCGGATCACCGAACAGGTGGGCGAGCACATCTTCGGGTGGCTCTCCGAGTCCGAACGCGGCCAGCTCGTCGATCTGTTGCGCGGCCTCGCCGAGCATGCCGCCGCACCCCCGCCGCCTGACGCCCCCGCCCCGCGATGACCGTCCCAGGCGAGCGGGCCGTGCAACGCCCGGCGGCCCGCTCGTCTCAAAGGTCGGTTCGCGCGTTTATGTCCCTTTTGTTGACGGGGTTGGATGAGGCGGGCTGGTCTTCAGCTCGGCCTGGCTGTTCTCCGCCAGTCTCAGCCGAGGCACGATCCTGAAGCGGACGCTCTTCCCGCTCGACCAGTACGCCCTGGATCGGCGGCGTGGGAGGCCGACCGGGTGGCGATGCTGCCCCTGCCGCCGGTCGCGCCGACCGAGTGATCGTGCAGCCTGCGACGGACGACGCGGTTGAGGTCTACTTCACACCGGTCAATCTTGTGCTGCTCAAGTCCTACGGGGCATCGAGCCGTTCAATCGCGCTTTGGAGATTGCTCAGCAGCGGGCCGAGACCTATCCGCACGATCTTGCCCCGCCGTACATCCTGCACGGGCCGTACCGGCTCGTCGCACCATACGTCACCGCGCGCGGACGCGAACTGGCGACCGGTCGGTCGGCCGGCAACCGAGCCGCCCGTGATGACGGGTAGCGGCCCGCACCAGCCAATCGCTCAGCTGCCCGGTGAAGTCGGCGGGGCCGGCAAACGACCGGCCGGGCAGGAAGGAGGTCTCCAAATAGCCGTTGGCGCGTTCGACCAGGCCCTTGGCCTCCGGATCGGCCGGAGGGCGCCCGGCGCGGTCGCCGCAGACAAAGCCTACTCATCCCGCGGCAACCGCGCCTACCTACGCGGACGTCGTATCAAGGCAGTCACCCCAGAAAAGAGGGACCAGGCCGCCAAGCGGAAGAACAAGGGCAGCGAGGGCGGCCGGGCCCGTCAGTCACGACACCGGCCTGTACAAGGAACGGAATACCGTAGAACGCCTGATCAACAAGCTGAAGGCCTGGCGAGGCATCGCCACCCGCTACGACAAAACCCCTGCGAGCTACCTCGCCGGCCTCCACCTCCGTGCCGCGATGATCTGGATCAAAGACCTCACCCGGACCAGCCCTTGATCACAACTCGATACGCGCCCTGAGAGAGAGGGGGGGCGACGACGCACACCTCTACGCGGTGGTGCCGGCGATCGACTCCGTACCGCTGCCGAGGATCACGGCCGCCGCGGCCAGGACATGGCGTCGAGCGGCGAGATCAGCCAGGTCCGCGTCGCGCGCCTCGATGGCATCGACGATCGCTTTGATCTCGGCCTCACTCTGGGCGGGGCGCCCTACGGACGCCAGGGTCCGAGCCCGCAGTTGGGTCACACGCCGATGCAGGCTCTGCACAAGTTGCTGCAGCACCTCGTTCCTCGACCCCTCGAAGAGCACGTCGTAGAACCTGTTCTTCACGGCCATGATCGCGGCGGGCTCGTCCTCGCGACTGACCGACTCGGACAACGCCGCCATGACGGTGCGTAGAGCTTCGCGCTGTTCGTCCGACGCGTACTGGGTGAAGAGGCGTGCCGCCAGACCCTCCAGGTTGGCCCGCACCTCGTACACCTGGCGTGCCTGGCCGGGGGTGACCACGCTGACGATGGTTCCCCGGCCGTTCACGGACTCGACCAGACCCTCGGCCTGCAATTGCCGGAGCGCCTCGCGCACCGACGGACGGCTCGCCGAGGTCAGCTCGCAGAGTTCCCGTTCGATGAGCAGCTGGCCAGGCTTGAGTCGCATGTCGACAATGGCCTGCCGGAGAATAGCCGCAACCTGCTCACGGATGGGGGCATGGCGTTGGACCTGCATCTCCCACATGACCCGAATGTATCCGAAACTTTGCGCGTGGTTGGTTATAAGACGGCAGCTTCGCTCGGGCGAGCGGAATCGCTCTGGGCACCGGCGCGCGGGCGGCCCGACATCGCACGCTCTCGGGATGGCCGCTCAGAATGAGGTCGGGTCACCGCGCGCGGTGGCCCGACCTCATTCTGAGTGAGGATCCTGACCGGCTGCTACACGGCAGCGCCGACGACGAGATCGGCCAGCCGCTGGAAGCGATCGATGTTGGCTGCCTGTCCCAGCAGCCCCGTCGTCAGCGCGACGAAGGTCAGGTCGAGGTCCGGATCGACCCAGTAGATACTGCTGCCGAAGCCGAAGTTCCCGAACGTCTCGGGTGAGGTCATCGTGCCGAAGATGTGGCGCACCACCCCGTGGCCGCGCACCGTGAACCCAAGGCCCAGGTTGGCCGGCGGCGGGGTGTAACCGTGCCGCAGGGCAACCGCTCGGTAGATCTCGTTGGGCAGCTCGCCGGTCCAGTTCTGGCGCGCCATCTGGATCATGCGCGGGGACAGGATACGCGCCCCGTCAAGGCTGCCACCATTCCTCAGCATCTCCGCCAGCCGCATGAGATCACGGGTCGTTGACGCCGCCCCGACCCAGGTCGCCTCGTTGGACTCGGAGGCGAAGAGCCCCTGGTCCCCCGGCGTCGTGGAGGACGTGTGCCGGACCGCCAGGTTGCCGCGCAGGTCGGGGAAGGCATGCCGCTCTCGCATGTGCGGCTTGATGCCGAGGGCCGTATCAGACATTGCGAGGGGCTGGAACAGGTCCTCGTCGAGGATCTCGTTGATGGTCCGCTTCTTCGGATCGGTCCGGCGCAGGACCTCACCGAGGAGCGCGTGGTTTGCCATGGGCGAGTAGTCGCACCTGGACCCCGGCTCGACCACCCCGTGCAGGTTCTCGCAGACCGCGGCGACGATGTCGCCGAGGCGGTCCATCGGCATCCCGGTCCTGACCTCCCATACCCCCGGTAGCCCGGCCGTGTGCGTGAGGAAGTGGAAGATCGTGGCACGCTCCCGTGGAGCGCCGGAGAACTCCGGAATGATCTCCACCATCGGGGTCGTCAGGGCGAACTGCCCCAGCTCGACGGCACGCAGGGCGAGGATGTTGATGAACGTCTTCGTCACCGAGAAGATCGTGAAGACGGTGTCGCTCTCGAGCCGTCGCGTCTTGCCCTCGTCAGCGTGGCCTGCCACCAGGTCCAAGGCCAGTTCTCCATGCCGGGCGACCTGGATTGAGGCACCGTGGTAGAGCCCGGAATCGAGGTCGGCCTGCACCACCTCCTCAAGACGGGCCAGTCGCTCCTCTGACATCCCGGCGGCAGCCGCGCCCTTGGTGATCGCCATAATGTTCACTCCTTCTTGCAGTGTGCGTTGATCCGTACGACCAGTTCAGCGGACTCGCGGTCCCGCCCGGCCGGGATCAGGAGGCGAGGATGCCGCCGTCCACCGCGAGGAGGTGGCCGGTGACGTAGGAGGCGTCCTCGGACGCCAGCCAGGCGATGCCGGCGGCGATCTCCTCGGGGGAGCCAAGTCGCGCCAGCGGTGTCATCTGGCGACGGAGGTCGTAGCCGGCCTCGTCGACGATCTGCCGTGCCCCTTCCGTCGGGATGGCTCCGGGGATGACCGCGTTCACGCGGATACCGAGCGGTCCGAGCTCGCGTGAGGCTTGCCGGGTGAGGCTGGTGACGGCACCCTTCACCGCCGAGTAGACGGCCGTGCCCGGCATTCCCCGCCACGCCGCCGGCGACGACACGTTGACGATGACGCCGCCGCCCTGCTCGGACATGGCGGCGATGGCCGCCTGCATGGTCCAGAACACGGCCTTGAGACCGACGGCCAGCATGCCGTCGATGTCATCCTCGGTGAAATCCAGGAAGGGCTTGTACCGGATCCACATAGCGTTGTTCACGACGACGGCAAGTCGCCCGTGGCGCGTCATGACGTCCTCGACGGCTCCGCGGACGGCGTCGCGATCGGTCACGTCGAGGCAGAGCGCCTCGGCACATCCGCCTCCAGATGTGATGCCCTCACTGACCCGAGCGGCCGACTCCTCATCCCGGTCGGCCACGACCACCCGCAGACCGTCGCGGGCGAGACGCTCGGCGGTCGCCCTGCCGATCCCGCGGCCCGCACCAGTGACAAGCGCGACCCCGGCACTGGACGCGGGACTCACCGCTCCTCCGCGCCGGCTCGTCGCGGGAGCGTCGGAAACCGCCTCGGCTTCGGCGTGGGGATGACCATCGTTACCTCTTTCTCTCTACGCGATTCCGATTGCTCCGTGCGCGCTGCCCGGAATGTGCTCCAGGGGTGGGCGTGCACGGGGTGGACGTGAGGCGGGCGCAGCGATCGCCACTCCTCTAGGTCGTGTCTAGGGCCTGGGGGTGGGTGGGGAGTCAAGCGCGGTGGACGATGACTCCAGGACGCCGAGCACGACCGCGGCGGCAGCCTGGACGTGCCGGACGGCGGCGGCATCGGCGGCCTCGCCGTCCCGGCGCTCGATCGCGTCGACGATCTCCTGAAGCTCCCGTGCGCTCTGAGCCGGACGACCGGGCTGAGCGAGTGTAAGCCTTCGCAACTGCGTCACCCGGTGATGCAGGATCCGCACCAGCTGGTGCAGAACCTCGTTCCCGGCGCCCTCGAAGAGGATGTCGTAGAGCAGGTTCTTGGCGGCCATCAGGCTCGTAGAGGAGGCGCCGCTGTGGATGCTCTCCGTCAGGTGTGCCATCGCGGCGCGCAGGTCGTGGCGCAGGGCGCTCCCGGCCTGTTCGGCGAAGAGGCGAGCGGCGAGCCCCTCGAGGTTGGCGCGAACGACGTAGACCTGTCGCGCTTCCTCCCGGGTGATCGCCCGCACGATCGTGCCCCGGCCGTTGACCGACTCGACGAGCCCCTCCGCCTCGAGCTGCCGGAGGGCCTCGCGAACCGATGGGCGGCTGGCGGATGTCATCTCGCACAGCTCACGTTCGATCAACACCTGGCCCGGTTCAAGACGCAGGTCGACGATCGCCTGGCGGAGGATCGCGGCAACCTGTTCCCGGATCGGCGCGTGTCGCCGGACCTGCATCGCCGGGATCGGCGGCACGTCCGCGCCGGCCGCAGCTGGTCCAGCGGAGTCCCCGTCATCGAACAGGGGCATGGCTCTCTCCCAGTCCTGACCGTGAGCGGCTGCGGTCGATGCGGTCGAGCAGCGGATCCGCCAGGACCACTTCCGAGCCGGCCAGACCCGTCGAGCGGCAGAGGGTCACCTCATCATCCCCGGTGCGCGCGACGTGCCGGCCCGCGACCACGGCGCCGAGCGCATCCGGCACCAGAGCGGGGAACCATGGACGGTTCCCCGCTACCGCCTGCTCCGGGGAGTCGCTCACAACCTTGTCGGCCCGTTCGACCGACGCCGGGTCCGAATCACTGGCACCCCGCCAGTTCGGTGCAGTGGAGCCGACCGACGACGGGACGTCTACCCCGGCGCGGACGCCGGCGTCGGTGAGCAGCCGAAGAGCGCCGGTCACCCGACTCGCCTTCCACCATCGACGTAGACGGTGCTGCCGGTGGTGAACGCCGATTCGTCGCTGGCGAGGAACACCGCCGCCCGGGCCAGATCGTCAACGGTTCCGATGCGCCGGAGCGGCACGACCGCCAGCAGACCGGCCCGATAGTCGGGGTCCTGGTAGCGGGGAGCGGATAGTGGGGTATCGGTCGGCCCGGGGCAGAGCGCGTTCACGCGGATACCCGCCGGGCCGAGTTCGGCGGCCGCGTACTCGGTGAAGGTGCGGACCGCGGACTTGCTCGCCGCGTAAGCCGTGCTGGGCAGCCAGACCCGCTCCGCGACGACGGAGGTCACGTTGATGATGGAACCCGGCCGCCCCTGGGCCACAAGACGCGCGGCCGTGCGCTGGGTCATGAAGAACGTGCCCCGGGCGTTGATGGAGTGCGTCTGGTCCCAGAGCTCGGGCGTCACGTCGAGGAAGTCGGCGTGCACGCCGACACCGGCGTTGTTCACGACCACGTCCGGGATGCCCAGTGCCACCTCCACCTCGTCGAGCGCCGCGTCGATTCGCTCGATCTGGGAGATGTCCAGCGTCACGGCGCAGCTCACGGCTCCGGAGCGGGCCAGTTGGTCGGAGGTCCGTGCCGCGGCCTTGCCGTCCCGGTCGACCACCGCGACAGCCGCGCCCGCGGCGGCGAAGTGAGCGCAGATGGCTTGACCGATGCCGCTTCCCCCGCCGGTGACCAGCGCCGTCCGGCCGCGCAGCGGTGTGGCGCGGGACGACGGGGCGCTCACGAGGCAGCTCCGAAGTAGGCCTGGGCAACGGCCGGCGACGCCTCGAGTTCGGCGCGGGTTCCGGCCATGACGACGCTGCCGCGCTCGATCACGCAGCCACGGGTGAGCAGGGGGATCGCCTCCAATGCGTTCTGTTCGACCAGGACGATCGTGAGATCGCCGTCCGCCTGGTGAAGAGTGGTGAGCAGTTCGAACACCCGCGCGACCACGACGGGCGCCAGCCCGAGAGAGGGCTCGTCGAGCAGCAACAGCCGCGGCTCCGCCATCAGCGCGCGTCCGATGGCCACCATCTGCTGCTGGCCTCCCGACAGGCTGCCCGCCTGCTGGTCGCGACGGTCGGCCAGTTCCGGGAAGGTCTCCAGGACGCGGTCGAGGTTGCGGCTCTGCCACGCCTTGCCCCGTCGGTAGGCCCCCATGAGCAGGTTCTCTTCGACCGTGAGCGACGAGAACATGCGCCGCCCCTCCGGGACGTGGGCCACTCCCAGCGCCGGCCTGCGGTGCGCGGGTTCGGCGGCCAGATCGATGTCGTTCCACCGCACGTGGCCGGTGGCGTCTGGTGGGGTCAGCCCCGCCAGGGCTCGGAGGATGGTGGTCTTGCCCGCTCCGTTCGGCCCCAGGATCCCGAAGAAGTCGCCATCGGCGACGGCGAAGGAGACGTCATCGAGCACGTGGCTGTCGCCGTATCGAGCCGACAGATTCCGGACCTCGAGCATCAGCGCGCTCCTTCCTCGTGGGCTCGTCCGAGCCATGCCTCGATGACCTCGTCCCGCGCGAGCACGTCGCCGGGGTCGCCCGTCGCGATCAGCTTGCCGTGGTGCAGCACGGCCAGCCGATCGCACAGGCTGCGTACGACGTGCAGCACGTGTTCGACGAGCATCACGGTGATCCCCGCCGCCGGAAGCTCCGCGACCGCGGCCACGAGAGCGTCGGTCTCCTGGCGCGTGAGCCCGTTGAGCATCTCGTCCAGCAGCAGCAGCCGGGGGCGGGCGGCGACCGCACGAGCGATCTCGACGCGCTTGCGGTCCGCCAGGGCCAGAGCCGTGGCGGGAGTCGCCGGATCCAGGGTGAAGCCGGCCATGTCGAGCGCGGCGGCGACCGCCTCGTGGGCCTCGCGAGCATTCCGGTGGTGCGCGCGTGCCGCGACCAGCACGTTCTCCTCGGCCGTCATGGTGGGGAACAACCTGACCTTCTGGAAGGTCCGGGCGACGCCCCAGGACGACATGCGCTGAGCTCCGTGCCCGGTGACGTCGCGCCCAGCGAACTCGATGGACCCACCACTGAGCCGGACCGCTCCGGCGATCGCGCCGAACAGAGTGCTCTTGCCGGCTCCGTTCGGACCGACGAGGCCGACGATCTCGCCGCTGCCGACCTCCAGCGAGACGTCGTCCACCGCTCGCAGTCCCCCGAACGTCACGCAGGCACCGGTGATCCGCAGCAGACCCGGCTCCCCGTCGGGACCAGTCCGGACGTTCTCACGGCTGGCGCTCACGATCCACTCCTCGGCTGTTCGGGGATTTCCTGTGCGGGCACGGTGGCCGCTTGCGCGGCTTCGCCACCGCTGGCCGGACTCCCGCCGAGTCGGTGCGGCCGGCGCGCCCGGACGGCGGCGGTGACCGCTCGCGCCAGTCGAGCGATGAGGAAGACGAGACCTCGCCGTTCGACGAGCATCACAGCGGCCACGACGACCGCGTAGGCCATGCCCGACAGCCCCGGGGGAGCCGAGGACAACTGCGCGGACAGGATCTGCTGCACGGGGATGAGGACGGCGGCGCCGACGATCGGACCGACCACGGTTCCCCGCCCACCGGTGAGGGCCACCAGGGCGATGACGAACGCCGTGTTGGCGCCGAATCCCGTCACGGGGTCGATGGCCCGCAGGGACTGCAGCATGACGCCACCGCCCACCCCGGTGACCGCCGCGCTCAGCGACAGCCCGACGAGGCGGACACGGGTCACGTCCACGCCTGCCGCCCGCGCCGCATCGGGATCGTCCCGGCTGGCACGCAGGAACAGACCGAGCCTGCTCGCGGCGAGCAGACCGACGATCAGCGTCACCACCGCGAGGATGGCGACCACCACGTAGTACAGGGTGAGTGCCGAGTCGAACTGGAACATCTCGGGGGCGTCGCGCAGGAAGGGGATGCTCAGGCCGACATCGCCGCCGGTGAAGTCCCGGAAGTGTGTGGCGAAATCGGCGAAGAGCAGAGTGAGGACGAACGTTGCGAGGGTGAAGTAGGTGCCCTTGAGGCGGAGGGCCGGGAACGTCGTGATCGCCCCGGCGAGCGCCGCGGCGAGCGCTCCAACCAGCATGCCCACCCAGGGGGTGAGGCCGAAGTGGATGGTGAGCAATGCCGTCGTGTAGGCGCCGATCCCGAAGTAGACCGAGTGCCCGAAGGAGAGCAGGCCGCCGTAGCCGCCGGCGATGTTCCATCCTTGCGCGGCGATGGCCCACACGACCGCGGAGATCGCCACCACGAGGATGAACTGCGTCTGGATGAGCCAGAACGGCAGTGACCAGCCCACGAGCAGCACCGCCAGCGCGATCAAGGCCGGTCGGCCGGGTGCTGACCGCACCAGGTTCACGTCATCACCCGCTTTCCGAAGAGCCCCAGAGGTCGCACCAGCAGGACGACCAGGAAGCCGATCCACACCGCCTGGTTCTGCAGGTCGAGCGCCACGTAGGTGGCCGTCGCCTGCTGGACGACGCCGATGACCATGCCGGCGATGAAGGCACCCCGGATGCTGCCGAGGCCGCCGAGGACGACCGTCACGAAGGCAAGCGCGAGATAGCCGAACCCGGTCGTCGGGTTGACGGTCTGATAGGTGGCAAGCAGGCCACCCGCCAGGCCGGCCAAGCTGACGCCGATCCCGATGCTGATCGAGAAGACCCGCCGACGGTTCACCCCGACCATCGCCGCGGCGTCGGCATCGTCCACGACCGCTCGCAATCCTCGCCCGAACTCCGTCCGGTTCACGACCAGATCGAGAACGGCGAAGGCCACAGCGGCGATCACGAAGGCGACCACCTGCGCCTTGGACAGTGACAGCCCTCCCGCCCGCCACGCGCCGTCCAGGACGGTGTTGACGCTGCGGTCGGTGGAGGTGAACACGGCGAGCAACAGCGACTGGATGAAGATGCCGAGAGCCGCCGTGATCACGATCTGGGGCAGGTGCGCTTCGTCCTCGGTCGTCGCGCCGACCGCGGTCCGACGCAGCAGCAGCAGGTAGACCAGCACGCCCAGCAGACCAATGGCGAGACCGAACACCGGGGTGAGGAACAGCCCGAACGATCCGAGCGCGCTGACCGCGACCACGCTGAGATACATCCCGATCGTCACGAAGTCCGCGTGGGCGAAGTTCACGATCCGGGTGATTCCGAAACTCAGCGACAGCCCGCTGCTGATCACCCCGTAGAGACCGCCCACCAAGACACCGGAGACGAGGACCTGCAGGAGGGTGCTCATCGACGCACCTCCCCGCGGGTCCGACACGTTGCCTCGGTCATCGCGCGCCCAGGGTCAGTTGCACCGTCGCGTACTTCTGCGGCCACACCGTCTTCGGCACCCCGTCCGTCCACTGCGTGAGCACCGGGACGGCGTGCGGGTTGGTGCCGTCCTGATCGAACGACACCTCACCGCCGGGCATCGCGGCCGCCGGGCCGGACGTGACGTGCATCGAATGGAGCTGAGACGCGATCTTGTCCGGATCGCAGGTCTTGGCCTGGTTCATGGCTTCGGCGATCAGGTGCACGTTCACCCAGGACTCCCCCGCCTCCATGGGCATGAACGGGGCGTTGAACTGCTTCTTGTAGGCCGCGCTCGCTTGCGCGACTCCGTCGAGCGGCAGGTCGTCGTTCCACGCCCCGACCGCCATCAGGCCGTTCACATCGTCACCGAGCGTCTTGCCCAGGCTCGGCGCCACGAAGGCACCGCCGAATCCCAGGATGGGAGCGTCCAGCCCTCTGGCGCGCAGTCCCTTGATGATCAGGGTCACGTCGGCCGGCGGGCCGGACATGAGCACGAGGTCCGGGTTCTGCTCGACGATGCGGTTCACGATCGGTGTCGCGTCGGCGATACCGGGCTGGTAGAACTCGGGATCCTTCGCGGCGACGCCAGCGGCCTTGAAAGCCTGGATGGCGGTCGTGATCTGCTGCGTGTTCGCGGTGTCGTTCGGCCCGACAGCGGCGATCCGGGTGAACTTGTGGCCCGCGGCCCGCGCCGCGGCCAGCACATCCGACGTCGCGGCACCGCCGATCTGCGACGACTTCGGCGGCGGCTGGAAGTAGTACTCGTACTTGCGCTGGGACAGCGAGTCTGCCCAGGCCTGCGTAACCAAGGGCACGCGAGCCTCCTGGGCGACCGTCGAGACCGTCGTGGTCAGGTTGCTGAACCACGCGCCGACCAGCGCGACCGCGTGGTCGCTCTTGATCGACTTCGTCGCCGCGCTCTTCGCCTGCGCGACATCGCTGCTGCTGGTGTCCTCCTGTACCACCTTGAGCTTCGCTCCCCCGAGCGAGGCGATCCCGCCGGACGCGTTGACCTCGTCGGCGGCCACCCGCATCCCCTGCAGCGAGTTTGTGCCGAACTCCGCGAGCGGACCGGAGAGCGGGTACGGGGCGCCGATCACGATCTCGTCGCCGCAGTCGCCGGAGTTCGCGCCGGCGTTCGCACTCTGGTTCGCGACACCACCGCACGCACTCAGCAGGAGTGCTCCGGATCCCACGACGGCCAGCCACGCCAGGCGGCGCGGGTGGGTCGTTCCGCGGCTGGATCTCGGGACCTGACGGGGCGCCCGTCGCTTCGGGGCAGGGGTCGGCATTTTCTATGTCCTCTCAGGCGAGCCCGGGCGCCACCTTGGGGTGGGAAGGACGCCCAGGGGTGCTCATGGTCGGGGATGGCGCGACGCTCTGATCGACGTCTCCGGGGGTGACGCTGCAAGAGACAGTAGGGAGACCTGTCTGATAGGTCAATAGCTGCTTGCAGATGTCTGAAACCATGGTTAAATACGGCTACTTCGTTGCCGATCGCTCGAGAGGACCCCATGACCGCCGCCAGCACTCCCTCGCACAACGGCAGCTCAGCAACTCCGCCGGAACCGGAGACGATGCTCGCCGCCGGCGACCGCGTACGCCGTCGAGTGCTGGGCGATGAGCATGTCGACCGGTCGCGGACGCGGGCCACCCCGTTCGGTCAGCCACTGCAGGAGCTCGTCACCGAATACTGCTGGGGCAAGATCTGGACGCGGCCCGGCCTGGAGCTCCGTACCCGCAGCCTGATCAACATCGCGATGCTCACCGCGCTGGGCAAGCCCGACGAGCTGAAGCTGCACGTGCGGGGAGCGATCCGGAACGGCTGCAGCGTCGAGGAGATCCAGGAGGTCCTCCTGCAGACGGCGATCTACTGCGGCGTCCCGGCGGCGTTGGAGGCGAGCCGGAACGCCCAGGTGGCACTGGACGGCATCGATGGTGAGTGATCTGGGCGCCGGCCTCCGGGAGCTGGGGCCGATCGGCTTCGTCGGCCTCGGCAACATGGGCAGCCCGATGGTTGCCCGTCTTCTCGCCGCCGGGGCCGAGGTGCAGGCCTTCGACACATCGGCCGATGCGCTCGACCGGGCCCTCGCAGGGGGAGCCACTCGCGCCGAGGACCTGCCCGGCATGGCCGATCGATGCGAGATCGTCGTGCTGATGCTGCCCGAGTCATCGGTGGTGGAGAAAGTCGCCGCTCAACTCGTCGGTGACCGCCCTCCGGGCGCGCTCCGCGTGCTGGTCGACATGAGTTCGTCCGAGCCGCTGCGGACGCAGGCATTGGCGGCCGAGCTGAGCGCCGCCGGTGTGACCGTCCTCGACGCGCCCGTCAGCGGTGGAGTCGCCGGAGCCGAGACCGGGACGCTCACCGTGATGGTCGGCGGACCCGGCGAGATCGTGGAAGAGGTGCGGCCGGTCCTTCGCACGGTGGGTCGCCAGGTGACCCACGTGGGTCCGGTGGGGGCGGGGCACGCGGTGAAGGCCCTGAACAACCTCATGTCCGCGGCTCACCTGGTCGCGTCGACAGAGGCGTTGATCGTCGCCGCACGGTTCGGCCTGGATCCCGCAGTCGTCGTCGATGTCGTGAACACGAGCAGCGGTCGCAGCGGGTCCACTGAGCACAAGTTCCCCCGGTTCGTCCTTCCGCGCACCTTCAATTCCGGCTTCACCGCCGCCCTACTGAAGAAGGACGTCGGCATCGCGGTCGGATTGGCCCGAGCTCTCGATGTGACCACACCGGTCGCTGACAGCGTTCTGGCCGCATGGGTGGACGCCTGTCAGACGCTGGCCGCGACCGCGGACCACACCGAGATCGTCCGCCCGTACGAGGAGCGGAACAAGGCAGTGTTGTCCGTACACGAGGGTGAGCATTCGACGGTGACGACGTGAGCGGCACCGACGTCGGTGAGTGGGTCGACCTCTCCCATCGGCTCGTCGACGGCCTTCCCCGGGTGCCGACCTTCCCCGCGCCCCGTTATTCGCGGTTCCTGTCCATGCCTGAACACCCGCTCAACGTCACCCATATCGACATGGTGGTGCATGTCGGGACCCACGTGGACGCTCCCTGCCACTTCATCGACGGTGGGCCCGCCATCGACGATCTCCCCGTCGGCCGCTTCACCGGACCCGGCATCGTATGCCGGGTCCGGGCAGGAGATCGAGAGGTGTTCGGAGTGGACGCCCTCGTCGATGCCGAGGCCATCGAGCGAGATGACATCGTCCTGCTCGAGACCGGCTGGTGGCGGTATTTCGGCAGCCCGCGCTACGACGAGCACCCGTCGCTGTCACTGGAACTGGCGCACTGGTTCGTCGAGCGCGGCGTGAAGTTGATCGCCCTCGACACACCGACGCCTGACCTCCCCGTCCATCTCCGCCCGGCCGGCTTCACCTGGCCTGTGCACCAGGTGCTCCTGCGCGCGGGTATCCTCATCGCCGAGCATGTGACGAACCTCGGCGAGCTGTCCGGCAGACGCGTCGAGTCCGTCTTCACCCCGCTCAACATCGGTGGCGCGGACGGCGCGCCCGTACGAGCGCTCTCCCGTTCCCTGCCCTGACGGCGACGATCACCGGACGGCTCTGGCCAGACACGGTGAGCAGGAACCCGGCAGCAGCCGGAGTTTCCTGCTCACCGTGACCGACACCCCTCTCCTGCTCGGAAGGGTGTGAACTGTCACATCGCGAGCCGAGCACCTAGGGTGGCCACGAATCATGGCCGAACCGATCCATTGGGCGCTTGATTGGCGCGTCGTCCCCAGCGCGGCGTTTTCCGGTGCCGGTGAATGTCAGGGGCTGAGCCGGGTGAAGACCATGGCGTGGTCGGAGGCCGACGCGTCGCGGCGGCTGGTGGAGTCTTCGATCACCGAGGGCGGCCCGTCGTGCGAACTGGCCGCGTCCGCCGGACGCAGCGCATGGACCTCGAGGGCGCGGGCGAGGAGGGCGTGCGCAACCAGCAAGTGGTCGATGAGTTCGCCGCGACCGTGAAAGGTTCGGGAGAACCGCCGTCCGGAAACGCCGCCGCGAGCGGGACATCCCCACGCAGAAGGCTGCCGCACAGCTTGCAGGAATCTCTTGGAACACGTGGCAGAGGCCTGAAGCTGGCACTCCCGTAAGTGCGACCAGTCCGAGTGCCGTGGCGGAGACCCTGCGTTGGCCCCCCTCCTACCCGATCACCCGCCTGGAGCAAGGACATGACGGCTCCCAGGCAAGTAGTTGAGGGGGTGCCGGCGCCTCGATAGCCGTGTGCCACTAACCGTCACGCTCATGATGCGGCGGCGGTGGAGCAATGCTTAGAACCTAATAGCACTGCACGGCACCGGATGACTCCTACTTGAAACCCGGGGCTTGACCCCTATCCACAGGCGGCGGGCTCCGGTGCCGTGCCTCTCGTGAAGCAGATGCGCTCCTGGCCGCACGAGGGCCATGATCGTGACCTGAGCCGACCGCACGGTGACTTCCCCTCTTGCAACGCGAGCCGCGAGCTCTGCCCACAGACTGACACCCGTGCGGTGAGCTGGGGCCGCGAACTGCTCATCGGATGTCGGGCCACCGAGCCCTTCTATTAGGGCGCTGCGTGACCCCGCACAGGCTCACACGCTGGGCGCACATCAGAACACGGGAGGCTCCATTGGCGATCACCTGTGGTATCGACTGGGCGGAGAAACACCATGATGTTGCACTGATCGACGAGAACGGCAAGCTGGTCGCCAAGCAGCGCATCAGCGACAACGCCGAGGGCTACCGGCGACTGCTCAACCTGCTGGCCGAGGCCAGTGACACCGCCGAGCACCCAATCCCCGTCGCGGTGGAAACCGCCCGAGGCCTGCTGATCTCCTGCCTGCGCGCGACCGGACGCAAGGTGTACTCGATCAACCCGATGGCAGTGGCCCGCTACCGAGAACGCCACCGGGTCACCCGCGCGAAGTCCGACCACGCCGACGCGATGGCATTGGCCAACATACTGCGCACCGACGCAGATGCGCACCGGCCCTTGCCAGCCGATTCAGAACTGGTGCAGGCCATCGCGGTGCTGGCCAGGGCGCAGCAGGATGCGGTGTGGAACCGCGGGCAGCTGTCCAACCAGTTGCGTTCGCACCTCAAGCAGTACTTCCCGGCGGCGCTGGAGGCCTTTCAGGTCCGCGGCATCGGCCTGGACTCCCGCGAAGCA